>JALOOZ010000022.1 GCA_025454155.1 Thermodesulfobacteriota bacterium
GAGCCGTGTGGTGTCCATGTTGTTTCTTTCGGCACCTGGGTCTGATCATATGAAACAGGAACGAGAAGTGGGTCTTCCCACGCCATTCATTCTATCGTCTGGACGTCAATGTCATTCCTGCGTATGATTATCTCCACGCCACGGCAGGCGTATGCTCGAACCGACTGAAGAGGGGGTGGTACATGGGTGACTTCTTTCAATGCGGACGCATAGCAACCCTGCACCAGATCAGCTCGGTGCGCCTGGACAGGCTGGAGGATGAGCTCCGCCACTACGTGCGCTTCAAGCCTGTCTCCCTGATTCTTCCCTGCCAGTACTCGGAGCTCTCCGGCACAGCACTCCCCCGGATAGTGGATCACCTCAAGGGCGCCGACTACCTGCGTCGCATCGTCGTCACCCTGGACGGCGCAGGCAGGGAAGGATACCGGAAGACAAAGGATTTCTTCTCATCCCTCCCCCAGGAGACCGTGATCATCTGGAACAGCGCCCCCTCCATGGAGGCCTTCTACACTCGTCTGTGGACCGAGGGCCTGGTCGATACGGCCAGCGGAAGGGGCAGGAGCCTGTGGATGGCAACGGGCTACCTCCTGGCCCGCAGGGACACGGATGTGATAGCTGTCCACGACTCCGACATCCTCACCTATGAACGGTCGCTGCTCGCAAGACTCATCTATCCCCTCGTACACCCGAGCATGGAATACGAATTCACCAAAGGCTACTATGCCCGGGTCACCAACCGCCTCCACGGCAGGGTCATGCGGCTCTTCGTCATCCCGGTCATCAGGGCACTGAAGGCCACCGTCGGAGCCCTGCCCTACCTGGACTACCTGGACTCGTTCCGCTATCCCATCTCCGGGGAATTCGCTGGCTGCTCCGAGCTCATGCGGGTGAGCAGGATGCCCGCGACATGGGGCCTCGAGATCGGCATGTTGGAGGAGGTATACCGGAACTGTGCCCAGAGGCGCATCTGCCAGGTGGATCTGTCCATCGAATACGAGCACGTGCACCTGGAACTCTCGGACAAGGACCCGTCCAAGGGCCTCCACAAGATGTGCATCGACATCGCCTGTACCCTGTTCCATGCCCTTGCCTCGGAGGGGATCTCCTTCTCCAAGGCGACATTCAGGTCGCTGAAGGTCGCCTACCAGCTCATCGCCCAGGATATGATAAGGTTCTACGAGGACGATGCGGCCATCAACGGGCTTCTCTTCGATCGCCACTCCGAGGAGATCGCGGTGGAGACCTTCACCAAGGGTTTCGATATCGCCGTCATGGAGTTCCTCGAAGACCCCCTGGTGGTTCACTTCATACCGAGCTGGTCCCGGGCCAGCTCGGCGCTGCCTGGCATCACCTCCGAACTGGTGGACATCGTGGAGAGCCCGGAGGTCTGAGGAAGAGCTTCCGCCGGACAGGGATGGACTTCTTGACCTGCCCGCCACACCTGTATATGGTACTCACGAATCGCTCATGAGATAGGACGGAGCTTGTCGATCAAGACGGATGTCATCATTATCGGAGGTGGCGCCACCGGTTGTGGCATTGCCCGCGACCTGGCGTTGCGGGGCGTACCCCACTACTTGGTCGAAAAGGGCGACTTCGCCTCGGGCGCCACCGGGGCATGCCACGGCCTTCTGCACAGCGGGGGCCGCTACGTGGTCAAGGACAGCGAATCCGCCCGTGAATGTATCTCCGAGAATGCCATCCTCCGCAGGATCGCCAGAAAGTGCGTTGAGACAACCGGCGGCCTGTTCATCCGGCTGCCGGGCGACTCCAAGCGCTACCGGGACGAGTTCCTCGCAAGCTGCGACGAGATAGGCATAGAGACGGAAGTGCTCTCGCCTTCCAAGGCCCTGGACCTGGTGCCTGGCCTGAATCCCGCGCTGGAAGAGGCCATAAGCGTCCCCGATTGCTCCATCGACCCATTCAGGCTGTGCATGCTCAATGCCTATACGTCTCGCCACCGGGGAGGCGGCATCCTCACCCACCATGAGGTCGTCGAGATCATCCAGGAGAAGGGGCAGTGTGTCGGTATCAAGGCCCGGGAACGTCTCACATCCCAGATCAAGGAGATCCGGGGGCGGGTCATCATCAACGCCGCCGGAGCCTGGGGAGACAAGATCGCCAGGCTAGGCGGCACTTCTGTTCCCATGTCCCTGTCCAAGGGCAGCCTCATCGTCACGAACCACCGGCTCACCAACATGGTCATCAACAGGCTCCGTCCGCCTTCAGATGGTGACATCATCGTCCCCAACGAGGCTGTCTGCCTGGCAGGTACCACCTCCATCCCGGTTTCAGACCCGGACATGCTGGAGATCGATCCGGCCGAGGTCGATATCGTGGCGACACAGGCCGAACAGATGGTGCCTGGCTTCGGTTCCACCAGGCTCATCAGGGCATACACCGGTGTGAGACCCCTGCTGATGGCACCGGTGCAGAACGGGGACGGCCGTTCCATCTCGCGGGGATTCCAGATCATTGAGCATGGAAACGGCATGTTCAGCATCCTGGGTGGCAAGCTCACCACCTACCGCCTCATGGCGGAAAAAACGGTGGACGTGGTCATGACCCATTTCGGCCTGAAGGCAGCATGCAGAACTGCGGAGCTGCCCCTGGAAGGGCAGGATGAGCTGAGCGGTTATCCTCTCTCGAAGAGGCTCTCCTCCATGGACGACATCGTGTGCGAGTGCGAACTCGTGACTCGACAGAGCGTCGAGCACGCCGTCAATGCCATGGCAACCCAGTACGTGGGCGATATCCAGCACCGCACGCGGCTCGGCATGGGCCCCTGCCAGGGAGGCTTCTGTACCTACCGGGCTCTGGGCATCATGCAGGAACTCGGCAGGGTCAGCCCTGAGGTGTCCATCTCGGTCCTCAAGGAATTCCTGCAGCGTCGGTTCAAGGGGATCCGGCCGGCGCTGTGGGGTGACCAGCTTCGGGAGGAGCAGCTCATCGAGAGCCTCTATCTGGGCATTCTCAACATGGGGAGCAAGCCGTGAGCGACTCCCTGCACGACGTGGTCGTCATCGGGGGCGGTATGTCGGGACTGACGGCGTCCATCTACCTTGCGGGCAAGGGGTTCAAGACCGCCCTCATATCCAGGGGTGACCCTGTGTGCTGTCTTTCCACGGGCTGCATCGATGTGATGGCCGCCGGAGAGGGGCCACTGGAGGCCATTGCTGACCTGCCAGGAGGACATCCCTACCGCCTTGTGGGAAGGAAGGGTATCGAGGATGCCCTGAAGTTGTTCAAGGACACCATGGCCGGCAGCCCTGTCCCCTATGTGGGCACACCCAGAAGGAACAGGGAGATACTGACCCCCATCGGGACCTTCAAGACCACCTGCCTCGTGCCCCGGACCATGGAGGCATCCCAGGGCTGCAGAGACGATTATCTCCATGTGATATCATTCAGCGGCATCAGGGACTTCTATCCTTCCTACATCACATCCAAGCTCCCCAACACCGGCTTTTCGCTCTATGACGCGGGGGTGTCCTCGACACTGGCCATCGCTACCCGTTTCGAGGAGCCGGGATTTGTCGATGACTTCTGCTCCTGGCTGTCAGGGATCGAGATCCCGCCCGGCAGGGTTGCCTTGCCGGCGGTCTTGGGCCTGAGGAAACCGGTGGCCCTCATGGAGGATATATCGGGCCGAATCGGCCGCGATGTCTTCGAGATCCCCACCCTGCCGCCTTCTATACCGGGCCTGAGACTCTTCCAGGCACTGAAGGGATCGTTCCAGGAGAAGGGTGGGTATGTCTTCTGGGGCAAGGCCATCTCCAGCGTGGAGATCCGGGGAAACATGGTGGAGGCCGTGACGCTGGCCGCCTCAGGCAGGCCCTCGCGCGTACAGGGGCGTGCATTCATCCTCGCTACGGGGTCTTTCGTCAGCGGCGGACTCTTTGCCACTCGGGATGCGGTCAAGGAGACTGTCTTCGACCTGAACGTGGAGATTCCAGGGCCCCGGAACGACTGGTTCTGGAATGACTTCTTCACGCCCGGCCACCCCATCGAGGGGTCCGGCATCGAGGTGGATTCTTCCTTCAGACCGCTCGGGAGCGGCCTGGAGAACCTCTTCGTATGCGGCAGCATACTGGCACGCAGCGACATCATGAAGAACCACTGCGGCCATGGCCTGGCCCTGGCCACCGGCCTGAAGGCAGCGAAGATGTGCGAGAGGATGCTCACATGACCTTCGAGCACTGCATGCGCTGCACCATCTGTGTGGAAAACTGCCCGGTATACAAGGTCGAGCCGCGCTTTCCCGGGCCCAAACAGTCGGGTCCGGATGCACAGCGTTTCCGGCTCGACGGGGAGAAGTCAGTTGACGAGTGGGTGAAATACTGCTGCCAGTGCCGCCGCTGCCAGGTCTCGTGCCCCTACGGCGTGGACGTGGCCGAGATCATCCTGAATGCCCAGCTCAAGTACGGGAAAGAACACCTGAGCCCGGCCACTGCCCACCTCTTCGCCAATGCCTACCATTTCAACAAGATGGGCTCGGCCCTGGCCCCTCTTGCCAACAGGGCCGTCTCATGGCCAATAACGAAAGGCATCCTGAGCCTGCTCGGGGTATCGAAAGGGCTCGATCTTCCCGAATTCCGCTTCCTCAACCTCGAGCGCGGCAGGAGGAGAAAGGGCAAGGGCAGGAAGGTGGTCTTCTTCTACGGCTGCCACCTGGGATACAACCGCCCGGACATCGGCAGGAAGATCCGCGACCTCATGGTTTCCGCGGGCTGCCGGGTGGTCATGCCCCGCCAAACCTGCTGCGGCCTGCCGGCGCTGGGCAACGGAGACATGGACATAGCGAGGAGATTCGCCCTGAAGAATGCGGCCATCCTGACGAAATTCATCGACCGTGGTTTCGATGTCGTTTATGCCTGTACCTCCTGCGGGCTCACGCTCATGCAGGACTACGCAGGTATTCTCCATGTCCCTGGTGGAAGGAAGATCGCCGAGAACACCTACAACGTCTACGAGTATTTGCTCCCGCTGCTCGGGACTATGGCCGGGACAGGCCCTTGGGGCAGGGTCGACAGAAGCGTGGCCTATCATATCCCCTGTCACCTGAAGGCGCTGGGAATCGGATACCCGGCGGTAAAAATCTTCGAGATGATCGAGGGGCTCACCTGTCATGTCCTGGACGACAACTGCTGCGGCCTGGCCGGCACCTATGGATTCAAGAAGCGCAACCAGGAGACTTCCCGCAAGCTCGGCCAGATAGCTGCCTCATCCATACGGGAGCTGAAGGTTGATGCCTTGGTGGCGGACTGCGGGGCATGCCGCATGCAACTGGGTCATTTCTCCGGCCTGCCCGCCTTGGATCCGGTGGAGATTATCACCGAGGCCTTTGAACACACCCCGCGCAGGAGAAAATCCGCTTCAAACGGTTTGAAAAAGCTGGTCAAACATCTGACATGAAAAGGAGAGACCCATGAAAAAGATCCTCGTCATCCTTGCCCTGTGCCTTGCTTTCGTGCCCCTGCCGCAGGATTCGAGGGCCGCTTCCTCCTCTCTGGAGGTCGTCCTGGTCGATTCCCTGTGGGGCGCCGGTATAGGTGCCCTCGCAGGAGCAGCAACACTGGCTTTCATGGACCATCCCAGCGACCACTACGAACGTATATACCAGGGAGCGGCCATCGGCTTGTTCATTGGTCTCGGGTTCGGGGTCTATGAGCTGTCCCCCATGTTCTATTCGTACACGACCCCGGCTGGAAAAAAGGAAACGGTCTACGGGCTCATGATGAGAATCCCCCTGCAGTAGGCATACCCTTTCCCATTGTGTGTTCAAGAAGAATATCAGGCCGGGAAAGGGGGCGAGGGAGGACGATAGGAATGGGCTCTCCCTTTACACCCCCAGGCCCTTCTCCAGCTCGATGGTCTTGGTGAGCGCCTGGTTCGTGGCATGGCGCTTGAGGGCCAGCTCGATGAGTTTCGTAACGAGATCGACATAGGGGATGCCCGTGGCTTCCCAGAGCTTGGGATACATGGATATGCTCGTAAAACCTGGAATAGTATTGATTTCATTGAGATAAAAAGTCTTGGAAGACACCAGGAAATCGATGCGGGCCATGCCGGAACCGCCGATGGCCATAAAGGCATCCACGGCTGCATACTGCATGTCTTCGCATAGAGCCTTGCCGATCTTTGCCGGGATGATGAGTTCGCTTGCATTGTCCACGTACTTGGCGTCGAAGTCGTAGAACTCACCGCTGGGGATGACCTGGCCAGGGACGGAGGCCTTGGGCTCGTTGTTGCCCAGAACAGCGATCTCCACCTCCAGAGCCTTTTCCACGGACAGCTCCACTACGGCCTTGGTGGAGAATCCAAGGCCGTAATCCAGCCCTTTGACCACGGCATCCATGTCCGAGGCCTTGGTCACGCCGATGCTGGATCCCATGGTCGCCGGCTTTATGAACAGGGGGAAGGTCAAGGTTTCCCTGATTTCCCTGAGGACCTCTTCCCTGTCGGTATCCCACATCCACCTGGTCACGCAGGTCCCCTTCACCACCGGAATGCCATGCTGAGCCAGGACCCTCTTGGTCATGTCCTTGTCCATGGCAATGGCCGAAGACATGGTGTCGCACCCCACATAGGCGATGCCTGCGAGCTCGAAGAGCCCCTGTATGGTGCCGTCTTCCCCCCGGGGTCCATGCAGGACAGGGAATATGACGTCCACTGTCGTCAGAGAGCCGGATTCCAGATGGAAGAAACCCTTCTTCTCCGGGTCGGTGGAGAGGATGACAGGCTCCACCCCCTTTTCCCCGCCACCCCGGAGGGCCTCGAAGGCCCCCTGGCCAAGAAGCCATCTGCCGTTCTTGTCGATGCCCACATAGACCGGTTCGAACCGGTCCGTGTCGATGCTGCGGGCAATGGATGAAGCGGAAACGATGGAGACTTCGTGCTCGGTGGAGACACCACCGAAAATGAGGGCCACCTTTTTCCTCTGTGAGTTCATCGATCTCGACCTCTCTCGTGTCACCGTCATATCCTTGAGTCGATCCCCCTTCATGCGCCGTACTTGGTCAGTTTGTCCGCATGGGCCAAGGCCAGCGGCATGAGGTCCACATGGCGGATATGCCCGAGGCCCCCTGCCATGCATGCCCGCTCACCGAACTCCGTCACCGTGTCCGTCCGGATGTTGTCGGCATGGAAGAGCACGGGCAGCTCATGCCAGGAGTGTGCTTTCTGAACCGACGGCGTGGAGTGGTCGCCGGTGATGAGAAGAACGTTCGGTTGCAGGGCCATGATCTCGGGGATGACGTCGTCCGTCTCCTCTATGACCTTCACCTTGGCGTCGAAGTTCCCATCCTCCCCTGCAGAGTCCGTCTTCTTCACATGGAAGAAGAAGAAATCGTACCTTTTCCAGGCATCCTTGAGCGTCTTCATCTCGCTCGCTATGGTGTCGCCGGCATCGAGCACATCCATACCCACCAGGCGGGCAAGCCCCTTGTACATGGGGTAGGTGGCGATGGCGCAGGCCTTGAGACCGTAGACCTCCCTGTAGGACGGCAGCCCGGGGTCCTTGGCGATGCCCCGAAGGGTGCACCCGTTGGCCGGCCTTTCATCCTTGAGCACGCCGAAGGCCTTTTCGATCCAGGCGTTCAGGAGTTCGGCGCTCTTCCTTGCCTCGGCATGAAGCGGCTCGACTTTCAGGGGCTTGAGGCCTGTCTTCTGGGGATCGGTCTCGCTCACCCCATCCTCAAGTCCATCGCCTTCGAGGATAAGGGCGAACCGGTAGTCTTTTACGGGTTCCACGATGACCCTGACGCCGTCCAGTGTTATGTTCTTGAGCTTCATCACGAGCTCGGCGCATTTCTCGGTGGGGATCCTGCCCGCCCTTCGGTCGGTGATCACACCGCTTGCCGGGTCCAGGGTACAGAAGTTGCCGCGGGCCGCAAGACTCCTGGGAGACAGAGACAACCCGATGCCCAGGGCCTCGAGCACCCCCCTGCCGATGGCGTATTCCAGGGGATCATAACCGAAGAGTCCAAGATGTCCAGGCCCGCTGCCGGGGGTGATGCCGGGGGCAATGGGCGAGGACAACCCGCAGATGGAATCCCTGCAGAGCCTGTCCATATTCGGGGTGCGGGCTGCCTCCAGTTCGGTCTTGCCTGCTTCTCCCGGAAGCCCTCCGAGACCGTCGAGCACGAGCATGAGGATCTTCTTGTCGGATGGCGTATGGAGCTCTTTCATCAGATCGATCTGTTTCATGCATCACTCCTTGGCGTGGGGAAGGATCTGCACCGAGCAAGGTGCGGGTGGTTCAGAAACGTTATACAATCTTCACCGAAAATATCAAGGACGTTCAGGCGTAAACGATGCCGTCCGGGGAGACGTCGAGGACCTGCTCAACTGATGCCCTGTCCGAATGCCCTCTGGATGCATGATGCAGCTCCCTCCATGGACTTCTCCCGGCCTACGTTCTTGGTGAGGTGATGGCCAAAGGTGAGGTTCTGCGACAGCCAGGCCATGGCCGTCTTGAAGCGTTTGAGCGCCACATCCGGTGCGAAGTGCAAGGAAAGGAGCCGGTGCAGCTCAAGCATCACATCCATGACGGGAGGAGGTTCCGGAGGCTCGTTTCCAGCGAGGAGCGCCTTGATGTCACGGAAGATCCACGGCTGGACGACGGCCTGCCTGCCCACCATGACGCCGTCACATCCGGTCCTGGCGAACATGTCGATGGCGTCACGGGCCGATTTGACATCCCCGTTTCCCACCACAGGTACCGACACCTGGTCCTTCAGGGCTGCGATATACTCCCACCTGGCCCTGCGGGACATGCCGTCCTCAACGGTGCGCGCATGGAGCACGATGAAATCCACACCGCATTCGACCAGCATGGAAGCGAAATCGCTCATGGCCTGCATGTCCAGGCCGTAGCCTATCCGCATCTTGACGGACAGAGGCCGGGTCACCACCCTCCTCACCCCGGCGAGGACCGCCTGAGCCCTTACGGCATCCCTCATGAGCCCGGCACCCCACCCGTGGCAGGTGACCTTCTTGAGCCAGCACCCCATGTTCACGTCGATGCCGAAGGGTGAAAAGCCGTTTAGTTTGGCCGCGGATCCGCACATCCTTTCCAGGTCGTTCCCCGCTATCTGGAAGATGAGATCGTCCAGCCTGGTCCATTTCAGGTACACCGAGGAGCCGGGATTCTCTCCCGGAACGATGCGGGCATTGAGCATCTCGGAATAGAGGATATCGCACCCCGAAAAGGAGCGCACGAGTTCCTGATAGGCCACATGGCTCAGGTCAACCATGGGCGCCATGAAGAGGGCGTTCTCGGGGAACAGGGGCATTGAGCTGCTATGCCTTCGGGTTCCTCAGCACCACCAATGCGTCCACTGCTACAGGTGTATCCTCGTGGATGATCATGGGGTTGATGTCGATCTCCGCGACCGCTTCGACCTCGAGCCCTATCCTTCCCAGGTTGACCAGCGCCCTGGCCAGCACCTCTCTATTCACAGCCGGTTTGCCGCGGAACTGGTCAAGAAGTTTCTTGGCCTTGATCTCGTCCATCATCTCGTAGGCGTCCCGCATCTCCAGAGGTGCGACTCTGAAGGTGACGTCCTTGAGGACCTCCGTGAAGATGCCGCCCAGGCCGAACATAACACAGGGGCCGAACTGGGGGTCGCGGATGAGGCCTGCCACGAGCTCCCGCTCGCCCTTGACCATCTGCTGGACGAGGATGCCGTCGAGCTGGCCTTTACCGCGCTCCTGAAGGGCCTTGTATGCCTTCTCAAGGGCCTCATCGTTATCGATGCCAAGCTCGATGAGCCGGTGCTCTGTCTTGTGGGTGAGCGTCCGGGATGACCCCTTGAGCACCACCGGGTACCCTATCTGGCGGGCGAACGAGACCGCATCCTTGATGCTGGTTGCTACGAACTCCTTGGTCACCGGGATGGCATAGGCCTCCAGAAGCTGTTTGGACTCGTACTCGTTGAGCGCCTTGTCGCCTCGTTTCAGAGCATCTTCAATGATCTTCATACCATCTCCCTCACCTGAGGTTTCTTGACCTTTGTATTAGTAACAGAAAATACAACCCATGTGAATGGTTATCTGGGAATCCCTGAAAGGTCATGACACTCCCACGCGGGCAAGTTTGAAAAGGGAGGCTGAGGCCTTATTCCATCTGCACGACATTGGACACGTTCCTTCTCTGATGTATAATGTGTGCAAACATGAACCACCCCCAAAAGGACGGGCTGAGAATCCATGAATCTCGTGGTCACCGAAATCTTTCATTCACTGCAGGGAGAAGGTCCCCTCCTGGGCATACCTTCCGTATTCATTCGCTTTGGGGGATGCATCGAACCCCTGTGCCCATGGTGCGACACGCCTTATGCATGGCATGATTTCAGCGAAATGGGTCTGGATGAAATTCTCCAGAAGGTGGCCCAATACGGTTGCAGGGAGGTGGTCGTCACCGGAGGGGAGCCGTTTCTGCAGTGGGAAACAGGGCTGAAAGACCTTCACGGCAGGCTTTTAGACGGCGGATACCGCCTCGTCTACGAAACAAGTGGCAAGGCAGGGGTCCCGGACCCGCCGGGTGCCGTCGTCGTGCTGAGCCCCAAGCATATCGGCGGCACATGGCATGTCTCCCAGACCAATCTGCAGAGGGCTGACTGGTTCAAGTTCGTGGCCGATGATGAAGCCTCCATGGAGGAGATCTGCAGGTTTGTCGAGGCAAACACCCTCCCCGCAGAAAAGGTCTTCATCATGCCCATGGGCTCCACCCGGGCGGATCAGATGCAAAGGATGGAGGCCGTATTCGCCTTCTGCAGGGCGCACGGCTATCGGATGACGCCGAGACTCCATGTCCTTATCTTTGACGACAGGCAAGGTGTTTGATGGATAATGCCGTTATCCTTTTATCGGGAGGCATGGATTCGGGGGTGCTCCTGGCTTGGGCGAGTCACCGGTATGCCTCCATACATGCCCTGTGTTTCGATTACGGGTCCAAGCATGCCCACAAGGAGATCTTCATGGCCCGCAGGCTCGCTCAGGATTACGGCGCAGCGTTCACGGGCGTAGAGCTTCCCTTCATCAATGAACTTTTCTCGTCGAGCCTCCTGCAGTCGGGTGAACAGATACCGGATGGCCCCTACAGGTCGGATTCAATCGCATCCACCGTGGTGCCTTTCAGGAACGGAATCATGCTCTCCATAGCCGCAGGGTATGCCGAGACGCACCGCATAAGTCATGTTCTCATCGCCTCCCACGCCGGCGACCACCCCATCTACCCCGACTGCACCCGCGAGTTCACCGAGGCGATATCACGGGCCGTCACGCTCGGGACCTTCATCGGAGTGACGATCGAGGCCCCCTTTTCGGGATACGACAAGCGCAGGATCGCACAGATCGGTCGGGATCTTGGCTTCGATTTCACCAGGACTTGGTCGTGCTACAAAGGCCTGGAGGTGCATTGCGGGACATGCGCAACCTGTCTGGAACGCAAGTACGCACTGGATTACGATGCGGGCCTTGACCCCACGAGGTATCTGTCATGAAAGGCATGCCGCTGGGCAGGAACGTGAAACCTCCACAAAAACGCGACCCGGGGGTGCTCTATCCCATTGAGCGGAAACCGTGTCCGGTCACGGTGCATGGCTATGATCTCTGGCGTGCCTACGAGTTCTCCTGGCTGAACGGCAGGGGTAAGCCGGCAGCAGGCATCCTGGAAATCGCCTATCCGGTTCGGAGCGCGTGTATCGTGGAGTCCAAGTCGCTCAAGCTGTACCTGGTCGGCCTCTCATACGAACGGTTCGCCTCCGAAGAATCCCTTGAGCCTGTCATCAGGGAAGATCTTGTGTCCATCCTGAAACCCGAGTGGCTGTCGGTGAGGATCATCGGTGCCAGTAACTTTTCCGAGATGGCCCCCCATGACATCATGAAAGGGACCTGCCTGGACACCCTGGACATCGGTGTCGAGAAATCCCCGAGGAATCCTGCCCTTCTGTCGTGCAAGCCAGGCCTTGGCGAGGAGACACTCACATCGGACCTGCTGAGGACCTTCTGCCCCATCACGGGCCAGCCGGACTGGGCAACCGTGGTAATCCGTTACCGGGGCAGAGCGCTGGACCATGCATCGCTGCTCAGGTACGTCTGCTCCTATCGTGGCCACAGCGGTTTCGCAGAAGAGGTTTGCGAGCTTATCTATGTCGATCTCGTGGAAAGGTGCTCCCCGGAAAGACTCGGCGTGACCTGCTTCTACACCCGAAGGGGCGGGATCGACATCTCGGCACACCGGTGTTCAGACCCTGTGGGCTTGGACGGTGTGGAGCGGATACGGCTCATCCGCCAGTAGGGCCTCCGGGAGGAATGGGGTAAAAGAGCAACAGGGTGCGTTCAGTGCGCCGTGATGGAGACTGTTCCTTTGATGTCTGCATGCAATCCTGATATGTAGAGACTGCCGAGGCTTGGTCCGGCTGGATCGTTCCCTATGCGTATGGCATCGATGGAGAACAGGGCGATGTCAATGGTCATGTCGATCACATGGGTGCCGAGGCCCATGGTATTGAGGCCCATATAGCCGAGACCCATCATGCCGAGACCCGGCATGGACATCTGGTTGATGTAGTTCGTGTCAACGTTGAAGATGTTCCTCGAGTCTACGGATCCGATGATCGTGACATCGCTGTAGTTCAGGAGACCGCCCATTCCCGACATGTTGTCAATATGCTGGTTGAAGTCGATCCCTGCCTGGCCGACGATCTCACTGAGTTGATCGTCGGAGAGAGGCACCATCTGAGCCGAAGCGACACAGGGCAGCATGAGCAGCCCTAACAAACAGAGAGCAGCACATAGGCTCATTTTTCTCATGAAAAACTCCTTTCTGATGAGGTTCTCCAGGCGACCCGGCTGTCCACACTCGCGTGGACCCGTGGCTTTCCGGCCCATGGTTACCCATGGTGTGGCTGTGAGTGACTGTTCTGTAGAATCCTTCTCAGGCGACCCGGCTGTCCGAGCGCTCTTCTCGGACCCGTGGCTTTCCGGCCCATGGTTGCCCATGGTGTGGCAGTGAAGGAGGCAACCCGGCTGTCCGCGCGGCAGATCGGCGCGGACCCGCGGCTTTCCGTCCCACAGTTACCTGTGGTTTGGCGTTCGAAAGGGCCAGCAAACAAGGTGCTCTCTCCATGAATACCCTGTATGACCCCGTTCTTCCTTGCTCTTGAGGTGCTGAACGCTGCTCTTGTTACTCTTTTACCCATGTGCGATCTCTGCAGCCAAAGAGCACACATGGCACATCCCGCGATTTGTCAAAGAACAGTTCGGGCCTCATCGCCCTGCACTACTGTAACCTATCGATCGGGACAGGAAAAACATGAGTGTAATTCCGGCAGGGTTGAACCCAGATGAAAATCATCCCTGCAAGCCCGGAAAGCAAGACGGCAAGCCTGAAGGCCGGACTTTCCAGGTGGAGGAGATGAGGGGCCGGGGTGTTACGAAAGTGAAATCCTCAGGGGCCGATCCCTGGTATCATACGAACGGCAATCGCCTCCTCAGCCGGATGACCTTCTCCTCCTGCACCGCATTCCCCATCTCCCCCCAGAGCCTGATCGATTCGTCATAGCAAACAGCAGCCTTCTGTATCTTCCCTGTGCTGCTGAAAATATTCCCCCATGATGCAAGGATCCAGGCCCGGTGCGGCATCATTCCGGTGGCGAGGGCAAGCCGGTGGGCGCGAACAAGGGCATCGTTTGCAGATGAAGGATCTCCCAGCAGCAGGCGGGTATCGGCAAAGATCCTCAATGCCACTATGAGCTGATCGGCATTCCCGGAATCCTCATTCCAAGTGATGCATTCCAGTGCTGTCCCGCATGCCCCTTCCATATCACCCAGAAGGATTTTGGCTTCGGCCAGTGCATTGAGGGCATAGGGAACCCTGTTGGCGACACCGGCCCTCAGGCCGGGCAGGGCATCCTCGATAAGTTCGTATGCCTCCCTTGCCCTGCCTTCTTCCAGTGCTATCCATGCCCTGTAGAGACCTTTCAGCGAATCGGAGCACATGATGTGTTCACTAAGGGTATCGAACTGATGAAGGTCTGATCGAGCCCCCTGAAGATCTCCGAAATACCGGCTCCTGAAATAGATGGATCCCTGTATCCTCAGATAGGACAATCCTCCTGCCAGCTTCCCGAGCTTCTTTTCACGCAGGGAGACTTCTCCATGGATCCGGTGCGCCTGTTCGAACCTTCCCTGCAGACAGCAGATGTGCGCAAGCCACATATCCGCCATGAGATCGATGTCCATGTATTCACTGCTCAGCTCCTTCGTCTTTGCATACCACTGTATCGCTCTGTCCATGTCGGCCTTCCAGACACTGGCCGCAAGGGTGCTCAGACTGTTTACCGCCAAGAGAAAGTTGTCGGAGGTTTCCAGGACAGGCCTGGCCCCATCCAGCAGATCCAGGGCGGCAAGGGGCCTGCCGAGAAAGGTATACGTGTATGCAACCGCAGTCTGTGCCGCAGCAGTAAGCACAGGATCTTGGCTGCACAACAACAGGGCATACTCATAGGCCTGGAGCGCCTTTTCGAAAAGACCTCTCTGGGAATAGAGATTGATGAGCCTGATGAATGAGAATGCCTCCTCCCGTTTCAGTCCTCTTTTCCGGTACTGCTCTGTAAGGTTTTCCAGTGCGGCGATTGCATGTACCGGATGGAAGACCCGGCAGCAGTTCCATATCCCCTCCCTGGCCTCAAGACTTTTGTCATCACGGCCCGGGATGGCAGGACAGTTTTCGAGGATCCGCTCGACCGCTTTGAAGAGAGCAGCGGCCTCAACCCACGATCCAGAGTCCTGGCAACTTCGTGCAGCCTCCAGGTAATACCGGACAGCCTTCTCATGTTCCTGAGCCATGGTGTAATGGTGAGCGATCACCTCGGCTTTGTTTCCGGTGCTCAGGCCCGGCGAATCTTCCAGGATCCGGGCGATCTCCCTGTGAATCGCAGTCCTATCTCTTTTCAAGAGCGTTCGACCCGCCACATCACGGATGATATCATGCCTGAACGTATACTCTCCATTGCCTGCAGCATGAATGAACCCGTTCCTGATGAGGCTCTCCAGGGCCGCATGGAGCTGTTCTGGCCGTGAACAGAGTGATGCAAGAAGTCTTTCGGAAAAGACCCTGCCGATGAGGGCTGCTTCCTGGAGAACACGTCTGAAGGAAGCGTCGAGGTGGTCGAGGCGTGAAACAATGAGCCCATTGAGGGATGCGGGGACATCGTTCGGGAGGGATCCCTGCTCCTGGGAGGAAATGTCGAATCCGTTCTCCAAGAGGTAGTTCACCATTTCTTCCAGGAAAAAAGGATTCCCTCCGGTCGCTTGTGTCAGAGTCTTCACCGTGGCTTCAGGGAGGGCGGGGATCTGGAGCATAAGAGATAGCATGCGGCCCACTTCTGCCTCAGGCAATTCCCGCAGATGAAGCTTTGCAGCGGAAAAAGTGGGGATCCATTCGGGCCGGTGGGAGAGCAACAGCAGGCAGGGGCATGCCTGCTGCCAGGCATTCACGAGATAGGCCACGAGATCCAAGGTGCTCTGGTCCGCCCAGTGAATGTCTTCTATGCAGACTATGGTGGGATGTCTTGATGAGGCTTGATTGAAAAGCCAGAGAACGGCGTCGCTGAGCTTTTCCCTGAGTACACTTCCCGACCCATGTTCATTGCTCGGGACCCCATGGGAAAAAAACTGCAGGCTTTTGATATGACCTTGAGGAGCACCATGACTGTTTCCATACCGGAAATCACCCTGCATACCTTCCACCCCCCATGCAAGCTGCACGAGCCTGAAAAAGGGGAAGAAAGGTATGGAATTCGTATGATCAAAACATGAAGCCATGAGAACCTGTGCCCCGGGACCGAGGCCTTTCCCGAATTCCTGAATGAGCCTGCTTTTCCCTATGCCTGCCTCTCCACTGACACAGAGTACACCCCCCCGTCCCGATGCGAGACTCCTGGCCTTGGACAGAAGGATGGACCGCTCGCGCTCCCGACCTACCAGCGGTGATACCACCCCGCCATTTCGATGCACGGCCACAGGGGATTTCCTCTCCTCCATGATCCCGTAGACATGGATGGGAGTTGTGGCCCCCTTGAGCATCTTTCTTCCCTTCCATTCCAGTGTGAAATACCTCATCGCTTCAGTTACCAAAGACTCACCGATGAGGATTTCCCCTTCGGATGCCAGATCACACAACCGGGAAGCGATGTTGATGGGTTTTCCGAGGGCTCCATGGGAAGTCGCCGAGCGCGCACCGGGCTCTGCTATAACCTCGCCGGTGGTGATGCCCGTGTGCATTCTCAGGCGGACAGGGTGATCTATCCCCCCTGCATCATCGATCCTTTCAACAATCCGATGGATCTCCCGGGCAGCGAAGACCGCTCTGATGGGATCGTCTTCCTTCACCTTCTGTATGCCGAAGAGGGCCACCACAGCATCCCCGATGTACTTCTCCACCACTCCACCGTGCCGGCTGATGACCCTCGTTATGTCGCCCATGACCCTTCCCATACAATCCTTGAGTTCTTCGGGTTCAAGTCTCTCGGCAAGAAGGGTGTATCCGCTCAGATCAGTACAAAGAACCGTTACGAAGCGGTACTCGGCGCCGGGTGCGCAGGTTGAAATCCCTGCGCCGCAGTGACGGCAATAGCGATCTTCCTGCCCGGCGACAGAGCCGCATATCCGGCAATGGACCATGTACGCCCCTCCTCCCTTCATGCCAGGTAGCCTGGTTGCATTCGTCCACGAAAATAAAGGAGGGATCGGACATGAACTTCATATCGACCGAATCATCATAATCAACGTCAATATATCGAATATACCCTATACTCTTTTTGAGGTGCAGTTGCCAGGGGCAACGGTTTCAAGGAAGAGGCCGGGACACCGAAGTGCCCCGGCCTCTTGCGTGAGTCTCTTACCAGAAGAGTTTGGCGATGACGAGGAATGCGATGACCATGACCACAAGGGCAGTCTGGTGCTCGGTGTTCTCAATGGCCTGCGCGAAGGACCACAGATGCTTGCTCCCGTCAGGGTAGGGATCGATGCGGGGGAAGAAGTACCTTACCTCCCGCTTGTATTTCAGGAACTCTTCGCCGAATCTCCGTTCCAGCCTGCCCCATTCGATCTCCTGCTTTCTGGGGACGTAGGAGATGAAGAACACGAGGCTGGCCAGGATCCATACCACCGGGTTCAGCGCCATGATGCACAGACCGGTACCGATCATGTAGCTGCCAAGGTACAGCGGCGACTGGAGATGGGCATACGGCCCCGAGGTGGTGAGTTCCTCGTTCTTCCGAAGGTGACCGGTGGCCCAGAAGCGAAGTGCTTCACCTGCCACGACCGGTATGAAGCCGATCAGGCAGGACCACCACCTGGGATTGGAGAAGAGCACGAGCAGTGCAATGGTACCGAAGAGCACCATGGTCCTGGTGGTGACCTTTTCGAGTTTATGCTCCAGATCCATCGGCAACACCTCCCCTTGTACGATCGTCCGCTTTGTATCTGTTTCCGCCCGGCCCCGTCAAGCCAAACCTGTCTTGCGTTCCTGCAGGGAAGAAGAACCGTGTCTCCTCAAGCGCCCGAGGGAGAGCTGCTATCCCTGACCGGGCAGTCTTGTCAGCCACCCAGGAGCGGCTTCTTGGCCTGCTTCCTGATCTCCTTCTCATCGGCCCACTCGATGAGCCCGTTCTGGATGTTCACGAGGTTCAGGGTGAACTTGTAATACACATCCTTGACCCGCCCCGCGGATTTCCTGATGGAGGTAAGCTCTCCATAGAGGAAGTAATCGGCGCCCACGAGCTTGCCGATGGACTTGGCCGTTGCAGGATCCACCATGCCGGAGCTCGCCTGAAACTCGAGCTGGTTCACCAGTTCGTCTGACACATCCGCTATTGCAGTGAATTTCACCCTGCCAGATTTGAGCAGCGTCACACGGATCTTGTCGGTCACCGCCGTGGTGTCGATGTGCTCATCGGTCTTGTTCCTCACTGTCTGGACATAAAACACGGGCTGCCTTCCGTCAGAAATGATGGGGCTTGCCAGCAGCGAGTTCACCATTTTCTCAGCGATAATCTGCAGGTCGGTTGAGCCGAAATCCGTCGTCACCGTCTCCACCTGGTCAGGGCTGCCGTAACTCACGTCCGGGGTGCCGGCACACCCATGGGCCAGGGTAACGAGAGCCGCAAGTCCGAGGAAAAGTATCGCCCTGTTCATATCTTTTCTCACCTCCTGTCCGTCGCTCATGACCTTGTGGGAGTCACAGGTTGGGGATTGCGGACCATGAGCTTGAAAGATGTCGCCGCAGCATTCGGGTTGGTGGAACGAAAACCCCTTGCCTCCTTGGCGCCAAGGACAGCCGGGAGCCATGAGGTGACCTGCGACAGCTCAAATCCCCGCACATCATACCAGATGAACCGGTATTCGAATGCCACATCACGTTCAGAGATGTTGGATAGGATCACCTGGGCCTCGAACATTCCCGCAGAATCGAGGGGCTTTATGCTCACCTCTCCGAAGCTGATATTCCTCTCGATGAACCTGTCGTTGATCTCTATCTGCCTGGAGATCACCCCCATGGGTCCCGCCTGGACATTGAGGATATTCGGCGCAGCGCCCGCACAGGCGAAAACAAGCACGGCAAGCAGGGGCAGATATACGGCATGTTTTCTCATTTGGAACACCTCCTTCCTTCTTTAATATGATTTTGTATGGATGCACAAGCCCGCTTCCGTGTACCGGCAGAGTACGATGACGTGCCGTGCATCTTCAGGGATTGTGACAGTCACCGGCTGGGCTGCCGGAAACGCCTGTATGGATATCTCCGTGACAGCCGGGGGGACAAAGAGGCGGGCCGCCTGAATCTGTTTGGGGAGCGTGGACCAGGTCCTCAGATCCGCCCGCTCGGTCAGGGCCGCAAGGAAAATCCCCCACAACGCGCCTGCATCCCCGTGCTCCCGCGCCATGCCACCCACGGCCTGGGCCTTGAGGTATGATCTGGCAATCTGCTTCAAGAAGAGGATCGGAAACTCATCCAGAAGGTTGCGTGCTGCAATGGCATCGATATCGCAGACCGTCGAGGTCTCTTCCTGGGTATTCCCTGCGCTGACCAAGGCACCGGAGACCATGGACGGGGTGAACCGGTACACCGGCAGTGATGCAAACACAAATCCTTTGTGAATGGGTATGGGCAGGGTCAGCGGTTCCTTAAGGGGAGCCAGGCCGTGGCTGAAAAGAACGTACACATCGACTGACCCTTGAGGAACAGACTCCAGCTTTCCGAACATGGCCTCCCACCTGTCCATGTCCTCCCGGAAACCCATCTTGGCGCTCAGACGTACCAGGTCCCTCTGGATGCTCCGGCAATACGGATAGGCCTGATATGCCTTCTTCAGATCGATGTACGCTTCATCGGGTTCTCCGTTCAATTCATATACCAGGGCAGAGACATAGGAGGCAAAGGCATTGTGGTAGACACTGACCACGGCTGACGCCTTCTCCTTCAGTCGTTCATATCCCTGCATATCCGCCTCTTCGAAGGAACGCTCCCAGCCTGAAAGGCCTACCTCCTTCCGGGCCTCTTCGAGAGCCTTTTCATGTCTGGCAGACAGGAACTCTTGCATCTCATATGCCTTGCGCACCTCAACCCGCGCTCCTTCGAGATCACCACGCATGAGGTAATTCACGGCGTTCAGGGTGTGCAGCATGATCTTTTCGAAATCTTTGCCTTCATAGGGCATGACCTGCTCGTTTATGAGCAGGGATCCTGCCTGCGCGGCCGTCCTGGTAACGGAAATCACGGCCTTGTCGTCATACTCCCTGATCCTCTCCGCTGTCTTTCCGAACTCGAGAGAACTCTGCTCGAAGAGGCCCTGGCTCTGGAGAATCGTCCCGCGTTCGAGGCGTACCAGTATCTCATTGCCCCCTTCGGCCGATTTTTCGGGGAAAACGGTGAGTGCGGCCTGATAGTCTCCCGACATGATTGACGCCCGTGCCGTCTCCGCCTGGATGGTATAGTTCTGAAAACTCGAGCAGCCGCTGCACAGGATCAGGAGGAACAGAAAGTTATAGGTCGCTCTGCTCAATGTCTTCACATGATACCCGTACCAGTTCAATTGTCCGGAAATGGAGGCATGAACATAAGGATCATTCAGGAAATCCCGGATTACACATTACGTTTAGAAAGCCACTCCGATGCCGGCCATGATTCCTCGGCGAGAATGGTATCCCACGCCTATATTGAACCATTCCACCACATATCGCATCCCGAACAGCCAGGAGGCATTGGTCTCCGTATCGGTTTCCTTTATGTTATCCAAGCCCGTACCGGGCTTTACGATATCCTGGCTTGCATAGCCGATTCCGGCCACACCGAAAAATGCCGGTGTGATCTCAGCTCCGAAGGAGGCATAGATCTCCTGTTCATTCCCATCGTTGTATTTTTTTAAGGGTGCAGCAGGGGGATCTTCATCTGTGTCGGCAATGCTGATGCCGAGCCCCATACTGAAGGCCCCGCCGTTGGGGTGGTACGGGGAGAGGAATATGCCTCCCATTTCAAGACCGTAGCTAATGCCGTCGACTTCGCCTCCTGAACCGCAATTAACCTGGACATATCCAGCCCCGTGGGAGAACGAGGGGACGAGCATGAGGAATAATGCCGGGAAAATTATCTTCTTCATGTCTTGACCTCCGCTGAGATCGTTTCTATTGTTACTATACCACAAACACGGTTCGAGATTGACATGATATTGCCATAACACTGTCATCTCGAGGAAGGCACTGGATATGTACGATGTCATCATTGCCGGCGGCGGGCCAGGTGGGCTCACGGCAGGGATCTATGCTTCCCGGGCCAACATGGAGACACTGCTCATCAGGAGTGCCTTCAAGCCGAGCCTCATCACCACCACGGACCTCATCGAGAACTACCCGGGTTTCCCTGAAGGTATCGGGGGTTTGGATCTCGTGGAGCGCTTCACCGAGCAGGCGCTCAGGTTCGGCCTGGAAATCGTGGATGACGACGTCTCCGCCATCACCTCCGCCGTTATCGACGGTCGTGCTGGCTGGCAGGTCAGTACCCCCTCGGGCGAGTTCAAGACCCTATCCGTGATCATCTCCACAGGCACTGAATATGCCCACCTCAATGTCCCGGGTGAGGCCGAATTCACCGGCAGGGGGGTGTCCTACTGTGCCACCTGTGACGGCCCGTTCTACAAGGGAGGCTCTCTCGTGGTGGTGGGCGGCGGCGACACGGCCATCCAGGAAGCCCTGTACCTCACGGGTTTCGCAGCGAACGTGACCATCGTCCACCGCAGGGACAGGCTGCGGGCCACTGCCGTGCTTCAAGACAGGGCCTTTGCAAACAGCAAGATATCCTTCGCATGGAATTCCATCGTGGAGGAGATCTTGGGCGACACTGCAGTGAAATCCGTCAGACTCAAGGATGCAGACGATCCCCAACAGAAGAAAACCCTGGACGCTGACGGAGTATTCATCTTTACCGG
>JALOOZ010000142.1 GCA_025454155.1 Thermodesulfobacteriota bacterium
GAGTTCTTGATATTCTCAGGGGTGTCAAAATCTGGCTCCCCTGCGGTGAAGCCGACTACATCCTTGCCTTGTGCCTTGAGTTCGTTGACCTTGGCTGTCAGGGCCAATGTCGCCGAGCCAGGAATCTTGGATACGAGCTTCGATATCTTCAATGTTAAACCTCCCTAAGGACGCTTCTTGTTGTTCATGGGGGGGAATTTTTCCAGGAGCTTCTCAAGGGCTGGATAGGGCACCAGGCCTTCAACAGAACCGCCTGCTGCTGCAGTAGCCTTGACGATGGTCGAACTGACGAACAGGTGGTTGTAGTCGGTCATGAGGAAAAAGGTCTCTGCTTCTTCGAAAAGCCTCCTGTTCATGAGGGCGAGCTGCATCTCCAGCTCGAAGTCAGAGATGACCCGCAGTCCCCTCAGGATGGCGCAGGCCCCGACCTTCTGGATATAATCCACCAGCAGGCCCTCAAAGGAATCCACCTCGATCCGGGGATTCCCATCCACGGAGCGTCTGATCATATCGATTTTTTCTTCCGTGGTGAACAGGTCATGTTTCAGTGGATTGTGCCCCACGGCTATGATGACCTTGTCGAATACACACAGGCCTCTACGGACAATATCCAGGTGGCCATGGGTGATGGGGTCGAAGGAACCGGGGCAGACCGCTATTTTTTCTTTCATCATTGCTCACTCCTGGTGAAATACGAAATGGAGGTGTCCCCGTAATGCCTGTGCTTCCATGTCGTCAAAGGGATCTCCTCCCCGCGTTCATGCTCGACAACCAATACCCCTCCGGTGGTGAGCAGGTTATATACATGAGGGGCCAAATCCGAGGCAAGCCCTTTATGGTACGGAGGATCCATGAAGATCAGGTCGTAGGTATCCCTGCACGAGGCTACAAAGGTCGCCGCATCCGACCTGATGATGGTAGCATGTTCCAGGATCCCGATGAGGGAGATGTTTTTTTTTATGGTCTCGATGCATTCCCGGGATTGCTCGACAAAGGTGACCCGTGAGGCGCCTCTGCTGATGGCCTCGCACCCCAGAGCTCCGCTGCCGGCGAACAGGTCCAGAACGTGAGCGTCCAGAAGGTTGTGCATGAGGGTGGAGAAAATGGCTTCCTTGACCCGGTCGGTGGTGGGGCGCACCCTGCTGCCGGGGCTATTGAGCTTGATCGAACGGAATCTGCCGCCGCATATCCTGATGGCCATGGCCCTGCAGGATAGGGGAGAAAAGACGCAAGGTCAACAGGGGAGCGCTGAATGTACTGTTTCCCCTAAAGTGTCATGGAAGAGTTCATGCGGATTCCATTTCAGCGACGATCCGGTTCACGGCGTCCACCGGGTCCGGGGCCTCGCTGATGGGTCTTCCGATCACCAGGAGATCAGCCCCTGCCCTGATGGCAGAGGCAGGGGTGGCGATCCTCTTCTGATCACCTTTCCCCGACCAGTTCGGCCTTATGCCCGGTGTAATGAGCATAAGAGAGGGCGGGACGGTCGATCGGATGCCGGCAAGGTCCTCAGCGGAACACACCATACCATCTATACCGCAGGAGGCAGCGAACTGTGCCAGGCGGGCCACCTGATCCAGCGGAGTTCTGTCGATGCCGACCTCTTTCAGGTCACCGGCCCCCAGCGACGTCAGGACGCTCACACCGACGACCTTGGGCCTGTCGATGCCCCGGGCCCGGGCTTCGTTTCGGGCGGCCAGGAGAGCTGCGGCAATCATTTCCCTGCCGCCTGAGAGATGGATGGTCATCATGTCCGCGCCGGTCCTGGATGCGCTTCGGACAGCCCCTGCAACGGTGTTCGGGATATCATGGAGCTTGAGGTCGAGAAAGCACCTTATGCCCTGGTCCTTTACCAGCTTGATGATATCGGGGCCCACGGCGGTGAAGAGTTCGAGGCCCACCTTGAACCATCCCACTGAACCTTGCAGCAGGTGGACCCACTTCTTTGCAGAGTCCCTATCGCCCACATCGAGGGCGAATATTATCCGATCTTTCTGAGCCATGGCAGTTCTCCGATGACCAGGTCTTTCGAAGATCTATAAGCGTCTATGATGGTGACGATTTCGTGAATAGTCTTTTCCAGCGAGTCATTCACGACCAGATAATCGTATAAATCCCAGTGAGCGAGCTCTTTCTGTGCGTTCTCGATCCGCAGTGCCAATGCCCGGGGGTCTTCCGTGTTCCGCACGTTCAGACGCCTTGCGAGCTCGTCCATGCTGGGAGGGACGAGCAGGATAAAGCACCCCGGGGACCCCTTTCCCTTGGACTGGATGACCCCCTGTACATCGATATCAAAGAGAATATGGAACCCTTCTCTTTCTTTCTTCTCTATCCACTCCAGAGATGTGCCGTAGAGATTGTCGTGGACACGGGCCCACTCGAGGAATGCCCCCGATTGCAGCATCTTTTCAAAAGACTGCATGGGGACAAAGAAATAATCGATACCCTCCTGTTCTCCCGGGCGCGGGGGCCTGGTCGTATAGGAAACAGAAAGCACAATCTCGGGTCTCTTCTTGAGTATCTCCTTGATGATCGTAGATTTTCCGACCCCGGAAGGGCCGGAGATGAAGATCCTCACCGTTACTCCTTCAAGATGGTCGTATCTTTGGGGTTGCCACCGTCGGACAGGCGGTTTGAGATGGTCTCCGCCTGGATGGCGCTGAGGATGACATGGGAACTGTCAGTTATGATGATTGATCTCGTCTTCCTTCCCTGGGTTGCATCGATCAACTGACCCCTCTCCTTGGCTTCTTCTCTGAGGCGTTTCATCGGGGATGAAGACGGATTGACGATGGCAATGATTCTTGATGCGACGACCCCGTTGTTGAAGCCGATGTTGAGAAGTCTGGTGTCATGTTTGCTCATACCCTCTCTCCTTTCTCCTGGACCCGTTCACTATTCAATATTCTGAATCTGCTCCCTGATCTTCTCAAGTTCTGTCTTGGCATCGATCACCAGGCGGCTCAAGGCATTGATCTGGCTTTTTGACCCAATGGTGTTGATCTCGCGGTTGATCTCCTGGAGGATGAAATCGGTCTGTCTCCCTATGGGTCCGCTCCGGCCTGTGATCGTCTCCTCAAGCAGGCGGAGATGACTGTTCAGCCTCACCAGTTCTTCGGTGATGTCGCTCTTGTCCGCCAGCAGTGCGACTTCCTGCTCCAGGCGCACCTCGTCGATCAATGAGGCCTTGTCTGCAAGAAGTGCGCTCAAATTGGCATGCAGCCTGTCTTTATATACTCTTGTCATGTCAGTTGCAAGGTCTTTCATGGCAGCGGCCATGCCCGTCAGAGCACCCACCCGTGCCCGAATATCTCCAGCGAGCGTCCTGCCTTCGTTGTCCCGGGCACGGGAAAAGGAATCGATGGCCACCCCGAGGACCTCCCGGACCAGAGGGAGCTGGTCTTCCCGCTGGCCGGCACCTTCGTTGAGGACGCCCGGAATGAGAAGGATATCGCGGAACGACACTTCTCCGCCGAAGTTCCCGGCCATGGTGCAGAGTTCTTCGTAGTATGCCCGGGCCAGGTCCCAGTTGACTGCCATCTTCTCCTGGGTTTCGGCTGCGGTTACCCGGCTCACCGTGACATCCACCTTGCCCCTGTGAACCGCTTCGGAAACCATATCCCGAACCGTCGTTTCAAGGGCGCCCAGGTCCCTGGGCACCTTCACCCTGATATCCTTGTAGCGGTGATTCACCCCCTTGATCTCCACATGGTATCCGTGGGCTTCGGCCTGGCCGAAACCGGTCATGCTTGACGGCATGGCATCCTCCTTTTGAAGTCATCCCGCAGGTGGTTGAAGATCCGGATAAGGTCATCCGAGGCATAGTCCGGGTAAGTCCACTCCAGCTTCTGGTAGGAGTTCCCCCGATAGATGAGGGTGAGCTCGGCCCATATGCCTTTCCCCAGATAGAACCTGTGACTGTATGGCTTGGTCGTGGCCAGGCAGATGTTTTCGAGGGACAGCAGGCCGGGATCGAGGTTGATCGACCTTTTCCCGCCTTTCAGGAACCTGTCCTCGATCTCGTTGGTCCTGGTCTTGACATCCGGCAGGCAGTCACGCCCTACGAGTTCGGAGAAGGAAAGGATCACCCGGTGAAGAGGTTCACCCATCTCGCGGCGATAATAATCCGTGTAGTTGAAAGGCATGGATTCGGAGGTGAAGGCCGGATGCCCGAAGTTGGTATCCAAGGCCTGGATCGCATGATCCAGTGGCGCATCTCTGTGGTAGAGCACACTGCAGAAGAGCAGGGCCTTATCAGGCACGCAGGCCCTACCCACCGATTTCCTCCCGGCATACGGCATAGAGCCTCTCCCAGGAAACACTTGCCGCACCGACCTCGGCCACCACGAGGCCTGCTGCCACATTGGCGACAATGGCGGCCTCTTCCGGGGTCGCCCCGGCTGCAAGGGCAAGGGTGAAGCATGCGATGACCGTATCTCCGGCGCCGGTAACATCGTACACCGCCTTGGCTGTGGTGGGGATGTCGGTGGGATCGCCATCCCCGCCGAAGAGGCTCATCCCGTGCTCCCCCCTGGTGACCAGAACCATGTCGCAATCGAGCATGGCCCTGACCTTCCGCGCTGCCCTGACGAGGTCGGTGTAGTCCTCGATCTTGATGCCCGAGCCGAAGCTGAGTTCCTTCATGTTCGGCGTTATGACATTCACCTTGTGGTAATGATGAAAGTTCCTCTCCTTAGGATCCACGCAAACCGGGATACCGCTGCCCCTCGCAAGGGGAACCACCTGCGCCAGAAGCTTTCTGCTCACCACGCCTTTGCCGTAGTCCGAGATGATGAGGGCATCGATATCCTTCAGGGCATGACGGAACGAGGAGACGATCTTCCTGAGCATGGCCTCCGGTATGAGAACCTTGCTTTCCTTGTCGATCCTCGCCACCTGCTGGGTATGGGCAATGATCCTCGTTTTCACCGTTGTGACTCTTTTGGGATCGGTGAACACGGATTCGAAAGGGATCCCCATCTCTTCGAGGGTATCCTGGAGGATGCGGCCGTGCCGGTCATTTCCCCTCACCGCGTTGATGGTCACCCGGGTTCCGAGGCTCAGAAGATTGTTCGCGACATTGCCGGCCCCGCCCAGCTTGAAAAGTTCACTGGCGACCTCTACGACGGGGACCGGGGCTTCCGGAGAGATACGCTCCACCTTTCCCCAGATGTACTCGTCCAGCATGAGGTCCCCGATGACCATGATGCTCTTCGACCGCATGGCATCGAAGATCAGCTTGAGTCTTTTCCTGTCGATCTTCAGCATCGGATAACTATGGGAGATGCTTGCTTAATTGTCAAGGAAAAGGGCGTCCACGAAGCCCTTGGCAAGGAAGGGCTGGAGATCGTCCATATCTTCCCCGATGCCGATGTACCTGATTGGTATCTCGAATTCGTTGGCTATGCCCACGATGACCCCACCCTTGGAGGAACCGTCGAGCTTTGTGAGGGCAATGCCCGAGATGCCGATGGCATTATTGAACTGCCGTGTCTGCTCGATGGCGTTTTGACCGATGGTGGCGTCGAGCACCAGGAGGATCTCGTGGGGTGATCCTTCGAGCTTTTTCCCCAGGACGCGCTGCGTCTTCTTGAGCTCCTCCATGAGATTTTCCTTGGTGTGGAGCCTGCCCGCGGTATCGATGATGAGAACGTCATGCCCCCTTGCCATGGCAGCCTGGAGGCCGTCAAAGGCCACAGCAGAGGGGTCTGCGCCTTCCTGGGCCTTGACAAAATCAGCACCGGCCCTGTTGGCCCAGTGCTCCAGCTGCTCTATGGCCGCGGCCCTGAAGGTGTCCCCGGAGGCGATGATGACCGATTTTCCCTCGCACTTGAAACGATGGGCGATCTTGGCGATGGTGGTGGTCTTTCCCGATCCATTCACACCGGTCACCATGATCACGTAAGGTTTTATCCCCGCGGGGATGGTAAGGGGGGATTCGCGTCGGAGGAGAATCGTTTCGACCTCCTCCCGGATGGCTTTCAGGGCTGAATCCGGGCCGTTCAGGGAGGGTGCTTTTTTCTGGATGGATTCGAAGAGGGCATACGCGGTCCGCACACCGATATCGGTGCCTACCAGGGTTTCCTCCAGTTCATTGAGGAGACCGGCATCAATGGTCGATGACCGTTTGAATACGGCGGTGATCTTGTCAATGAACCCCCTGTGGGTCTTGGACAGACCTCTGCCGAGCTTCTCCTCCGGCGTCGGGGTTTCAGGGGCCTTCTTTACCGCAGGTCCAGCCGGTTGCTCAGGCAGAGCCAGGGTTTCTGCAGGTGCAGGCAAAGAAGGGGCTTCAGGCTTGCCGGGAAGTCTGGGGTGAATCACGGGCAGGGGAAGTATCCATGCATTCAGTGCGATGGCAACGATGAGATAGATCCATGAGGGAAGAGCGGTGATCCCCGGAAAGGGGAGGAACCCCTGTAGATCAGCAAGAAAGATGAAAAAGAAGACATAGCTGAGAAGGAAAATCAGGTAGTCGTACCTGGTGAACTTAT
>JALOOZ010000143.1 GCA_025454155.1 Thermodesulfobacteriota bacterium
GCTGCGGAACACCGGATCAGGGACACCGGCGAGGGTCCGGGAGGCAAGATCATCACCTTCTCCCAGATTCTCAAGTACAGGAGCATAGAGCTGCCCGAAATGCTCTCGGATATCCTGGAGCTCGCCCGGAGGAACATGGGCTGCGCCGTGGAGATGGAGTTCACGGTGAATCTGCGGAAGGACAAGCCCGGAGCCTGCGACTTCTACCTTCTCCAGGTGCGCCCCATGGTCACCGAGGAGGACCGCTTCGAGGTGGAGATCACGGACAAGGACCGTAAAATCGCCTTCTGTACCTCGAACCTTGCCTTGGGCAACGGCAGGCGTCAGGACATAGCGGACATCATCTTCGTGAAGCAGGACGACTTCAAGCTGGAGGCCACGCCCGAGATCGCCGAGGAGGTTGGCGGTCTCAACGGACAGCTCATCACCAGGAAACTCCCCTACCTCCTCATCGGCCCGGGCAGGTGGGGATCCTTTGACCGGTGGCTGGGCGTCCCGGTCCAATGGAGGCACATCTCCGGTGTTGGCGCTATCCTCGAGATCCGCGGCGCCCTCATCAAGGCGGACCCCTCCCAGGGCTCCCACTTCTTCCAGAACATCACCTCGCTGGGCGTCCCATACGTGACCGTCACCGAGGGCGGCCAGGACTTCCTCGACTGGCAATGGCTCGAGTCCCTGCCCGTGGTGAACGAGACCACGTATCTCAGGCACGTGAAACTCGACAGACCACTGACCATCAAGATCGACGGCAGAAAGTCCCAGTGCGTGATGTACATGAGCGAGCCGGAGACGGATGATGACATAGGTGCAGCAGAACCCGGGGAGGCAAGATGAGAAGGCACGACAAGGAAATCACGGACAGGGGTTCCATTGATACCATTATCCGGAAGGCCAGGGTCTGCAGGATAGCCCTGTGCGACGGCACAACGCCCTACCTGGTGCCCATGTGCTTCGGGTATGACGGCAGGAGCCTGTTCCTCCACAGCGCGAACGAGGGCAGGAAGATCGATATCCTGAGACAAAACCCGAAAGTCTGCTTCGAGTTCGAAACGGATTGCGAGGTGCTTCCCTCGGACAAGCCCTGTTCCTTTTCCATGCGGTACAGGAGCGTGGTCGGTTCCGGACGGACGGTCTTCGTGGAAGACCTGGAATCAAGACACCATGCTCTCCAGCTCATCCTCAGGCAGTATTCGGATGAGACCTTCATCTTGAGCGACAAGGCACTCGAGAACATCGTCATAATCCGTGTGGACATCGAAGGGATCACGGGCAAGCAGTCCAGGGTCTGAGCCGTGACACCGCTGAGGTGTCCGGGTAGTGTCGACGGGGAAAAGGGTGTATGACACTGGGGCACGACAACGCTCGGAGAAAGGTATTTCAATGAAGATTGACTGGAACAGGGTACTGCCCATCACCTTCATTGTCATCGGGGTCATCGATTTCACCTACGGGTTCACCAGAAATGATCAGATCAGCCTGGCCATGGGGGCGATCATGGTGGGGATCGCAGCCTATATCCTCATAAAAAACAGGCGATCATCATAGAACCTGCCCTTGAAAAGGAGCATGGAGAGCATGACTGAGAGGAAGCAGCAGGGCATAGGGACCGTTTCCGTGTGGGGCGGCGAGGACAAGAGCACCTCAGGGAAACCCACCCAGGTGGCCATCGCGCAGAGCGTGTCCTTTGGATACGACGACATCGAGCAGTGGATAAGGGTGGGCCGCGGTTCTGATCCCGGCCACATCTACAGCAGGAACACAAACCCCACGGTGGCCGTCTTCGAGGAGAAGGTCCGCCTCATGGAGGGGGCCGAAGCGGCAACATCCTTTGCCAGCGGCATGGCGGCCATCAGCAACACGCTCTTCACCATGCTCTCCCCAGGGGACCGTGTGGTGTCCATCAAGGACAGCTACGGCGGCACAAGCAAGCTCTTCTTGGAGTTCTTGCCCCGGTTCACCATCGAGGCAACCCTGTGCGAGACCACTGACCATGAACAGATAGAGGACGAGGTGAAGAAGGGCTGCCGGGTCCTTTATCTCGAGAGCCCCACGAACCCCACCCTCAAGGTCGTGGACATCGAACGGCTCGCTGCAGCAGCCCATGCAGCCGGCGCCGTCGTCGTGGTGGACAACACCTTTGCCACCCCCATCAACCAGCAGCCGCTCATGCTGGGGGCAGACCTGGTGATCCACAGCGCCACCAAGTTCCTGGGCGGACATGCAGATGCCCTGGGCGGAGTGGTGTGCGGCACGGCCGAGCTCGTGAAGAAGGTCTACCACTTCCGGGAGATCAACGGAGCCGCCCTGGACCCCATGGCAGCCTACCTCCTGCTCCGCGGCATGAAGACCCTGCACCTGCGCATAGCCCGGCAGAACGAGACCGCGCTGACCATTGCCAAGCACCTCCAGGGCCACAAGACAGTGAAAGATGTTTTCTATCCGGGCCTGGAGAGCCATCCCGGCCACGCCATTGCGCGGAAGCAGATGAAGGGCTTCGGCGGTGTGTTGAGCTTCACCCTCAAGGGAGACATGGCCGCGGTGAAGGCCTTCCTGCCGCGCCTGAACCTGGCCCACCGGGCAGCCAATCTCGGGGCCGTGGAGACCATAGCCGGCCCGCCGGCAACCACGAGCCACGTGGAGTGCACCCCCGAGGAGCGGGCGGCCATGGGGATTCCCGAGGGGCTTGTGCGCTACTCCGTGGGCATCGAGGATGCATCCGACCTCATTGAAGATGTCGACCAGGCCCTTGCCGGGCTCGGTTAGCAGCTGTTCTCTATAGCCAGAGGAGGTTTTATGGATACTGTCAGATCAAGCGGAACAAACGCCATCGACCGTTATCTCGAATACCTTCAGACAGAGGTCCGCAGACACCTGGAGCAGGACCACAAGCTGGACATCAACACCACGAGCAAGGTCCTGGAATCATATTTTTCCGTGGACTATCTACCGCCCTGGTACTTCCTGAGCAACCCGGCCTCCGACATCGCCGGCCATTTCGTGATCATGAGCCAGCTCCTCGATGCCAACAAGGAGTACTGCACCCAGGTCAGCGCCGACGGCAGGACCATCACCTACTTCCTCAACATCGGTCGGGATTTCCCGGGCCGCCTGGAGCGTATCATAAGCGAGAACGCAGACATGGGCATGTCCTCCTTCGACTCGGTGAAAACAAGCTCGGGTCTGAGGATCATCACCATCCAGAAGAAGGGCAAGCACGGCGAGGCATTGTCCCCATTCTATGACCGTGCAGCGCTGGACAAAATGATGTGGAGCATAAACTATTTCGGTGAGAAACAGGGCTATGCCCACACCCGGGAATTTCTCGACTGCCTCGACGACGGCTACTTCACCGAAGAGATCAGCAACCCCATGTACCCGTTGAGGATCAAGCGCCATCTCGCCATGTTCGAAAACACCATCAGCGACGGCCGCCTCTTCATAACCGCTGATGACACCTCCCAGGAGATAGACACCGACAAGATCACCATCAGCGAGACCAGAGTGTCCATGGGCATCATGAACCCCGATGTGCACTCGGTCATCTCGGTTCTTGACTATTTCAAGAACAGAGGCATCTCTCTGAGCAGATCGTATTACGACCTCTTCACCAGCCCGGACCTCCCCTTCTCGGTGGGGGTCATCTCCCTGTATGTGCCGGGGACAACCCGGCTTGAAGGCATTGAAGACGACATCAGAAAGACCTTCGTGTCCGGGGCAAAGGTGCCTGCACCTGAAAAAGACCGCAGGACGAGCATCGAGGAAAGGCTGGAGGAGCTGGTCCGAGCGCTGAGCAATCCTGCCCTGCCGAAAAAAAAGGTCCATGAGACCGTGCAGGGCATCAAGGATCTCATAGGGATAAATACCGACCTCTCTAATGAAAATGAGATCGGAGATTTCCTGTTGAACGGATTTTCAGACTTCATGGATGGTCTCAGATTTCTCGGCCTGGACGAGAATGATGAGATCGTAAGACTCTTTCTCGCCTTCGATCATTTCGACGAGTTCTTCGTGCTCAGCCGGAATAAAGGGGAGCTCTCCCACAAGCCCGGTTTCAGGACCAAGCACAACACACTGCGCGGCAGGGCCTACAAAGGCGGGCTGCGGATCGATCCCATCGTGAAGTTCGTGGAGGTGGCGGCGCTCGCCTTCATGATGACCTGGAAGTGCGCCAGGTCCAAGATCCTCTACGGCGGGGGAAAGGGAGGCATCATCCTGAACCCCAGGGACTTCGATGATAAAATCGACTTCTTCGATACCCTGGCCAGCTTCGGCCGTTCACTCTTCCTGGTCACCGGCCCATCCCTGGACGTCCCGGCAGGCGATGTGGGGTGCGGCGCAGCTGAAATTGGGGACATGTTCGAGGGATTCAAGTCGGCGTTGCGCGACTTGGCGCTCATGGCCTCGGGCATCAAAAAGAGCCTGAGCATCATCGGTGACAGGGTCATCTCAGTGGAGGAGGCACGTCACTTGTTAGAAAAGAATTTCGATATTAATCCCTACGATATGCGCATCCTTCACGAGCTCATCACGAGCGAGCAGTATCTGGAGCTTGTGGCCGCCCCCCAGATAACGGGCAAACCCCGCATGGGCATCGCAGCCAGGACAGGTGCCACCGGCAGGGGGCTGCTGTTCAGCATCCTGGCCATGGCCACAAACATGTACCTGCATGACGACTGGCCGGTGGGGGTGCGATTATCATCCAAAGATAGAATTCTCCTGGATAAGGCTGCATCCATAGCAGAACGGCTGATCATCGAGAAGAAAGGGTTCGAACTGCTCACCGGTGATGAATGGGCAACCCTGATCTCAGAGGTCTATCCCAAGCTGCTCAAGGACAAGAGAATCGTTGTCCAAGGCTCCGGCAAGGTGGGAGGCTCGCTGCTGCAGGAGCTGAAGCCCTATGGCGTCAATGTCATCGCAGTGGCAGATGCTGGAGGGGCTGTCATCGGCGACCACCTCGATGTCGATGAGTTGCTGAACGCTGTGAACGGCTCAGCGAACCATCCTGAGCGGAGATTGAGGTTCTCCGTCCTGCACGCAGAGAAGAATGTGTCGCAGAAGATCTTCGGTGCGAGAGAAGGTGCATCCGTCCTGGAACTGGAATGCGACATCCTGGTGCCTGCTGCACTGGAGAATGCCATCACGGTCAGCAATGCAGGGAAGATCCGGTCAAAGGTCATCGCCTGCGGCAGCAACGGCCCCCATACCTCCAAGGCCGAAATTATTCTCAACAGACGTGGAGTAACCGTGATCTATGATTTCCTTGCCAACCAAGGGGGGGTGAATGCCTCGTATTTCGAGTGGCTCAGGAATCTCACCGACCGCTTCAGGTATGAAGCTGAAAAGATATATCACAAGGAATTCAATCCTGATGTACTGGATGACTACATCATGCCCGAGTTCAGGGACCGCATCAAGCAGATCCTGGTCAGGGAGGAGTCTCCGGAAATCACAAACGAGTGGAACATGGTCATGCGTGACATCAACTTCGCTGCAATCAATGAAGACTATGCCTTTTCCCGGGAGCACGGCATCTCCATGAAAACCGCCGGGTTCATCAACACCCAGCTCCGATTGCTCACGGCATACCTGCTGAAGGCCGGGGAAAATGATCGGAAAAGCGTCTTTGAAAACCTCAACGAAAAGGTGAAGGGGCTCCTGAGGACTTACATGGAGCATCCTGAAGCCACGTTACATAATCCAGAATCTGAAATGATCGTGAAAGAGCTTTACAGGCCTGCAACCAAGCGGAAAAAAACATAGCCTGTTTCGGAGGGTGTTTGTCCCCCTCTTCTTTCGTGGTTTATTATGTCTTCCTGTGCCGCGACTCATGGTCCAGCAGGTAGCTCTTGCGCCATAGCCCGCCACCGTATCCCACCAGCTGTCCATTCTTCCCGATGACCCGATGGCATGGGATGATGATGGATATCCTGTTGTCGCCATTTGCCTTTGCCACTGCCCGGACCGCCAGGGGATTCCCCAGGAGCTCGGCCTGTTCCTGGTACGAGCGGGTCTCCCCGTAGGGGATCGACTGCAATGCCGCCCACACGGCCTTCTGAAAAGGTGTTCCGTGCAGGACAAGCTCGAGGTCGAAGGTTGTCCTTGTCCCTGCAAAATATTCCTTCACCTGGATGGACAATGCTTTAAGACGACTGTTCGTTCCAGGGACACAACGGGCCTGCAGCAAGGTATTCAGACGCTTCAACTGGGTCTCCAGCATTCTCCTGTCCCAGAACTCCAACAGACAGATCCCTTGCTCCGTGGAACCTGCCAGCATGGGTCCCAATGGCGTCAACATGCGTGCGACGGTAATCAGGTTGCCACGATGGCTCTGTTTGGGGGAGAACCTCGTTATTTTCCTGAAGGATTCCGTAAACCCGCTCAGCGATTCATACCCTGATGCGAAGGCCGCATCGATTACCTTCTCTCCATGGTTGATCCTGCCGAAGGCCTGTCCGA
>JALOOZ010000144.1 GCA_025454155.1 Thermodesulfobacteriota bacterium
GTGTTCGATTACCGGGGATACGGGAACAGCGATGGATCCCCTTCGGAGCAGGGTACCTACAGGGATGGAGAAGCGGCCTGGGATTACCATGTCACAGCAAGGAAGATCGCACCGGAGAAGATTGTCATATGGGGACGGTCTCTCGGTGGGGCGGTCGCTGCCAGGACTGCGGTACGTCATCAGGCCGGTGTCCTCATTGTCGAGTCCGCGTTCACGTCCGTCAAGGATCTTGTCAACGATCGATTTTCATGGGTTCCTTCATGGGTCATGGCAGACTATCACTATGATACCCGTGAATCTCTGGGCAAAGTCCGTGTACCGGTACTGGTGATCCACAGTCCGGACGATGAGATAGTACCATTCCAGCATGGTAAGGCCCTGTATGACTCCATCCCGGGGCCCAAGGCCTTTGTCGAGATAAAGGGCTCCCACAATCGGGGGTTCATCGAATCGAGGGCAGTGTACGAGTCGTCCATTGATGAATTCATCAGCCGTTATCTCGTTGAAGGGGAGGCTGCTATTCCATGAGGAACGCCATCATGATCGTTCTCATGATGCCGGTACTCTCCCTGGCCATTGACATGCAGGCCCCGTATGCCTTTGACCTACCAGACGAGGCCTTCCGTCTGATGGCCGAGGCCACGGTCGATCCCTGTTCTCTATGCGTAGAGAAGAAGCTGAAGGAGGCATATGCCGTCATGAACCGTATGCTTCAGCCGGGCCTTGTCATGGAGAGCGATGAACGTTGCCGCTTCCTGAAAAGGAACCCGGGGGACGGCTTTGAACTTTCACCCGTCTGTCAACCCACCGGGGCACTGAAGCAGGCAGGCGGTGAAGGCCGGAAACCACCTGACGTTGTATTCGTGTTTTACACACCGCAGGCGCGGCTAGTGGGAATCTCCGAAAATGATTATACCGATGCAGGGACAGCGGCAGTGTTCAACGACTCGCCCCTGGGAACCGTCTTTGAAGGCCGGATCAGGCTCATACCCTACAAATACGGCGATGGTCCCACCTATACCTATTTTCAGGGGGCCAACAAGCTCCAGATTCACTGCACCGTCATCAAACTCACACCACTGAAACGGTGACCAATCTGGCGAAGAGCGCAGGCCGTCTGCAGAGTCGGCAGCCGGGATGCTCTACCCCCCGAACTTCTCCTTCACGACACGGAAGCCCTCGTCCGCCGCATCAAGGGTCTGCGCGATGTCCTGCGGTGTGTGGGCAGTGGATAGGAACCAGTTGTGGTGCGGGTGGAAGAAGACACCCCGACTGGCGCACTCGCCGCAGAAGAGCTGTGACCTCATGAAGTTGGTCTCGTTGGCGAACTTCATGAACGGGATGGCGGGCGGACCGGTGATGGAGACCTTGAGGCCGTGGGCGGCAGCTCGCTCGCCGAGGCCCTTCATGAGCGTCTCGCCGAGTTCCTTGACCACCTTCGGTGCGTCGATGGCCTTCATCTCTTCCAGGCACGCCATGGCTGCCGCCATCTCGGGGGCGTTGCACCAGAAGGATCCTGCGAAATAGGCCTTGGATGCGGTTATGCGCAGCCTCTCAGACCCCACGAGGGCGGAGATGGCATACCCGTTGGCCATGGCCTTGCTGTAGCAGGCAAGGTCGGGCCTTATGCCGAAATAATGGCCGGATCCCCTGAGATCGAGCCTCCAGCCTGCCCGGACGTCGTCGATGATGAGCACGATCCCGTGCTCGTCGCAGATCCTCCTCATCTCCGGCCAATACGATGGTCCGGGAAGCCTCTGATCGGCAAAGACCGGGTGGTGGTACGGGGTGAACATGACCCCGGCGACCTGACCCTTGTGACGGGCCATTACCTCGCAGAAGGCATTGACGTCTCCCCAGGGCACCATGAGGATGTCGGCCCTGTCCGTCGGGGTGATGCCCACCGGATTCGTTCCAGCCCAGGGCTGGGTGCCGTGATAGCCTTCCTCGGCAAGGACGATCTTATCGCGTTTCGTAAAGCCGCGTGCCAGCATGACGGCCATGGAGGTGGCGTCTGCGCCGTTCTTGGCGAACATGACCCAGTCGGCACAGTCTATCGTCTTTGTGATCTCCTCGGCCAGGTCCACGGACAGGTTCGTGGCGATGGAAGTGCAGGAACCGAGGCGCGCCTGTTTGCGGTATGCCTCGTCCACCTTTTCATGGGCATAACCCAGGATCATGGGTCCATACCCGCACATGTAATCGATGAACTCGTTGCCGTCCACGTCCCAGAAGCGGCAGCCCTTGGCCTTTGCAGCGAAGTACGGGTATGAGCCCGGAACGGTGATGACCGGAGTCAGGTGTCCCGGGATCCCCTGGGGGATGACACGTGCGGCACGAGCGAACAGTTCCAACGATTTTTTGAATGTATAGGGCACTGGCTTGCCTCCTAAAGAAGGTATTCGCCGATCTTGTCCAGGGCGATATTGACGATCTGACCCATGTGGAGGTCGCCTTTGAGCGAGATCTCGCCGAGGCAGGCCTTGGCCAGGACATCCACCTTGTCGTCGGCCACATCGAGGAACAGGGGGCTGTCGGCGAATTCCAGAATAAAGTCCGGGGATGAGGCCCGGCCGACGGACGCCTTCGTTGTGCCCCCCGAGAAGTCGACATGCGATGCGCTTCCGGTCCTGATCCTGAACTCCGTTACGCCGTGGAGGTGGGACGCCTGGACCTTATAATCGGGGTCATGCCGGGCCAGGACGGCAATGGCCCGGGACATGAGTCCGAGCATGAGTTCGGCCCTCAGTTCAAGGGTTTCTCTGTCCTTGCTCTCGAGAACCTCCTGCATGCGCTCGGCAAGCTTTGAGAACGTCAGGAGCCCCTTTATTTTCGTGAGCCCTTTCCATGGCAGCGCGATCTGGAGACCTTTGCCGCGGAAGAGATTGTTGAGCATGATCTCATGGGGAAAGAAAAGCCCCACATCGGGCCTCGGAAGGGGGGCAGGCGTGACCGTTGCCCTGGAGTCCCTGAGTTCCACGGTGCACCGGGGCCCGGACAGGCCGACACAGAAACGGATGCTTCCGTTCCACCGGGCAGCGAGCTGGGACGCCCGGGTGTCCCTGAGGGTGAGAAGCTCCAGGCAGGGAAGGACAGCCTCCAGATAGACCCTTGACAACACTGCTTCATTGACCATGAATTGCCTCCCAACAGACAGTGCAGGTTTGATCTTTATGAGTATACTATACTGGTGCTTGCTTGGGAATCAAGAGATGGGAGAGGCCTACCTGAAATGGATCACGAGGACGTCCTTGTCGCGGAGCACGAATTCCCTGCCCTCGGTGAGGATGAGCCCGGCATCCCTGGCGCCGTGGATACCGCCCCTGGAGAGGAAGTCGTCCAGGGAGATGACGTCCGCCTTGATGAAGCCGTTCTGGATGTCCGTGTGAATGAGACCTGCCGCCTCATATGCCGTTCCGCCCTTCTTGAGGGTCCAGGCACGCAGCGTCTGTCCCACCGGGGTATAGAAGGTGATGAGGTCGAGCAGGTCGTAACAGGTGCTGATGAGCATCTCGGTTCCGGACCGCTGAATGCCAATGGAATCGAGGAATTCACTCCGTTCGTCATCTTCGAGTTCCGATGCCTCCAGTTCGAACCGGGTGCAGATGGGCACCACCTTCTTGCCCCCCTTCTCCGCCCATGCCTTGAGATTGTCCAGCTGGACCGAACCCTTGGTCAGATCGTCCTCTCCCACGTTGGCAACGATGACGTAAGGTTTCGCGGTGAGGATGCCCCAGGCCTTCATCTGGTTCTGGTCTATGGGGAGATCGGTGTCGATGACGCATACCCCTTTTGAGAGCGTGCCCGCCAGGGTCTCCAGGAGCTCGGGTTCGCCCGCGGCAAAGTCTTTACGTCCCAGGCGCATGCCTTTCTTGATGGACTCCAGACGTTTCTGCACGAGTTCGAGGTCTGCCATGACGAGCTCGGTGAGGATGATGTCCATGTCCCTGACCGGGTCCACGTCGGCGTATACATGGCTGACGCCAACATCCCTGAAGCATCTGACCACGTGGACAATGGCATCCACGCCCCTGATCTGTCCCAGAAACTGGTTGCCCAGGCCCTCGCCCTTGTATGCCCCTTTGACGAGGCCTGCTATGTCGAAGAGCTTGAGGGTGGTGGGGATGATCTTCTCGGGCTTGATGATGCGGGCAATGGCATCCAGGTTGCCGTCGGGCACGTTCATGATCCCGATGTTGGGATCGATGGTGCAGAAGGGGTAATTTTCCGCAGGGGCGCTGGACCTGGTGACCAGGTTGAAGAGCGTGGATTTGCCTGCATTGGGCAGGCCCACGATCCCGCAGGTGAAGCTCATGGATATTCCGCCTTAGAGGGTCGTGTAGTCTATGCGGGCCAGAAACGCACCGAGCAGCTCGCAGATGATGGATGCGATGAGCATGTCATCCTTGGTGAAGTCTCCGGTGGTCTTGTCGGCGAGGTTCAATATGCCAAGTACCCTGTCACCCTTCTTGATGAGGATGCACATGAACGATTTGGTCGTGTACTTATCCTTGTTCTGGAACCCCATCTCCTCCTCGATGTCCCGGATGATGAGCGAACTGGTCCTGGCCAGGGCCAGGTTCATGATGCTGTCGCGCTGGGTGCCAACGGAAATGAAGGGGTCCTGGCCGATATCCTGGTGATTGTGGGCCCTTATCTCGAGATCGCCGGAAGACGGGTTCCGGGTGAAGAGTGAACAGTATTTCGCATCCAGCACCTTGGGGAGATGGTTCACGACGGTATCGAAGATGGCCGGGAGATCCTGGGCCGTATTGAGCTGCCTGGCCATTTCATAGAGTGTATCAAGATAGGGCCTGTCCATTGCTCACCTCCATATACTCGATTCTCTTATCATATCGGCTGGCTGTACGCCATGTGTGAATATTTTAATCCCATATCCCTCCATATACAAGGGGAAGGGGCCTTCCCCGGGGAGGAGGCAGCGAGGTCCGGCTCAGTTCACGAACACATGCATTCAACTCTTGACTTCCATGGGCTTCCTGGATGTATAATTCTCACGGGATAATGGAAGGAGACTATCTCTTGGAGATACTTGAAATACTTGAACAAAAGATCTACGAGTTGGTAGAGACGGTAAATGATCTGAAAAAGACGAATGAAGAGTTGACCACCAAGCTCAGAGAAAAGGAGGAAGAGACGAGAGGGTTAAAGCGGGAGATGGACAGTCTCTTGGGAGAGAAAGACCAGGTCAAACAGAAGGTGGCACACCTGATCAAGTGCGTGGAAGCATTGTAAGATTTTGTACGACACGGTAACCATACAGATACTCGGGCAGGAATATAAGGTAAAGGCTGGGGGCGACGCGAGCCACATTCAGTCATTGTCGAGATATATCAATGAGAAGGTGTTTGACATCCAGCAGAAGGGAAAAGCAGTGACGACCACCGAGCTGGTGGCAATGACCATGCTGCACATGGCCGACGATGTGGCGAGGACGAGGCAGGAGCTGGAAACACTCAGACAGACGGTATCGGACAGGATAGTGCATATGATCGATCATATCGAGAAGGCATCAAGATGATGAAGATACTCAAGGCCCCCGGAGCTCAGACACCACCCCCCGAGACGGCGAGGACAAGCGGCACCGCCTGAAATTCATGTGAGAAACGTGCCTTCCGCTGAGAGGAAGGCGCTGCTGAAAGCGGTTCGAAGGCGGCACCATACACGCTGTCCTGATACAGATAGATCCTGTGTCGTATTGTCTGGAGGATTTCCTAGAGAAATCCGTGTCTTCCATTCACCCCTCTTGATCCGGGTGGATATGCAGAGCAAAGCGGCATTACGCAGGCACATGCTTGCACAGAGGCAGGGCGTTCCCGACAGAGAGCGGATACGTCACGAAGGCGTCATTATCGAACGCATCCGATCTATGGAATGCTATACCAAGGCCTCAACGATAGCCCTCTACATGCCCATACGGGGTGAGGTCGATCTTCTGCCCCTGTGGAGACCTGAAGACAAACGGATCCTTTTCCCCAAGGTCCTGGGCGGGACCATCGCCTTTTCATCTGCCGCAACGAGAGAGGATTTCACCCGGGGAACATACGGGATCCTCGAACCGACCTCGGACAGGAACATAGAGGTCTGCGAGATCGATCTCATCCTTGTCCCCGGAGTAGCCTTTGACCGGTACGGGCACCGGCTTGGGTACGGCAAAGGCTACTACGACCGGCTGATCATGGGCAATCCGGGGCCCCTCTTCATAGGGGTATGCCTGGATGAGTTCTGCATACACAAGCTGCCGGTCGACCCTTGGGATGCACGTGTCAGTTTCGTGGTAACCCAAGCCGGAATATATAAAGAAGGTGAGGTATGACAATGGAACTGGTTTACATAACCGTTGCACTGCTCGCAGGTGCAGGCATCGGATTCGGTCTGAACCTGTTCATCAGGGGAAAGAC
>JALOOZ010000145.1 GCA_025454155.1 Thermodesulfobacteriota bacterium
TGGGACTACCAGATACCCGCCCGGCCCATCGTGGACCGGAATCTGGCGAGACGAATCAGCGCCATCTTCAGGAGCTATTCCGACCGGAAAAGGATGACGAACAGGGGGCTTTCGAGCGGGCGAGTCGATCCCCGCAGGCTCTACCGGGCACCCGTGACCGGACGGTGCTTCAGGGAACTCCAGTCGAGACCGGCCATGGACTGGAACGTGACGCTGCTGTGCGATGCGAGCGGTTCCATGCGGGGGGCGAAGTGGAGGACCGTAGAAAACACGATATCCACGCTGTACAGCGCCCTGTCGGACTACCGGGGGAGCCTGGCCGCCTACGCCTATTTCGAGATGGACGGCATCTGCATGATATCCTCCCTCATCAAGGACGGCCACGTGCTCTCGGTACCGCCGAGCGGGCAGACGGCCTCGGGCCAGGCCATCATCGCAGCCGCCATGTTCATGCCGAAATCGAAAAGGAGAAGGCTCCTCGTCCACGTGACCGACGGCGAGTCCAACTTCGGCTGCCATGTGTCCGACGGGATCGCATTCTGCAGGGCAAGGGGCATCCACCTCGTGACCATCGGCTGCGGCTGTCGCGACAAGGGATCCATGGAGAAGCAGTACGGGAACACCATCGAGTTTCTGGGCTCCTTCAGACAGCTCCCCCAGGCGGTCGAACGCCTTCTCCGATGGACATTCGTCTACGACTCGAAGACACCGGTGAAAGGCCTTGCCGCCGAACCCGGTTATGTGCGGGGAGATGCATGTACAGAATATCAATGAATATTGGAGGGGACGGATGAAGGTGAGCGAAACCGTCAGGGGATATCTGGAACAGGAGGGAAGGTGCAATGTGATCGCCACCGCGGATCCGTCCGGCAAGGTGAACATCGCCATGTTCGGATCCCTCCGGCTGGTCGGCGAGGACGGCGTCATGGTCATGCTGGGTGACAACCGGTCCTACGAGAACCTCAGGTCAAATCCGCATGCGGCATGCATGGTCACCATGCACGGCAAGACAGGGCTCGCCAGCGAGGGCTGCAGGCTCTATCTGAAGGTACATAGCGTGGAGGACGAAGGCGAGAGAGCGGATGCCTTCCGGGCCGAGATCAGGAAGCGCATCGGAGCAGCGGCCGACATGCTCAAGCACCTGGTGCGGTTCGATATCGTTGAAGTCAGACCTATCCTTGACCTGGGGCAGGGTGTCTGAAAGGAAGAGAGATTCCATGAGCGAGCATGCGATCCTGCTGACTGAAGCGCGAGGCGGCATCGGCACCATCACGTTGAACAGGCCAGAGCGGAAGAACGCCCTGTCGCCAGAGCTGCTCCTGCTCATCCACCAGCGGCTTTCCGAGTGGGCGGCTTCGGACGATGTCCGCTGTCTGGTCATCACCGGAGGCAGCGGCAAGGCCTTCTCCTCGGGCTACGACATCGCGGCCATCCCTACTGAGATGACTCCGGAGCTCGCGGAACTCATGAAGACGAGCAACCCACTGGAGTTCGCCATGAACACGGTGGCAGGCTACCCGTACCCCACCATCGCCATGCTCAACGGTTACGCCTTCGGGGCCGGGCTCAACATGGCCATGTGCTGCGACATGCGCATAGCCGTCGAGGACGTGAGGGTGGGCATGCCGCCGGCCAGGCTCGGCCTCGTCTATCACCCGGAAGGGCTCAGGCAGTTCATCGAAGTGACGGGCATGGCCCGCTGCCGGGAGATCTTCTTCACCGGCAGGACCTATCAGGGGCGGGAGGCCCTCGAGATGGGCCTGGTGGACCGGCTTGTCCCCGAAGGGGAGCTCGTCTCCGTCACCTACGGGCATGCCGCCGAGATCGCACAGAATGCACCCCTGTCTCTCAAGGGGACCAAGAGGATCATGGCCATGTTTCAGGAGCGGACGAGACTCACTGAAGAGCAGATGAGAGAAGCGGAGAAGCTCATCGGAGAGGCCTTCAACAGCGACGACCTCAAGGAGGGTCAGGTCGCATTCTTCGAGAAGAGGAAGCCCCGGTTCACCGGGAAGTGACATCAGAGAGACCCGGGTCCGGAGCAAAGATCACCAGAGGAAGGAGACGGTGCCATGTCTATCGAGTGGAACATCGGTTACATTTCATACAAGCGTGCAATGCTGACACCGGACAGGACGGCCATCATCTTTGAAGACGTCCCCGTCACCTACCGGGAGCTCAATGAGCGGGCCAACAAGGCCGTGCACATGCTGGAGAAGAAGGGCATCAGGAAGGGGGACCGGGTTGCCCTCCTGCTGCTCAACTGTGTGGAGTTCCTCGAGACGTATCTCGCCTGCGCCAAGATCGGGGCGATCCTGGTCCCGCTCAACTGGCGGCTGGCCGGTCCCGAGCTGGAGTATCAGCTCAACAACTGCAGCGTGCGCCTCCTGGTCTTCCACGATTCCTTCCTGGGGAGTGTTGACCTCATCAGGGGCAAGCTCAAGGTGGAACATGACAAGTTCGTGTTCGTCAAGAGCGGAAGCACCATGCCCTCCGGGTTCGAGCTTCCCCGATGCCCGGAATGGGCGGAGGACTATCACGAACTCGTGCAGGACCAGCCACCCGGGGAACCGGAGGTGACGGAACCGGTGGGGCTTGACGATCCCCTGGCCATTCTCTACACGTCCGGGGTGACCGGCGATCCGAAGGGCGCCGTGGTCTCCCATCTCCAGACCTATTTCAAGAACTTCCAGGTGGGCATCTACGTGGACGGCTGCCAGGAGGACATCATCATCGCCCAGATGCCGCTCTTCCACTCCGGGGGCCTCTTCATCGTTGCCACCCCTGCTCTGTGCGGGGGCATGACCCTGATCATGCGCCGGGGGTTCGACGCAGAAGAGTTCGCCGAGGACATCCAGCGGTACAAGGGCACCATCGTGTTCGCCCTGACCACCATGTGGCGCATGATACTGGACACGGGGAAGCTCGACAGCATCGACGTGAGCTCGGTGCGGTGCGTGGTGGGCGGGGGAGAACGGACGCCGCCCTCCCTCTTCGAGGAGCTTGCCAAGCGCAACCTCTTCATGCAGCAGGGCTTCGGCCAGACGGAGAACTCCGCCATGATGCTCCTGCCCCGGAACGACATCCAGCGCAAGCTGGGCTCCATCGGCAAGCCCGGATTCTTCACCGAGATCTGGATCGCCGACGGCAATGGCAGGAGGCTTCCCCCCGGAGAGATCGGCGAGATCTGCGCCAAGGGGCCCACGGTCATGAGCGGGTACTGGAACATGCCCGAGGCGACGGCCAGGGCCATATCCAACGGGGGGGTCCTCCACACCGGCGACCTGGGGTACATCGACGAGGAGGGCTACTTCTACATGGTGGACCGGGCCAAGGACATGTACCGCAGCGGCGGGGAGAACGTCTACCCCGCCGAGATCGAGAAGGTGCTGGTGACCCACCCCAAGGTCTCCATGGCCGCCATCATCGGGGTCCCCGACGAGAAGTGGGGCGAGGCGGGCATGGCCTTCATCGTGCCCGCGCCCAACGAGAGCCTGACGGAAAACGAGGTCCTCGAGTTCCTCAAGGACAAGGTGGCCAGATACAAGTATCCGGCCAGCATCAAGTTCATGACCGAGCTGCCGTTGACCGCCACCATGAAGATCAGGAAGGCGGAGCTCAAGGCGAAATACGGACGTGCATGATGAGGGAGACCTGGAAGAACCGGATTACCGCACTGCTGGGGTGCGAATTCCCCATCGTCTCGGGCCCCATGAGGCTCATCACCCTGGGCAGGATGGCCGCCAGCGTGTCCAATGCCGGCGGGTTCGGGGTCATCGCCGCCTCCGGTCTGACAAGAGCGGAGCTCGAAAAGGAGCTGCGCACTGCGCGGACCCTGACGGGGAAGCCCGTGGGCGTGAACATACCGGTATACCGTCCCAACGCCGCCGAAGCCCTGGAGGTCGCCATCGACATGGGGGTGAAGACCGTGTACACCTCGGCGGGCAGCCCGGCAAAGATGATGGACAGGATCAAGGCGGCCGGGCTGACCGTGATCCACAAGGTCTCCGGCCTCGACATGGCCCGGAAGGCCGCCTCCACCGGCGTCGATGCCGTGGTAGCCATGGGGTTCGAGGCGGGTGGCCATGTGGGCAGGGACGCCGTCACCACCTTCTGCCTGATCCCCGTGCTCGCCCGTGCTCTGGGGATACCCGTCATCGCCTCGGGAGGGATCGGCGACGCCCGGGGCATGCTGGCAGCCCTGGTCCTGGGTGCCGAGGGGGTGGAGATAGGGACCAGGCTCGTGGCCACGCGGGAGTGCCCTGTACCCCAGTTCTTCAAGGATTCGCTGTGCTCGGCCACGGGCAGCTCAACCGTGGTGCTCGGCAGCCAGGCCATGCCCATACGCGTGCTGAAAAACGCCGTCACCGCCCGCGTGGCGGGCATGGACGGGGCCGAAGCGGACAGGGCCATGGCCGCCCAGGGAGACGCCCATTACGTGGGCGACCACGGGAACAAGGACACCGCGGTGATGCCCTGCGGCCAGGTGGCGGGGCTCGTGGACGCCATAGTGCCGGTGGAGGACCTGCTGGCAGGGATGGTGGACGGGGTTCGGTCCCTTGTGGATACCATGGCCGCCATGACCTCGGGGGTGAGACCATGAACCGTGAGCACGTCCTGCTCGACGTGAGTGACCATGTGGCCCTCATCACCCTGAACAGGCCCGAAAGGATGAACGCCTTCGGGGGCATGATGCGCCAGGAGATCGTGGAGGTCCTCGAAGGTGTTTCTGTTGATGGGGATGTCCGGGTTGTGGTGATCACCGGGGCAGGAAAGGCCTTCTGTACCGGCGGAGACATCGAAGAATTTGCATCAGGTTCCACTCAGGCACTTTCACCGACGATATCCAGCGAGAGGCATGCCATGTGCAAAGCAGTGCTTGCGATCAACCGGATGGAGAAACCGGTTATCGCTTCGGTGAACGGCATCGCTGCGGGAGGCGGCTGCAATCTGGCGCTGGCGTGTGACATCAGGATGGCGAGCGAAAAGGCCAGATTCAGCCAGATCTTCACAAAGAGAGGGGTGCACCCGGACTGGGGCGGCATCTACTTCCTCCCGCGCCTGGTTGGATACGCGAAGGCGTGCGAGCTCATCTTCACCGCGCATACCGTCGGCGCCGACGAGGCGCTGCGCATAGGGCTCGTCAACCGGGTCGTCCCCCAGGAGGATCTCCAGCGGGAGACCATGGACCTGGCCCGCACCATCGCACGCAACGCGCCCCTGCCAATATCCTTCGCCAAGAGGGGTCTGCAGAACTTCGGGAAATGGGACCTGCCGCAGGCCCTGGATTACGAGTCATACGTGCTCGAGGTCCTCATGAAGAGCGAGGACATCGTCGAGGGTTTCGGGGCGTTCCTGGAGAAGAGAGAGCCCCGTTTCAGGGGGATGTGAGGACCATGGCCCTCGTTCAGGGGAGCGCAAGAAAAATTGTCCTTTCTGGGACCGGTAGCTGCCTCGCTCGCAAGTTCCCTCGGGGAAGCCGGACCCATGGAGATATGGACGGATCATGTGCATTCGAGAAGCATCTTCTCCGGATTTTTTCGATGCCGCGAAAGGAGGCAGAACATGAGAAGGAAGGTATCGTTCATCGGCGCCGGCAACGTGGGCGCCACCGCGGCCATGCGACTGGCCGAGCTTGACCTTGCAGACATCGTGCTCATCGGCGGGGTTCACGAGGGCATGTCCGCGGGCAAGGCCCTGGACATGGCCGAGGCCGCACCGCTGGAGAAACACCACAGCAGCATAACGGGCTTCACCAACGACTTACACGAGGTGAAGGGATCGGACATAGTGGTGATCTCGGCCGGCATTGCCAGGAGGCCGGGCATGAGCAGGGACGACCTGCTGACCACCAACCGGGACGTGGTCGGGGGCCTGGTGGAGAAGATAGCGACCCTGGCACCGGAGGCGATCCTGATACTCGTGACCAACCCGCTGGACGCCATGTGCCACGTGGCCATGGAGGTCAGCGGATTTCCCCGGAACAGGGTGATCGGCATGGCCGGGGTCCTCGATTCGTCCCGGTTCGCGGCCTTCATCGCCCTGGAGCTGAACGTGTCAGTGGAGAACGTCTGCGCCTTCGTGCTGGGCGGGCACGGAGACACCATGGTGCCGCTTCCGCGGTATACCTGCGTGGCGGGCATACCGGTCACCGAGCTCATGAGTCCTGAACGCCTGGAGGCCATCATGGAGCGGACCCGCAACGGCGGATCCGAGATCGTGGGCCTGCTCAAGGTTGGCAGCGCATATTATGCCCCGGCCTGCGCGGTGAAGGAGATGTGCGAGGCGATCCTCAAGGACAAGAAGAAGATCATGCCCTGCTCCGCCTACCTCCGGGGAGAGTACGGCATCAGCGGGCTCTTCGTGGGCGTGCCGGTGAAGCTCGGATCGAACGGCATCGAGGACATCATCGAGGTG
>JALOOZ010000248.1 GCA_025454155.1 Thermodesulfobacteriota bacterium
GGCAGACCGACCTTGGTGAGCCCGGTGCGGATCGGCGACTGCCCCGTGATGAACGCGGCGCGGCCGGCGGTGCAGCTCTGCTGGCCGTACCAGTCGGTGAACACGGCACCTTCCTTGGCGATGCTGTCGATGTTCGGCGTCTTGTAGCCCATCATGCCCATGTTGTAGGCGCTGATGTTGAACTGGCCGATGTCGTCGCCCCAGATCACCAGGATGTTGGGCTTCTTGTCCGCCGCAAATGCCGGGCAGAGCATGAAAGCCAGACTGACAATGATTGCGGCAAGCACATGTTGGATTCTCGACTTCATGTCCTGCTCCTCGTTGAAGTGTTGTTCTTCGTTGAAATCCGTTGCATCCATCTCGTTACGGCAGGTACATCAACAAGAGCCCTCTGACGTATGGTCCCGCTCGACTCCCCTCCTTACGGGGACTTGCTCACTGCCGATTCCTTTGCTTGAAAAACCATGCAGGCCACTTCCCTGAATCCATTCTATGGCCTTCTCTCCGTTTGCGATATTTCCCCGAGAAGCATCACGGCATCCCTGTAGCCCGGGTGCTTTTCAATGATTGCCTTCAATAGATTTACCGCCTCGTCCCTTTCACCCTGCTGTTTGAGATAGAAAGCAAGCGTATAAGAGTATTCGGGGTTCTGGGGGCTGAGCTCGGTTGCCTTACGGCACCAGGCCACGGCGTCGTTGATCCGGTCTTTTGAGGTAATGATGCAGAGGTTATATGCAGCCTGGGCCATCTGCGGATCGTACTTCAGAGCGGCCCTGAGATAACTTTCCGCCTGCTTCGGGTCGTTCAGTTCCGCCTTGAGAAGCCCCATGTTGAAAAGGGCCGCGGCATTCTCCGGTGAGGTCTTGAGGGCCTCCTGGAGGGACTTTTCAGCCTTGCCGGCTTCCCCCATCCGCGAGTGTGCGATGGAGGCGTTCACCATGACCATGACGGCACGGGGTTCGATCCCGAGAGCCCGGTCATAGGAGGAGACGGCCTCTTTGAGTTCCCCGCGGTTGAGATGATAGTTCCCCAGGTTGTAGTGGGAAGACCACTGGTCCGGCCGCGCCATAAGGGATGCGAGGTGCTCCTGGTCGGCTTTCCTGATTCTCTCCCCGTACTCCCCGCCCACCCTCACATCGGGATAGGCGGACAGGGCCGCTGCTGCCCGGATGCGGACGAGCCGGAACTCATCTGCAGTTGCCCCGATGATGGCCCGCAGGCTCTGTTGCGATGGGATCATCGCCAGGGACTCCACGGCAGCGGCACGGACCAGGGGGGACGGGTCACCCGCCGCCTTGAGCAGTGTCTGAGCGATTTTGGGATCCGAGTTCGGCGGGATCAGGCGGATGAGGGATGCGGCAAACACCTCGTCCCGATCCGTGCCCGCAATGTACTGAAGCATCTCCTCCAGCCTTCCCCAGTCCCTCTTTCTTGCCGCATCGATGAGACTCGCCCGGTGGAGCAGAGGGGCCTGGTAGTCGCGGGGCCGCCACTCCCGAACCTGCCTGTCAGCCCAGGCCGCCTCTTTGTCGGTGTGGCAGAGGTTGCAGGCATTCGGCGAATGGTAGGCCATCGTCGCCGCTGGAACCGGCGGCAGCATGGAGTGGTCGCTCCGGTTCATGCGGGCGAAAGAGGTCATGGGCATGTGACACGAGACACACCTGTTCCCGGCGCTCCCTGCCTCATGGCGAGTGTGGGCCGGGGCGCTGTTCACCCGTTCCTCATGGCACGGGAGGCAGGCCTTGTTGGCGTCTTCGGGCTTTTTGAACCGGTAGCGGCCGCTGGAGGTGTGGCAGTGCATGCAGTCGAGCTTCCCCGACGCAGGGGCTCATGAGCCACGAGGTGTACGTGTAGTTCTCTCCCAGGTCGCGACCGTCCGGGTAATAGTCCGGGTTTTCGAGGGTGACCAGGTCGAAGTGGTCGAAGAACCTCCCCCCCGGGGGGTACGACAGGGTCAGGGGAGCGGTTGTCTTGGCATGGCATGAAGCACAGAGGTGATTGCGCTGTTCCGTGGTCATGGTCTTGGTGCTGATGATTTTCGGGTCGGAAAGCGGCTGCCCCTTGGGTGTTTCCCGGGCAATCCGGTTGTGCTCGGCGGACGGGCCATGGCAGGTCTCGCAGTTGATTCCCGGCTCCGCCCAGACGGTGTGATACGTGTCGGTCCTGAGATCGTAGTTGGTGGAGAGCTGGCTCACGTGGCAGCCGTGGCAGGCGGTGTTGAAGGTGTAAGGCCATTCCTTCCAGTTGAAGGGCTCGTCAGGGCGCTGATCGCCCGGGAAATGACGCACGCCGCTCGCCGCCATGTCAATCCACTCTTTCCTGTTTAGATCGTAGGCGACGGGAAGGGTCTGGAGTCTCCCCCTTTCCAATGGGGTGAGAAAGTAGAAGACGTTCTTGCCCCCGAGCGCATGCTCCATCCGGTACTTCTTTGTCCCCTTGGGGCCCCTTTCAAGGACCCAGCCCTGCCCCCTGCCGATCTCGGCCCTGTAGCGATACGAGCCGACGACCACGTCTTCCTTCTGCGGGGTGAGCTTCTCCTGTGACAGTGCGTCGCTGTATGGCTGCATGGCAAGCCCGTGGAAGGAGGTGGACCAGAGCTGGTAGAACCGCTCGTGGCACTCCCGGCAGCTCTGGGAGCCAGCATAACCCCTGGCATCCGCGTTCCGCCGGGGCTCAGACCCGAAGGCGGAAGACGGGGCCAGATCGCGAAAACAGAGAACACTCACTCCCAAGACCAGCAAGACAACGATGGTGGACTTTGACACGGTGGTGCACATCCTAAGGGCAGCTCCCCAGAATATTGTGGGCATCATGGAAAACCGTCATTCGGGCATGCTCCTGGCCGGAATCCAGAAGAACTTCCTGGATACCGGCTAAAAATGCCGGTATGACGGGTGGAAATCAGACATGCATTCGCGTGGAGCACCGCTCAGTCCGACATGGCCTTCCTGTGAGCGGCTTCCGCGCGGAGCCTGCTCTCCTCGGCCTTGTCGGCCTGCTTCATTTCCTTCACGTCAATGGTGACCTTGTGGATCCTGCCGGTGAATCTGTAGGGCGCCGCAATGCCGTAGTCCTCGGTGACCGGCGTCTCTCCATCCTTGCCGACGTCAGCGCCCTCGTCACCCGAAAACGCCATGGGCTGCGTTCGCTCGATCCGCCCCTCGGCGACCTTATTGTCATTGACGAAGATCGTCCCCACACCGCCCTTGGCCAGTCCGCCGCCGTCGTAGGCGAATTCGTAGCGGATGGTGGCCTT
>JALOOZ010000023.1 GCA_025454155.1 Thermodesulfobacteriota bacterium
AGGCGGTCCGTTTGCTTTTCGTGCCGGAGATCCAGGGAGCCAATGGCAACCCGAGATGTACTGAGACTTGAACCCCGGGGGTCTTGTTTTTCAAAAAAATACCGTTTGAGGTCCTGCTCAATCCTCGTCCCGATAGCTGCGGTTGTAGAGGTGACGGTTATAGACGCTCGAGAAGGCGGTGAAGTTCTCATCCTCGGGCGTCGCTTCTATTATGGAGCAGATGCCGGTCAGCTTGGCATCGAGGTCGTCCATCATATGGAGGAAGATGGCCTCCTTGGTCATGGGCAGCTTGGGTGAGCCGAACTCCAGCTGGCCGTGGTGCCCCAGGATCATATGGAGGAGCTGGAGCTTGAGCTCCTCGGGGAAGCCCTCGATGCCGCCAGCCTCCTGGTCCACCATGTGGGCCGAAAGATAGATGTGCCCCAAGAGCCTTCCCACCGGGGTGATGTCGATGACCTTGTCGCACGAGTATTCGTATATCTTGCCGAGATCGTGTAGGATGGCGCCGGCGAAGAGCATGTCACGGTTGAGCCCAACGTGTATGTAGACGGGAAGCAGGGAGTCGATGGCCTTGAGCACGAACAGGGTGTGTTCCAGGAGGCCGCCCACGTAGTTGTGATGGATGCCCTTGGCTGCCGGGGCCTTCATGAACCCCTCCCGGACGCCTTCCCGGTCGAAGATCCTTTCGATGAGCGTATGCAGGTGGGTGTTCTTTATGCTGGAGACAGCCTGTTCGAACTCCGCCATCATGGAAGCCATGTCCCGGGAGGTCGTAGGCACCAGGCTTGCGATATCCACGTCCTTCTCCGAGAGCTTGGTGATCTTCTCGATCCGGAGCTGCAGTCTGCTTTCATAGGATTCGGCAGTGGCCCGTATGCCCACGACATCACCCGGTGTGATGCCTGAAATCTGCTCTTGGGCGTCTTCCCAGATCAGGCCGAGCATCTCTCCGGTCTTGTCCGAGATGGTCACCTTGCCATAGGGCTTGCCGTTGCGGGCAGTGAGCAGCCTGCGTTCGGAGATCAGGAAAACCGCCTTGATGCGGTCACCTTCCCCGATCTCGCTGATGAATCGTCCCTTCGGTATCATGTGCGTCCTTTCGGCACGGTTGTATCATATACCGCATGCTTTCGCAGCGGAAAACCCTTCGCCGAGCTCAGGGTGACGGTGTGAATCCGCCGATCGTTCATCGTGGCTTCTCACAGGATGTATCTGCTCAGATCCTCACGGCTCATGATGGGCTCCAGGCGTTCCTTCACGTAGGCCCCATCGACGGTCACCATCCCGGTCATCTCGTTCGATGCGAAGGAGATGTCTTCCAGCAGCTTCTCCAGCACCGTATGGAGCCTTCGGGCGCCGATGTTTTCCGTGTGTTCGTTGATGTATTGGGCGATAGCGGCGATCTCGACGACCGCGTCATCGCTGAAGACAAGATCCAGGCCCTCGGTGGCGAGCAGGGCCTTATACTGCTTGATGAGGGCGTTCCTGGGCTCGAGAAGGATGCGGATGAAATCGTCCCTGGTCAGGGGGTTCAGTTCCTCTCGGATGGGGAAGCGGCCCTGCATTTCCGGGATGAGGTCTGCGGGCTTGCTCACGTGGAAGGCCCCGGCGCCGATGAACAGGATATGGTCAGTGTTCACAGGGCCGAATTTGGTGTTCACCGTCGTCCCCTCAACGATGGGCAGCAGGTCCCTCTGGACTCCTTCGCGGGATACGTCAGGGCCTCTCCCGGCCTCCCTGCCCGCGATCTTGTCGAGTTCGTCGATGAACACGATACCCGTGTTCTCCACACGGTGCCGGGCCTCCTGGGTCACCTTGTCCATGTCGATGAGGCGTGAGATCTCCTGGCCGGTGATGAATTCCATGGCCTCCTTGACGGTCATGCGGCGGCGCCTTGTCCGTTTCGGCAGGAAGGAAGAAAACATCTCCTTGAAATCGATGCCCATCTCTTCCAGGCCCTGGCCCGAGAAGACTTCGATGGTGGGCATCTGCGTTTCGCGGAACTCCACTTCGATGGACCGGTCGTCCAGGGCGCCTTCCTCGAGCATTTTCCTGAGCTTGTCCCTGCTTTCGGTATGAAGCTCCGCATCCTTCTGGGGGGGCAGGAGATGGTCAAGGACCCGCTCCTTTGCGGCCTCGATGGCCTTCGACCTGACCTTGTCGCTTTCTTCGGCTTGCACCAGCTGGATTCCCAGACGCATGAGGTCGCGGATGATGGACTCAACGTCCCTGCCCACATACCCAACCTCGGTGAATTTGGAGGCCTCCACCTTGATGAAGGGGGCGCCAGCGAGCTTCGCGAGTCTGCGAGCGATCTCTGTCTTGCCTACTCCCGTGGGGCCGATGAGGATGATGTTTTTCGGATAGATCTCATTCTGCATGTCAGGGTCCACATTCTGGCGTCTCCAACGGTTTCGAAGGGCAATGGCCACTGCTCGTTTGGCCTTGTCCTGACCGACGATGTAACGGTCAAGCTCTGCAACGATCTGTTTGGGGGTGAGGCTGCCCATCACAGCTCCTCGTAGTGTATGGATTTGTTGGTATAGATGCAGATATCTGAGGCGATTTCCATGGACTTTTCAGCGATCTCCCGTGCGGAGAGGACTGTATGCTTGAGCAGCGCCTTGGCCGCTGCCATGGCGAAATGTCCGCCCGAACCGATGCCGCAGACATCATCATCAGGCTCCACCACATCGCCTGACCCTGAAAGGATGAAGGTCTTGGAGGAATCTGCAACAACCATGAGGGCATCCAGCCTTCTGAGGATCCGATCGGTCCTCCAGTCCTTGCCCATTTCAACCGCAGCCCTGGTGAGATTGCCGCGGTATTCCTTGAGCTTCTCCTCGAACCGTTCGAACAGGGTGAAGGCATCCGATGTCGATCCTGCAAACCCAGCGAGGATCTTGTTCTCGTGCAGCTTCCGCACCTTCTTTGCCGTGGCCTTGAGGATGACGTTGTTCATGGTGACCTGGCCGTCACCCGCCAGGACAACCTGTCCATTCCGACGCACGCACAGTATGGTGGTCCCGTGGATCTCCATCATCCCTCCTTTGCCCTCGGATGAGCTTTATCGTATACATCCATGAGTTTGTCCACATTCAAATGGGTATAGCACTGGGTGGTCGACAGGCTAGCATGGCCGAGCATCTCCTGGATCGACCTGAGGTCGGCTCCCGCATCCAGCAAATGGCTTGCAAAGGTGTGCCTGATGACATGGGGGCTCACCTGCTTGGCAAGTCCCGCTTGCAGGGACCACTGGTAGATGACCCTGCGCATCCCACGGGACCCGAGGGGGCCACCCCTCCTGCCCAGGAAAAGGGATTCGGTGCAATAGATGGGGTCGTCGATCCCCCGTGCTCCCAGATAACCTTGTATTGCAACCAGGGCTCGTCTGCCCACGGGGACATGGCGCTGCTTGGATCCTTTTCCGGTGACGAGGATGAAGCCCTTGTGCATATCGATGTCGCAGCACTTCATGGCCTCGGCCTCGCCGACCCGAATGCCCGTTGAATAGAGCAGCTCGAGAATGGCCCTGTCCCGGGGGTCGGTCACCGTATCAATGAGGTCAAAAACCTCGTCATGGCTCAGGAATTTCGGAAGAACCCGGCCGCGCTTCAGTGAACGGACATGGCCGAAGGGATTCAGGGTAAGATCGTCCTGGCGCATCACGAAGTCGAAGAAGCCCCTTATGGCGCTCAGTTTGCGGTTTACGGATGTCCGGCTGTAGCGCGAGACCAGGGAGAGCATGTACGAGCGCACCATGCGGCGGTCGGGGATGCCTGACTGACGCTCATGGATGAAGGCGATGAGGCCGGAGATGTCGCCAAGGTATGCCCTGTATGTCTCCCGGGAAAGCCCCTTGCTGTCGAGCAGGACGATGGCATAGCGGTTCAACAGGGCCTCGTAGTCAAGCTCCATGCAGCGTTTGTACACTGGGGGCACGATTTTATCAAGGCCGTGGATGGGTTTCAACAGCTGGGTTATTCCATCCTCCTCAATATGATGATATAGTGCCCGAGTACATTTTTCCCCCAGGAAAAGACAGACTAAACCTTCAGGAGGAAGCTCTATGTCGAACGTGGTTATAGTTGGCGGAGTGAGGACAGCCGTTGGCTCATTCGGCGGATCACTCAAGGATGTCCCTGCCAAGGATCTTGGTGCTCTTGTGATACGGGAAGTCCTTCTCAGAAACGGTCTTGCCCCGGATGTATCCGCATCAATCAGGAAGGATACGCCTGACACCTTCAAAGACGCCGGACTCAGCGCGGTTGAAGAGAAGTATATGAACTGGCCCAAGGATCTCCAGAAGATCATGGTGGATGAGGTCATCATGGGCAATGTGCTCACCTCGGGCCAGGGCCAGAATCCCGGAAGGCAGGCCATGATCCGTGCGGGGCTGCCCAAGGAGACCTCTGCTTTTACCATCAACAAGGTGTGCGCATCTGGCATGAAGGCTATCGCGCTGGCAGCCGCATCCATCAAGGCCGGCGACAACGAGGTGGTCATTGCAGGAGGCATGGAGAACATGAGCGACGTACCCATTGCCCTGCCCAGGGCCCGCTGGGGCTACCGCATGGACATGCCCTTCGGGCAGACCATGGACCTCATGGTATTTGACGGTCTCTATGAGATCTTCTACGGATATCACATGGGAATAACGGCCGAGAACATCGCCGCGAAATATGGAATCACCCGGGAGGAACAGGACAGGATGAGCCTGGACAGCCATAACCGCGCCAGGGCCGCCATCAGCTCCGGGATACTCAAGGATGAGATCGTTCCGGTGAAGATACCCCAGAAGAAGGGAGATCCTCTAAGCTTTGAAACCGATGAACGCCCCATGGACACCACCCTGGAGAAGATGGGCAAACTGGCCACCGTGTTCAAGAAAGACGGGACGGTCACGGCCGGCAACGCATCCGGCATCAACGATGCAGCGGCCGCGCTGCTCATCATGAGCGAGGGCAAGGCAAAAGAACTTGGACTCAAGCCCCTTGCCCGGGTCAAAGGATATGCCTCAGGCGGTGTCGATCCCTCCTACATGGGTCTCGGACCGATCCCTGCGGTGAGAAAGCTCCTGCGGATCACCAAGACCTCGGTGAAGGACTACGGCCTTTTCGAGGTGAACGAGGCGTTCGCATCTCAGGCCATTGCCTGCATGCGAGAACTGAACATGGACTGGTCCATCACCAATTTGAACGGATCGGGCATATCCATCGGCCATCCCATCGGATGCACCGGTGCCCGTATCGTCCTGGCCCTTGCAAACGAGATGAAGAGGCGCGGTGTGGGCCTCGGCATGGCATCCCTGTGCATCGGCGGCGGCATGGGGATGGCCCTGGCCATTGAAGCGGTCTAGAAAGGGCCTGCCCTGAGAGGTTTCTCCCATCGATGAAGAAATCTGGGGGCCTTGCACACTGTGCAAGGCCCCCACTTTTTCATGGGGTTGCCCCCCCTTGCGGGGGGGCTGGGGGTATAGGCTATTCCAGATCCTTCCTCCAATGGATCCGGAACAAGACTATCGAGATCATGACGGGTACCATTGTGAAGGGGAGAGACGATGCTTGGGATGTCCCGATCAGACACCCTCCGCCAGAGGCTGAACCGTGGGCAGCTGTGTAGGCGGTACCCGCATCCTGTGTAGGGTCTACTCCTGACGGGATGTCTTTTGTGGCGTCAACAGAACCTTCTTCGAAGATGAGGGCCTGATATGCATTTACACAGCCGCCGCTTGCAATGGCATTCGAGCCGGCGCTCGGGGTTTGGCCTGCCGAGAGGATGATGATCTGCCGTAGCGAAACATAATCGATCTCGGGCGTCTGAGAGAGAACCATTGCTGCAATCCCCGTCACAAAGGGTGTGGCAAATGACGTGCCCGAAACCCAGGCCACATAGCCGCCATTCATCGTGGTGGTGGTGATGCCGACCCCCGGGGCTGCGATATCGACATTCTTCGGTCCGTAGTTGGAAAAGGTCGCCAGGGTGCCGGTGGTGTCTATCGCCGCCACAGCTATGATATTCTCGAGGGGATAATTCGAGGGATAGTGGTCGTTCAGATCATTGTTCTGCCCCTTGTTCCCGGCGGAGGCTACGATCAGGACTCCCTTGCTCTGCGCATAGGCAAATGCATCCTGCAGGGCCCTTGAATAGTCATAAAATCCCCAGCTCGCATTGATGATCTGCGCGCCGTGGTCGACGGCAAAATAGATGGATTCTATGGCATCCGATAGATTGCCGGTGGTTTTTCCATCGCTGTTCTTGTCCATGAACTTGACCGGCATGACGGCTATGTCCACATCCCAGGCCACGCCTGCGATGCCGCTGCCGTTGTTTCCCGCGGCCCCGAGGACCCCGCACACCTTGGTGCCGTGACCGGAGTTGTCTTCGGGAATGCCGTCGTTGCTGGCAAAGTCATAACCGTCGATGAGAATGCCTTGGAGTTCCGGGTGACCTCCATCCACACCCGAATCGATGACCGCGATGACGACCTCTGGTCCGGGCTGACACTGGGCAAGGAGGTCCCAGGCATCTTCTATGTCGAGCTGGCTCCATTGTCCGGCGTATGGCCAGTCATCCGGAACCGACTCAGCCTCGATGATGTAGTTGGGTTCAGCGTATTCTACCTCACCGCTTTCCTCGAGCTCCTTTATGGCCTTGTCCGTATTGTCCACGGCGAGGACCATGGGACGCTCTTCTGAAATGGATAGAGCTGAAGCGGCCAGAGGACCCTTGGATTTGAATTTCACGATGACCTCGTCCGTGCGGTAGTCGGCTGCATGAAGGGCGATGGCGCACAGGACGAAAACCAGAACCGATGGTAGGATGTTTCTGAAGTCTTTCACCTTATACCCCCCAGATCTTTCGACCTGCGGGAACTAAGGCAAGCGGGATGCCAATCCATTGACATGGATAGAGAAAACAAAAAGCAATATAAAAACAGAGAATTAAATGAACATTATGCAAGGATGGACTTTATATTGGCGGTTACACGGATTTCGAGCCTGTAATCTGTATTACAATCGGTGGTATCCGGATTGTAACCGGACCGGGGCATTCCCCGAATCAGGGAGGATCACTCAGGGAAGTGCCTTGTACGATGTCTTCCATACCCTTTGCTGAAGAGGTGGTACTGCTCGGGAGAGATCTCCTGGGGGCGCCGATGAAGGTCGATGGATGCTTCCCGAGCAAGCCCTGCAAGCAGATCATGATCAATGCCAGGCAGATGAACAAGGGAATTCCTGAGCACCTTTCTCCTCTGATGAAAGGCGCAGGTGACAACGGTTCTGAAGAGTCCCAGGTCATCGCGTGGTATGGGGGATGTCTTGGGAGCCAGCCTTATCACCTGTGAATCCACCCTGGGCCGGGGAAAGAAATTGTTGGGGCCCACGATGAATCCGGCTGATGCATCGAATCCGGCGGAGACGATGACGCTCAGGGCGGAATACTCCCTGTCTCCCGTGCGGGCGCAGATCCTCAGAGCCACTTCCTTCTGGAGCATGACCACCACCGAGGCGATTCGGCATGCGTGGTCCACGAGACGGATAATGAACGGAGTGCCGATGTTGTACGGCAGGTTCGCTACGATCTTTGCCCCGTCGGGGATCAACAGGGATAGATCGGCCGCCATGATGTCTTGATGATTCAGGGAAAAATCATCTCGGTCTCCGAAGGCATGTTTGAGGTGTCCATAGAGAAGGTCGTCCTTTTCGACGGCAATGACCCTGGATGCATGACCGAGAAGGACTCTTGTCAGCATACCCTTGCCCGGCCCCACCTCCACGACAATGTCACCCGGACCGATCTCTGCCAGGGATGCCATCTTCTGTGCAATGCCGATGTTGTTGAGGAAGTTCTGCCCCAGTGAGCGCTTTGGCTTCATGTCTTCTCTGGTTGACCCTTCGAGGAGTTCAATCAGTGTTTCCCCGTAATGGATGACCATCGCGACACGGCGTTCATGTCCAGGTCCGCATGGCGGCCATCCATGAAGTGCCTTATGCTTGCGATCCCGATCATGGCCGCGTTGTCGGTACAGTATTTTCGATCAGGGATGACGAGCCGGATGCCCTCTTCGGAGGTCTTTCCCTTCAATGCCTCCCGCAGGGCCGTGTTGCTCGCGACTCCGCCGGACACCACCAGCATTCCCATCCCGTATTCCCTGACAGCCCTGAGGGCCTTGGTCACGAGAACGTCCACCACGGCAGCCTGAAAGGCGGCAGCGATGACAGGTATGAGGTGTTCTTTGCCTGGCCTCGGCTTCTTTGCCTCCGGGAGCCCGGAGAATCTGAGATCGGGTTCCTCGAAGATCCCTGATTTCTGGACGAGGGTCAGCACAGCGGTCTTCAGGCCTGAGAAGCTGAAGTCGAAGGTGTCGTCGTTCATCATGGGGCGGGGCAGATCCAGGGCAAGATGATCAACACCACGGGAGACCTGCTCGATGATAACTCCTCCGGGATATCCCAGGTTCAGGAGCTTGGCCACCTTGTCGAAGGCTTCACCGGCTGCATCGTCTATGGTCTGCCCTATCTGGGTGATATCGGTTTCGCTCCGAACGACATAGAGAGACGTGTGCCCACCCGAGACCACCATGCCCATATGGGGGTAGGCCAGTTCGGCACCGATCCTGGCGGCGCACAGGTGTCCTTCCAGGTGGTTGATGCCGCAGATGGGTATGTCCAGGCCGTAGGCCAGGGCCTTGGCATAGGAAATGCCCACCAGCAGTGCGCCGATGAGCCCGGGCCCCTGGGTGACCGCGATACCGCCCAGGTCCCCCAAGGAAAGGTCTGCCTGCCGCAAGGCCGCACTCACGACGGGCTCTATGAGCTCGATGTGTCTTCTCGATGCGATCTCAGGGACTACGCCGCCGAAAACCGCATGGTCTTTCACCTGGCTGGCTACCACGCTGGAAAGGATATCCTCACTGCCGGCCACCACAGCAGCGGCCGTCTCATCGCAGGAGGTCTCGATGGCAAGGATGTGTGCAGGAGTGCTCATGGCTTGAACTCTCGGCGGGAAATCGTTCTCCCGGCCTGCGCCCTGGTCAGAGGTCGTTCCTGGTGAGCAGGGAATGAACCTCGACACCAAGGGTCTCAATGGCCTCTCGCCCCCCTTCGCAGCGATCGAATACGGCCACCACCAGCTCGACCACCATGCCCGCCTCCCTGACCCGCTCTATGGCCGATATGGTGCTGGCGCCCGTGGTGATGACATCCTCCACCACCAGGGCACGGAGACCGGCCCCGACGGGGCCCTCGATGACGTTTCCGGTGCCGTGGGTCTTCTGGGTCTTCCTCACGAGAAAGGCCATGATCTCTCTACCCTCGCGATAGGCGGCGAGACTCACCGCGGTGGCGATTGGGTCGGCACCGATGGACATACCCCCCACGGCATCCACCCTCCTGTCCCTGATGATGCCATAGGTGAGTTCGCCGATAATGGATGCTCCCACCGGGTTCAGCGTCACCTTGCGAAGGTCCACGTAGAGGTCCGATTCCTTGCCGGAGGAGAGGATGAACTTTCCGAACTTCACCGCATCGCGCCGGACGATTGCCTTGAGCTGGTCGATCTTATTCATGAAAAACCCTTTCGAAGATGGTATCCACATGGGAAAGGTGGTGAGAGAGGTCAAAGAGTTCATCAATCCCAGCCTTGCCGATGGCTTTCATGATATCCCTGTCCCTCTTGAGGAGCTGCTTGAAATCCGCATTTTCCTCCCAGACCTTCAGTGCGTTGCGCTGCACCCAGGCATAGGCCGTATCACGCGCAATGCCCTTCTCCACCAGGGCCAAGAGCACGTTCTGGGAATGCCACAGGCCCCGGGTGAGTTCCAGGTTCCTCCTGATATTCTCCGGAAAAACCACAAGTCCGTCTATGATGCCGGTTAGCCTTGCCAGCATGAAGTCCAGTGCCGTGGTGGCATCAGGTCCGATGACACGCTCCACGCTGCTGTGGCTGATATCTCGCTCATGCCAGAGGGCCACGTTTTCCAAGGCGGACACGCAGTATCCCCTCAGCAACCGGGCAAGTCCGGTGATATTTTCTGAAAGGATGGGGTTCTTCTTGTGAGGCATGGCCGAAGAGCCCTTCTGTCCCTTGCCGAAGGGTTCCATGGCCTCCAGGACCTCGGTGCGCTGAAGGTGCCGGATCTCGGTGGCGATCTTTTCCGCTGTGGCGCCTATGATGGCCAGCGTGGAGAAGAATTCGGCGTGGCGGTCGCGCTGCAGTACCTGGGTGCTGATGGGCGCAGGCTTGAGTCCGAGCCTCTTGCACACATAGGCTTCCACCTCTGGCGGTACGTTGGCATAAGTGCCTACCGCGCCGGATACCTTGCCGAAGGAAACAACATCCATGGCCCTCTTCATCCGGTGGAGGTTTCGTTCCATCTCCGCATACCAGAGGGCAAACTTGAGCCCGAAGGTGATGGGTTCGGCATGGATGCCATGGGACCTGCCCATGGCCGGGGTGTCCTTGAACTCGTAGGCCCTCTTCTTCAGCGACTTCATGAGGCCCAGGATGTCTGCGATGAGCACCTCGCTGCTCTCCTTCAGCAGCAGCGCATATGCCGTGTCCAGCACGTCTGATGAAGTGAGTCCCATGTGGATGAATCGGGCGTCTTCGCCTACGTGTTCAGCAACACAGCTCACGAATGCAATGACGTCATGGCGGGTTACAGCCTCGATTTCCTCGATGCGCTCCACGGTGAAACAAGCCTTTTTTCTTATGGTTTGGAGGCTTTTCTTGGGAATTTTCCCAAGGTGGGCCCATGCCTCGCATGCGGCGATCTCCACATCGAGCCATTTCCGATAGCGATTTTCGTCCGACCAGATCTCCTGGAATCGTTTCCTGGTATATCGGTCTATCACGTCTTCAAAGTCCTCCGATCGATCATATAGTTGCTGCCATCAAGGGCCTTGAGGTATTTCTTGATGTCCGTGGCATCCTGGCATGCCTGGCCGTAGTGGGTGTATCTGCCGCCCTCGTTGAGCACCACCGCAATGGTGATGGTCGTGAGAGGGAACTTGTGCACGGTTCCATCCCGGCCCGTTGCAACGATTCCTCCCTCGGCCAGGTCGTCGTCGTTGTAGAAGTTCCTTATTACCATGTCGAACCGGGAGATCACCTCCTCGCAGAGCTGCCGCACCTGAGCGGTCGGACAAATGAAGACGAAATCATCGCCGCCGATGTGGCCTACAAAGGTCTTCTCCCGGTTGATCTCCCTGACGGCGTTCGTGATGATCCTGCCGGCAGCCATCAGGATTTCGTCACCCCGGGAAAAGCCGTAGCGGTCATTGAAGGGTTTGAAGTTGTCGATATCCACCCAGGCGATTGCGATGTCATCTCCGGCATCGAACATCTCCTGGATGGTACGGATAATGGACTCGTTTCCTGGAAGCCTGGTGAGCGGATTCATATCCAGCTCCCGCACCGCCCTCTTTGCGATGAACCGGAGTCGGCGCGTGATGGACGAATCCGTTTCTTCCGTAGAAAGGTAGTCATCGACGGGAATGTCCTGCCATGAAGATGACTCGAGATCATCGCGGTCGAGCAGGGCCACGATGGGTACGTGTCCGAAGATGGTGTTGCTCCTGAATTCCCCAACGATCCCATGCCCGCCGGCCATGAGGAATCCGCCTTCGATGATGATGAGATCAGGGGGCTCCATGTAGATCAGGGAGATGACATCCTGTTTGCCGGTGATGATCTGGAAAGAGTCGAACAGAGAACCGATGAGCTCGCTGATGCGTGCATCGGCACTATCCTGTACAAGGAGAACAGCCCTCACTTCACCCCCCTGCCGGCGCCTGCTGATACATTTCCACCTCTTCCAGGTTTTCCATGATCCTTTTCATGAGCACCTTCAAGTCGAGACTGTCCATGCCGATGGACTCCCAGGCCTTGCGGGATATCTGCCCAACCCATGGATCGCCACCGTTGCCCACACCACAGGCGCGGACAATGGCGTCGGCGATGTGGACCACCGCAACCCGGTCCTTGAATTGAACGGCACCTTCCGGATCATGGTGGCCAGCTATGGGCACCGACAGCTTTTCCGGGAGGTTCCATTCCCGGGACAGCCACTGGCCGATCTCTGCATGGTCCACTTCCAGAACTTCCAGCTCGGCCTCCCGGAAGGATATCTGCCTGGCGTTCACCACGCCCACGATCCTGTCATAGTCGGCTGACAGGGAAACCCTCACCAGGACCTTGCCTATGTCGTGGAGCAGGGCTGCCGTGGAGATCTCCTCAGGTTCGCCCAGACCGAGGCTCTTGCTGATGGTGCCCGAGACGATGGCGCTTCCCAGAGAATGTTCCCACAGCCCTATCATGGAGCGCTCCATGAGATCAAAGACCGATGCGGACAGCACCACACCCTTGATGACGTTGAATCCCAGAAGGATGATGGCATGGCTGATGGACGAGATCCTGCCCGGGAATCCGTAGAAAGGGGAGTTCACCAGGCGGAGCACCCGAGCCCCCAGCACCTGGTCAGATGATATCAGCTTTCCCACATCCTTTGGCGAGACATCGGGGCTTTCCACCATGGTCATGAGCTTTTCCACGACCTTGGGCAGAGTTGGAAGGCTCTGGATCTTCCTTGCGAGCACCTTGAGGTGCTGGACCTTGTTGCTCATGGCAAGCCCCCTTCCTCAGCCTCCTGAGCCTGCCGCTCTTCCTCGAGGGCCATGAGGGCGCTCTCGGATGCAGCCAGGATCTCGTCCATGAGCGGATCTCCCTGAACATGGATGAAACGGGCCTTCAGTTCCTCGATCTTCTGTTCCTTGGTCTTTGTCTGGCCAAGATCCACCGGATGTCCCCTGAGGGTTACATGGGAGACATTCATCCGCTTGAGCCGCTCGATGATGACATCCGTCAGCTCGGTTCCTTCTCCACAGAGGGCCATGCCTGCATCGTTGTTGATGGTTCTGGCCAGGATCATTCCAGTCCTCACCAGCTCAATGGGAACCTTCTGCATGCAAGTCTCCTTATCTGATCCGTGCCCCCACCCTGGGGGGGCGGTCAAATCCCACCAGCGTGAGACCGCCTTCCTCGGTGTCGGTGGCAAGCAGCATCCCTTCGCTCGCGAGCCCCATGAGCTTGGTCGGCTTCAGGTTGGTTACCACCGCAAGATACCTGCCTGCAAGGTCCCCGGGATTATATGCCTTGCCTATGCCAGCGACGATCTGTATTGTCCTCCCCACATCCACCTGTAGGATCAGAAGTTTATCTGACTTTTCCACCGCTTCTGCAGAGAGGATCTTCCCCACCTTGATCTCAATACGGCCGAAGTCGCTTATGTCAACGGTGTTGTCCGTTCCCTGATCCTTCTGGGCCTTCACTGCGGGCCTGGCCTGAGGGCTTTCCCTGGATTCACCCACCTTTTCAACCCGGGGAAAGAGCGCCTGGGCTGGAGAGACAATAGTACCCGGGCTGAGCTTCCCGAAGGGAAGGATGCCTGCATGAGAGATATCACCCGAGGCACCGATAAGCCCCAGAATCGTGTGCGAGGCACCGGGCATGACCGGGAAGATGAGCACGGCAACGATGCGGATGGTCTCCATGATGTGATACATGACCGTGGCGAGTCGCTCCGGATTCTTTTTTGCCAGTTCCCATGGTGCGGTACGGTCGATGTACTTGTTCAGGGCGGAGATCAGGGTCCATACGGAGATGAGGGCGGTGTGGAGTTCGAGGGCGGCCATCCTGGTGGTGAAGTCGTTCACCACCTTTACGGCCAGTTCGCTGAGTTCCCGGTCCATGTCCTCAGTCTGGCCTGAAGGTGCCGGAAGATGTCCATCGAAATACTTGACCACCATCTTGGTGCTCCTGCTCACCAGATTTCCGAGGTCATTGGCCAGGTCGGCATTGTAGCGTTCGATGAGCGCCTCTTCCGAGAAGTTGGAATCGAGTCCGAAGACCATGTCCCGGACCAGAAAGTATCGGAATGCGTCGACCCCGTACTTATTCTTCATCTCCAGCGGATCGACAACGTTTCCCAGGCTTTTGGACATCTTGGTGGCGTCCACGTTCCAGAACCCGTGCACATTCAGGTTCCGGTAGGGCTCCACCCCCATGGCCTTCAGCATGGTGGGCCAGTAGACGCCATGGGGCTTGAGGATGTCCTTTCCCACGAGGTGCTGGGTCTGGCTCCAAAACTTGTGGAAGCGCTCCGCATCTGGATAGCCGATACCGGTGAGATAGTTTATCAGCGCATCAAACCAGACATAGCAGACATATTCGGTGTCGAAGGGCAGCTCGATCCCCCATGAGAGCCTTTTCTTGGGCCGCGAGATGCACAGGTCGTCAATGGGTTCGCGGAGCATGCCGAGCACCTCGTTCTTGTACCGCTCGGGGCGAATGAAGCCCGGATTGTTTTTGATGTATTCGACAAGCCAAGGCCGGTACTTTTCCATGCGGAAAAAGTAGTTCTGCTCTTGGACAAAGGAGAGGGGTTTCTGATGGATGGGACATGACCCTTCGACCATCTCGGTTTCGGTCATGAACCGCTCACACCCGGTGCAATAGTGACCGCCGTATTCCCCGAAGTAGATGTCCCCTTTGTCGTACACCTCCTGGAGGATCCGTTGAACGGTCCTCACATGGTCGGGCTCGGTGGTGCGGATGAAGCGGTCGTTTTCCACTTGGACCAGGGGCCAGAGGTCGCGGAAGCGCTGGCTATTCTCGTCCGCCAGAGCCTTAGGCGTGGTGCCCAGCTCCTTGGCGGTCTCCATGATCTTGTCCCCATGCTCGTCCGTTCCGGTAAGGAAGAAGACCTCTTCTCCCAGGAGCTTGTGGAAGCGAGCCAGCACATCTGCAATCACCGTCGTGTAGACATGTCCAAGATGGGGTTTGGCATTCACATAATAGATGGGGGTGGTCACGTAAAAGAACTGCTTCATGGACGCGTGCTCCTCTTCTTCCTCGTGCTGCGGTTTCTTGACCTCTTTTTCTTGGACTTGGGCGCAGTAGCTATCATGGGAACCATGGGCGACTCGTCTTCAATCTGCTCTTCGACGACAACGGCCCTTTCCCTGTCCGGGGAAGGCCCTTTCTGATCTGGGAGCTGCTGGTATTCTTCCTCGGAAAGGATGTCCGAGACGTGCGCCTTGATGAACCGCCTGTCAGTGAGCTTTGCGACGATGGTCTGGTTGATGACGTTGATGCTCACCACCATTGCCTCTCCCTCTTCCAGGAAGACCTTCTTTCCCGGTTTCGGCAGGTTCTCAATCAGGTTCGCATAGGATTCCTTTTCGTAAGCCAAACAGCATTTGAGTTTTCCACAGAGGCCCGAGATCTTGGTGGGGTTGAGCGTCATGTTCTGGTTCTTGGCCATCTTCACTGAGATCCGCTGGAAGTTCGTGAGGAAGGTGGCGCAGCACAGCTCCCTTCCGCAGCTCCCGATGCCCCCGAGCATGGCAGATTCCTGGCGGGTGCCGACCTGGCGAAGCTCTATACGGGTGCGGTAACGTTCCACGAGGTCCTTGAGGAGGTCCCTGAAATCGACCCGCCCCTCAGCTACGAAGTAGAAGGTTATCTTGTTCTCATCGAAGAGCTGTTCCACCCGGATGAGCTTCATGGGCATGCCTCTGGACCTGATGCGCTCCATGCAGAATACGTGGCAGTCCCTTTCCTTGGCACGAATCCGTTCAAGTCTGGACTGATCTTCCTCGGTCACCTTGCGGATGACAGGCTTGATGTCCTCAAGACCCGATGCCTCTTCTTCCCTGGGATATCCGATGACCAGGGCTGCGCATTGACCCGCCTCGGTCCCTACGATGACCATGTCCCCCTGCTGGAGTTCCAGGTCCTGGGCGTCGAATATGTACGGGGTCGGGATACTATCGAACCTCACGGAAATGAGTCTTCTCGGTTTTTCTTCATTTTCCATCGCACCCATGTTATCAACCATACATCATATTTATCAAGCCTATCTTTCATTGCCGCCTTTCTCCTTGCATACGTTCAGGCGCTCATCACCCGTCATCGAATGCAAAAAGGTACTCTCTGGCGTTGATCATTGAGGTTATTTATGTGATAAGAGGACAAGTCTTCGTAAACTATCCAGGAGGCAGTATGACACTCTGGGAGTTCTTTATAAAAGGCGGCCCTCTGATGTGGCCATTGCTCGCCTGTTCAGTCGTGGCCCTGGCCATCATCATCGAGAGGCTCTTCGCGCTGAGGCAGAGCAAGATCATACCCAAGGATCTCATTGAGGAGGTGGAGCGGCTCACCCGCATGGGAAGGCTCGGTGACATAGAGCAGCTCCTGAAGCGAGGCACATCCCCCATCTGCCCCATCATCATGATGGCCATCAAGAATGCAGGTATGCGCAGGGAGATCATAAAGGACTACATGGAGGAGGCCGGGGCAAGCGAGGCATACTCCATAGAGCGGTATCTGGACATCCTGGGCATCATCGCTGCAATTGCACCGCTGCTCGGATTTCTGGGCACTGTCACGGGCATGCTCACCGCCTTCCAGGCTGTGAGCATCACAGGCTCTCATTCGAGCCAGCTGCTCGCTGCCGGCATCTCCGAGGCCCTCATCACAACGGTGGTGGGTCTCTCGATTGGGATACCGGTTTTCGTATGCTACCGGCTCCTCATCGCACGCAGTGACTATCTCGTTCTGGAGATGGAAAAGACCTCGGCCAGAATTCTGGAATATCTCAAAGGGGACGACCATGAGGTTCCAAAAGACAAGAAAGGACAGGAGGACTTCGGTACTTGACGTCACACCTCTGGTGGACGTGGTTTTCCTCCTCCAGATTTTCTTTCTGCTCACCATCGGAAGCCCGTTGATGTTGAGTGAGGTGAACCTCCCTGCCACCATCAGCGGGAAGAGCGTGGTGACGGATACAGTTACCGTCATCATCCTGCCCCAGGAGGTCATCATCAACGGCAAGCAGGCCGACCAGCAGGCCATATATGGACTCCCCAGAGACCGGGAGATCGTAATCATGGCCTCACGGGAGATCCCCTATTTCAAGGTCATGGATGTCCTGGATTCTCTGAGAACTTCAGGCCATACGAGGCTTTCACTGGCAACAAGGCCTGTACATAACTGAGAATCCTGGAATTACCGCAAGGGGGCTCTCTTTCATGGCCGACATCGTAAAAGGTTTGACTTGCTTGGATCATCTCATTAATATTATTGAAAATGAAACATATCCTCATTATCGAAGATGACAAGAATATCCAGGAGCTGCTCCGACAGGAACTCAATGATGAAGGGTATTCGACGTTGATTGCCGCCAATGGAAAAGAGGCTTTGTTCATCCTTAAGAACAAGGAAAAGCCTGACCTCATCATCCTGGACTTGAGGATGCCGGCCATGGATGGATTCGAGACCATGGGGCATATCCTGAAGCTCAAACAAGAGACTCCGGTGATCATCCACACGGCATACCCAAGCTACAAAGATGACGCGCTGGCCATGGCAGCCGATGCATTTGTTGTGAAGTCACACGATCTGAGTGCATTAAAGAGTGCGATCTTTGAGCTGATTGGAAAGTAATGCATTTTGTCAGCACGAACGATGTTGAAGTGGTCATTCTTGCCGGAGGAAAGGGCGAGCGTCTCCACCCACTGACCAAGGACCGGGCGAAACCGGCGGTGCCTTTCGGCGGGATGTACCGCATCATAGACTTTACCCTATCCAACTGCGTGAATTCCGGCTTGAAAAGGATCTATGTGCTTTCCCAGTACAAGTCCCACTCTCTCAACCGCCACATCCAGAGGGGATGGCTTTCATTCTTTTCCTACCCCATGGGTGAGTTCATCTACGATATCCCAGCCCAGCAGCGCATCGGGAGCAGCTGGTACGAGGGCACGGCCGATGCGGTTTTCCAGAATATATACTCCCTCCAGCAGAACATGACCCCACTCACCCTGATCCTCTCGGGTGACCACATCTACCAGATGAACTACATGGACATGATCCAGTTCCACGTGGACAATGGGGCGGATGTTACCCTCGGCGTTGTCCCCATGTCTGTGGATACCGCATCGCAGTTCGGGATCGTCAAGGTGGAAAAGTCCATGAAGGTTGTGGGGTTCCAGGAAAAACCCAAGAAGGATCCTTTCACCATGCCCGGAGATCCCGGCAAGGTCCTCGTCTCCATGGGCATCTACGTGTTCCAGACCAACGATCTCATCAGGAAACTCGTCGAAGATGCCAAGCTCAAGACGAGCTCCCATGACTTCGGCAAGGACATCATCCCCAAGATGGTGAAGAACAACAAGGTCCTGGCATACCCGTTCAAGGATATCATGGGCAAATCCTACTGGAGGGACATCGGGACTCTGGACGCCTATTACGAGGCCAACATGGACCTGGTATCCGTTTCCCCCGAGTGCAACCTCTATCATGCCAATTGGCCTGTTCATACGGTCTACAGCCCCTATCCTCCGGCGAAGACGGTCTTTGCAGGGGGGGAGGACGGGAAACGGATCGGCCTTGTCCTCGATTCCATCATCTGCGGCGGGGCCATTATCTCCGGCGGTAGAGTGGAACGATCCATCATTTCTCCCAATGTAAGGGTGCATAGTTACAGCGAAGTCGAAGACTCCATCCTCATGGAGGCTGTGGTGATCGGCAGAAACTGCAGGATCAGACGCACCATCATCGACAAGCGAGTGAAGGTGCCTCCACGCACAATCATAGGATACGATCCCGAGGAAGATGCAAAGAGGTTCGATGTCTCCCCAGGCGGTATCGTCGTGGTCTCAAAGAACACCATGTTCGATTGATCGTATCCTATGAAGCGCTTCGCCCTGGTGAGCCTCGGCTGCCCCAAGAACCTCGTGGACTCGGAGTACATCTGCGAACGCTTCATGGAGGCGGGATATACTCTTGTTCAAGAAAGCCGGGATGCCGACCTCGTTGTGGTGAATACCTGCTCCTTCCTGACCTCAGCTGTGCAGGAATCGATTGAAGTCCTACTGGAGGTTGCAGGTTCAGGCAAAAAGGTGATCTGCGCAGGATGTCTGGTGAGCAGGTACCGGGAAGACATCCTCAAGGAACTGCCGGAGGTCAGTCTCTGCGCGGGACCCGGCAGTTATGACAGGATTGTTCAGGCATACGAGGCAGGCGAGAAGTACATCGAACCTGCCTTCTCTTCCGTAGTGAGCAGGTCCTTCTTCTCCGGGACCGCCAGTGCGTATGTGAAGGTGAGCGAAGGGTGCTCCAATCACTGTCATTACTGCCTCATCCCCTCCATAAGAGGCCGGCTCATCAGCAAGGTCCCGGAGGACATCGTTGAGGAATGCCGCACCCTTGCCGGCAGGGGCGCCAGAGAGGTCGTACTTGTGGCTCAGGATCTCGGCAGCTACGGCAGGGACATCGCCCTCAAGGATGGTCTCGTCCGGCTTGTGGAGAAGATCGCCACCATCGATGATCTGGAATGGATCCGCATCATGTATGTCCACCCGGCATCCCTGACCAGGTGTCTCGTGCAACAAATCGAAGAGAATCCGAAGGTTTGCCCTTATATCGACCTGCCCATACAGCACATATCCGAGCCGGTTCTCAAGGCCATGGGCAGGCGGGGTGGAGCTATGGCGGTCAGGCGGGCCTTCGAACTCATCATGGGTTCATCCCGGGAGATCTGGGTCAGAACGAGTCTCATGGTGGGCCATCCCGGAGAGGATGAAAAGGCCTTCACCGAGCTTGAAGACTTCGTCGCCAAGGGCTACATCCATCACCTCGGGGCCTTTGTCTATTCACCGGAGCCAGGCACGAAGAGTGCCACCAGGCAGGATATCCCGGACAGGCGGACAGCCCTTCAGAGACGTCGGCGCATCATGACGCTCCAGCAGCGTCTGTCGAAAAAAAGGCTTCACAAGATCAAAGGGAACAGGATACAAGTACTTATCGAGGGGTACCACCCGGAAACCGAGCTTCTTCTCAGGGGCAGGGCGCCCTTCCAGGCCCCCCAGATAGACGGCATGGTTGTTATCAACGATGGCGGGGCAGATGCGGGAGACATGCCGGAAGTTGATATCACCGGTTCCTGGGAATATGACCTCGTGGGAAGGATCGCATGAACGCTTCGCGAATCATCCAGCTCGGGAAAGAGACCATACGCATCGAGATCGAGGGACTCGAAGAGATAGCAGACCAGCTCGACGAGTCATTTGCCAGGGCTGTTGAAATCATCGCCTCCCTCAAGGGCAAGGTCGTGCTCACCGGCGTCGGTAAATCGGGCATCATCGCACGGAAGGTGGCGTCCACCATGATGAGCATCGGTACACCCGCCGTGTTCATGCACCCAGTGGATGGCCTGCACGGAGACCTCGGTTCCGTCATGGCGGACGATGCGGCCATACTCATGTCCAACAGCGGCAGGACCAAGGAGATCATCGACCTGGTCTCTTCGCTGAAGGCCCTCAAGATACCGGTCATAGCCATTACATCGGATACGGACTCTCCCCTTGCCCGGTCCGTGGATGTTGTGCTCAGGTGCAGCGTGAGCCGTGAGGCATGCAACCTCGGCCTTGCACCCACTGCCTCCACCACGGCCCAGCTCGCCGTGGGTGATGCCCTGGCCGTGGTCGTCTCGAAAATCAAGGGTTTCGACCGGGAGGCTTTTCTGGTCCTCCACCCTGCCGGTGAACTGGGTAAGCAGCTCCTGGTGCGCATCTCCCAGATGATGATCGCTGGCGAGCGCATCCCTCTGGTATCTCCTGAGACCGGTCTTGCAGACGTGGTCGTGGAGATGACGCAGAAAAAGTTGGGATTCACCCTGGTGGGACACGGTGGCTCCATTGTCGGCATGATCACAGACGGCGACCTGAGGCGAGTGCTGCAAAAGCACGGCGACAGGCTCGCAGGGCTCAAGGCATCAGTCATCATGTCGCCGAAACCCAAGAGCATAGCAGCAG
>JALOOZ010000146.1 GCA_025454155.1 Thermodesulfobacteriota bacterium
CCCCTGCACCGGGCTCTGGTCCTCTTCTCCCAGCGGGTCGTGCGCCTCGCCCGGGGATACGAGATACTCTTCTCCCACCGGGACGATGGCCTTCCGGAGAGCCTGTGAGGGATCATCGCTGCTGATGAGGCTCGCATAGTACGGTGTGATCCTCAATGGCAGGCCCGAGGTGTGCCGGACAATACCGCTGTACTCGCCATGGGTGAGTTGAATGATCCGTTTGATCTGTTCGAGGCTCACGATGCTGTTGCGTATCTGCCAGTGCCAGTTCGACCAGTCGGCCTCCGTCGCCCCGGGGAAGAATTCATGCAGGAAACGGCGTGAATGCTGGCTTACGGGGATACGGCCGATGGAAGGAAACTTCCGAACCGGTTCGGTGTTGAACAACAGGTCTTGGTAGAGGGCCGGTGAAATCGATGGGGGCTCCTCGGCAGGTTCGTTGCCCAGTGGATCGGCATCTTCAGGGGAGACAGACACTGCAGGGCCGCTGTTCTTCATCACTCACTCCTCCTTTGGTGAAGTATCGGCACGCTCGAAATTGATGATGAATAATAATTGCTGGAAATAAAGATGATGACATCGGGGAGGAGAGATGACTGGCCCGAGAGTGGCTTCATCTGATAATCGTCAATGCGGTGCGGCATCGGCCTTCCGTGCCGCTTTCGTCAAGAATGAATGCCCGTTCACCCTCATTGCCCCCTCATCTGCCTGTCCTTGATAAGCTTGTTTCTCGCCCTGCGTGCAGTGTTCGTCTTGAATTTTCTTTTCAACATTCTCAGGAAAAATGCAAGAGAGAAAATGCAAAAAGTGAAAAAAAATTTCAGCAAGTGCTGCTGCGCAATCGCGGCGCAACGTCGCCGCAGAAGCCTTTTATTGCTTGGTCTGCAGCCACATGAAAGATGGACAGTCATCCTTCCCCGAACGGAATCCCTCCTGAACATTTGATCTGTGATGTCGCCGCCACTATATGGTAAGAATGGACGTCAGACAGGTGATCTCGACACAGGAGCATGGGCATGCAGGGTGACAGTCTAGACAAACTCACCATAGCGAAGGATGCCAAGAAGAGAAAGGTCTTCTTGCGTTTCAAGCCTTCATACCTGGTCCTTGTTGCTGCAGCCGCAGCAGCCGCTGTGGTGTTCGCGGCATGGGCCTTCTTCTCCCGGGGAGAGGAGGTGAAGGTCGCCGTCGTCAGCGGCGTGTACCCCTCACAGCTCCTGGCGAACCTGAACGCGAGCGGCTACGTTGTGGCGCAGCGCAAGGCGGACGTGGCGGCCAAGATAACGGGTCAGCTCGTGGCCATCACCGTTCAGGAAGGCAGCATCGTCAAGGAGGGTCAGCTGATCGCCCAGCTGGAAAACGCCGACGCCAAGGCCCTGGTGGAACAAAGCAGGGCGAGACTGTCTCTTGCAAAGGCAAGACTTGAGCAGGCTCAGGCGGACCTCGGCAATGCATCCCTCGACTTCGACCGCAAGAAAAACCTGGTTGCCTCCGGTGCGGTATCCATGGCCGAATACGATGCGGCCGAGACCCGGTATCTCTCGGTCAGGGCCGGACTCGATGCCTCCCGGGCCGAGGTTGCCTCGAGCGATGCGGCACTGAAGAGCGCCCTGGTCTCTCAGTCATACGCCGAGATCCGGGCGCCGTTCGATGCGGTGGTGCTGACCAAGAATGCCGATGTGGGAGACATCATCACGCCCTTCGGTGCGGCGGCCAGCGCCAAGGCAGCCGTGGTGTCCATCGCCGACCTGTCGTCCCTGGAGGTGGAGGTGGACGTGTCCGAGGCGAACATAGGGGTGGTGAAGGTCGGACAGTCATGCGATATCCAGCTCGACGCACTGCCCGACACGAGGTTCAAGGGGGTGGTTGACACCATCGTGCCCACGGTGGACAGGTCCAAGGCCACGGTGCTCGTGAAGGTGCGCTTCCTTGAACAGGACAGGCGGGTACTGCCCGAGATGAGCGCCAAGGTCGGCTTCCTCTCGAGGGACCTGGCCCCCGAAGAACTCAAGCCAAGGACCATGGTGAGCGTGCGCTCCGTCCGTTCCACGGGTGGCGGTGCCCATGTCTTCCTGGTCGACGGCGAGCGCGCCCGCAAGAGGAGCGTCCGGCTTGGCATACGGTTCGGGGACATGGTCGAGGTGAAGGAAGGGCTCAAGCCGGGTGATACGGTGGTGGTGGAAGCCCCGGAAGACCTCGGGGACGGAAGCAGGATAACCGTCCTCCAGCAGTGAACATGCAGGATCCATCCTCCATCGTCGAGATCAGGGGCGTGTCCAAGTCCTACCGGCGCGGAAGCCATGTGGTGCCGGTGCTTTCGGACATCACCTTCGATATCGCACGCGGAGAGTTCCTCGCCATCATGGGGCCTTCCGGGTCGGGCAAGAGCACCCTGCTGAACCTCATCGCCGGCATCGACCGTGTGGATACCGGCACCATCGTCGTGGGTGGAGAGGACATCACCTCCCTTTCCGAAACGGAGCTCGCCCGGTGGAGGGCAGGCAATGTGGGCTTCATCTTCCAGTTCTACAACCTCATGCCGGTGCTCACGGCCTTCGAAAACGTGGATCTGCCCCTGCACCTCACGGGCCTCTCACGGTCGCAGCGGCGCGAACACGTGGAGATGGCGCTGGCCATGGTGAACCTGACCGACCGGATGGAGCACTACCCGGCCCAGCTCTCCGGCGGCGAGCAGCAGCGGGTCGCCATTGCACGGGCCATTGTCATCGACCCGGTCCTGCTGGTGGCGGACGAGCCCACCGGCGACCTGGACAGGAAATCGGCCGAGGACGTGCTGAACCTCATGGATCGTCTGAACAGGGAGATGGGCAAGACCATCATCATGGTGACCCACGACCCCCATGCCGCGGAGCGCGCGCACCTCTTGAGGCACCTGGAAAAGGGCGTGTTCAACTCGACATGATTCTGCTCAAAATGATCATGAAGAACGCCTTCCGGCGCAAGATGAGGACCGGCCTCACCATCGTCGCCATGGGCATCGCCATCCTCGCCTTCGGGATGCTGCGCACCGTGCTCACCGCCTGGTATGCCGGGGTCGATGCCTCGTCCGCCTCCAGGCTCGTCACCCGCAACTCGGTGTCGCTCATCTTCCCCCTGCCGCTCGCCTACTATGACAAAATCCGGCACACCTCGGGCGTACGCGCGGTGTCCTACGGCAACTGGTTCGGCGGCATCTACATCAGCGAGAAGAACTTCTTCGCCAACTTCGCCGTGGAGCCTCGGAGCTACCTCGGTCTTTATCCCGAGCTCATGGTGCCCGAGAAGCAGAAGGCCGACTTCCTCAGGGACCGGCGCGGGTTCATCGCCGGAAGGAAGCTGGCGGACCGGTTCGGATGGAAGATCGGCGACAACGTGACGCTCAAGGGCACCATCTTTCCCGGAGACTGGGACTTCGTTCTCCGCGGCATTTACGAAGGCCGCACCAAGACAGTGGACGAGACCATGTTCATGTTCAGCTGGGATTATCTCAATGAGGGCGTGAAGAAGATGTACCCCTCCATGGCGAACCAGGTCGGGTTCTATGTGATCGGCGTGGCCGACCCGAACCTCTCGGCGGAAGTGGCCCTTGAAATCGACGCCATGTTCGCCAACTCCCGGGCCGAGACCCTGACAGAAAGCGAGAGGGCCTTCGTGATGGGCTTCATATCCATGACCGAGGCCATCGTCATGGTCATCCGCATCGTGTCGCTGGTGGTGATCGTCATCATCCTGGCCGTGGTGGCCAACACCATGGCCATGACGACCCGCGAGCGCTTTGGTGAATATGCGGTCCTCAAGACACTGGGATATTCCGGATGGCATATCGGGAGCCTCATCATGGGCGAGGCCCTTCTCATAACCCTGGCCGGCTGTCTGCTGGGCCTCGCCATGACCTATCCCATGGTCCGGTTCTTCACCACGGAGCTGGGTGCATACTTCCCCATCTTCTATGTGGAGCCCCTGACCGTCTGGCTCGATTTCGGCGTGGCGGCCCTCGTGGGCACCGCAGCTGCTATAATCCCCATGAGGCAGGCCATACGCATCCGCATCGCGGACGGCCTGAGGAGGATCGGCTAGATGGCGGTGCCCTTTTCATACAGCCTCCGCAACCTCTGGACCAGGAGGCTCACCACCTTCCTCACCGCCTCGGGCATGGCGCTGGTGGTCTTCGTGTTCGCCGCCATCCTCATGCTTGCAGAGGGACTGCAGAAGACGCTGGTGCAGACAGGATCGCCCGACAACGCGGTGGTGCTCCGCAAGGGCTCCACGAGTGAGGTGGACAGCGGCATCGACCGCGGCCAGGCCGCCGTGGTGGAGACCCTGGACGCCATCGCCGTGGATGCGGGCGGCGGTCCGTTCATGGCCAAGGAGGTGGTGATCCTGATCACCCTGCCCAAGAAGCGGGGAGGGTCGTCCAATGTCACCATACGGGGGATAGGCGAAGCCTCCATGGCCCTTAGGCCCCAGGTGAAGGTCGTCCAGGGGCGCATGCCCAGGTTCGGAGTTTCCGAGATGATCGTCGGGGTGAGCCTTGCCAAGAGGTTCAGCGGTCTCCAGGTGGGCGACACGCTGTGCTGCGGACTCCGGAACTGGCGGGTCGTCGGCATGATGGATGCCGGCAACACGGCGTTCTCCTCCGAGATCTGGGCGGATGCAGACCAGATCATGCAGTCGTTCCGGAGGCCCGTGTTTTCCTCCCTCATCTTCAAGCTGACCGATACGGACCTGTTCGACTCCGTGAAATCCTTCATCGAGAGCGACCCGCGCCTGACCCTGCAGGCCAAGCGGGAGACCGTCTTCTACCTCGACCAGTCCGAGATGATGGCCAAGTTCCTGCGGATCCTCGGCATCTCGCTCACCGTGATCTTCTCGCTGGGCGCCATGATAGGGGCCATGATCACCATGTACGCGGCCGTGGCCAACCGGACCGCCGAGATCGGGACGCTGCGCGCCCTGGGTTTCCAGCGCAGGGCCATCCTCGCGAGCTTCCTCATGGAGTCGCTGCTCCTGGGGTTCATCGGCGGGTGCGCCGGGCTCTTCTTCGCCTCCTTCATGCAGGTCCTCTCCATCTCCACCGTGAACTTCCAGACCTTCTCCGAGCTCGCCTTCAGGTTCGCGCTCACGCCCGGCATCATCGTCCAGTCCCTGGTCTTCTCGCTGATCATGGGCCTGGTCGGCGGGTTCCTGCCCGCGATACGGGCGTCCCGCATGAACATCGTGGAGGCGCTGCGTGCGAGCTGAAGGGGGGGCGATACGGGCGTCCCGCATGAACATCGTGGAGGCGCTGCGTGCGAGCTGAAGGGGGGGCAGCCAAGCGTTGCAAGACCATGGTCGAGTCGGGCCTTGTCGTGCCGGGTCCGGGGGCGAGACGGTCGATGGTTCCACAATCCAGTCAATCATCTACAATCGGAAACTAAAAAAGGCGGTAATAAACCGAACGAGAGGGCATGCGGATTCAGACAATTAAGCGAGGAGGTTATCAATGAGAACCCTGGATGAATTCAGGAAAGCAGGAGAAGAAATATATAGCAGGCTGCACCTGGCAACGCATCCGATCGCCGTGACGTACATCAAGGACGAAGGAGAGATTCCTGCGGGGACATTCAGGCCTTCAAAGGCCGGCAAGAAGCTTTCCCTCTGCCAGGCCTTCACCCTGAGCCGGAGGTGGGGCCTGCATGTCGCCATGACATCGGATGACAACTTCTGCACCCCGGCCGCTGCCTTTCACGGGTGGGTGGACATATCAAAGGAAGATCTCATTGAAAGCCAGGTCAGGCAGGGCTGGCACAAGGACAGACAGGCAGAAGAGAGGAGGGTTGAAGGCGCCTGGATGCTGCTGCGATCCAAGGGAGCCGACAGGTTGAAGGAATACTGTGGTTTCGTCTCGTCTCCGCTGAAGGACACGAAGATGCCGCCCGATACCGTCCTTATCTACGGAGACGGGGTCCAGGTCACCCACATGATCCAGGCCATCAGCTATGAGTACAGGCAGGTGGTGCATTCATTCTTCGAGGGATTCGGAGAGACGTGTTTCAAGGGTGGACTGCTTCCCTTTGTGCTGGACAGCCCGCAGGTGGTTATCCCGGGCATGGGTGACAGGGCCTTTGCAGGCATCGGGGACAACGAACTGGCGATCGGCATGCCCTCCCGTACCCTGTTCGTGCTGCTGGAGGACCTTTTCAAGTCGGGCGGGAACATGAACATCGGATACCCGGCCAGAACCATGCTGCCCATGGACATCACCGAGAACATCACACCCGGGTTCCGGTTCCTGCGCGAGAAGATGAATGAAAAGAAGACCTGAGCGCCTTCCTTGATACCTATCCCGATACGAAACCCGGAGATCTCGAGGCGGCAAGGCTCCATCAGGATTGAACAATGTGCATCGAGATGCAAATAAAATATCCGCCCGGGTGCAAGAAAGCCATCAGGCTCCTAGGGCCTGACCCAGGCGCTGCCAAACTTAATGTGTAGTGCTGCGCCATCGGGACAATACGCTACATCCATGCCCATGTGAATGCCATGCCCGCGGCAGCGCCGTAGCCCACAGCCGGTTCAGTGATCGGGATGACAATGGGCAGGAATCCGTATTCTGTATCAGGTAATCCGCTCACATCCAACCAATGTTATTTATACACTTCACGTCGGTGTCCTGTTTCTATAATTAAGATTACAAGTTCTTTATCCATCACTTCGTACAGAATGCGATAATCCCCAACGCGTATCCGGTAGATATCATCCGTACCTTTCAATTTTTCTGATCCAGATGGTCTGGGATTATCTTTCAATGATTCGATTGAAGGTGACAAGCGTTTCTGGACATCTCGCGGCAGTTTCCGGAAAGACCGAACTGCGTGAGGGTTGAATTTGACAATATAAGACATCAGAGACCAAGTTGTTTCTTGAGATCATCCCACAGGACATCTTCTCCCGGTTCAGACTTGATCTTCTTTATGGTTTCTAGGTCTGCTCGGTCTTCTATGGCCAGAAGCAGTTCATAGTCCTCTACGGAAACAATCACTGCCACATCCTTACCCCTGCGTTGCAGTGCTATTCTTTCGCCTCTATATACAACCCTGTTCAGGGCATCGGCCGTATCCTTCCTGAGTTCACTTGTTGAAAGACGAATCATTGTCATGCTCCTTTTGTATCTTTTGTACATTTTGTATTATATCGGCCAGAAACTGATATTTCAAGAGGCACATCATGCAATGGATCCAGTAATAATAGATCATGTTAAGATTGTATAGAAAGTTGGAGATCTTCAGTTTCAGGGCAATCTAATAGCGCACATCCATTGCAGTACTCATGATTATGGGTAAAGCGATGGTTATGGTCAGAAATATTCTATGATCACAAAGCGATGCTAATGGCATGTTATCATCGGTTTCACTTGCCCCTGTTTTGCGACGATTATGGAAAGTTATCTATGCTCTGGAATACCATTGGCCTTGACACTTGATCAACGGATTTTCAGGTTTTGTGGAAGCGCCAGTTTATCGCAGTACTCATCAGTTCAGGCAAAGCGGTAATTATGAGTTATAATCTATAATGAGCATTACCATGATTCAGAGGAGTCTGTCTGGCACAGGAACTATTGTATAAACCGAATCTAATTAATCCTCCCCCTTATATTGGGGGGGGGATTCCAGTATTACACGACGTTTATGACCAATTCCTGGTGCTCCTTGGTCCCTATGGCCTTGGCCCGATAGACCGTTCAATCTCTCGCACTTCTGGCAACAAATCCGGATGCCGCTCAACCAGCTTGAGCAGTTTGATGACAGGTGCGGGAGGCGTGGTTTCCCCTCTTTCGTAACGAGAGAATGCTACCTTCCCAACCCCGAATATACGAGCCAATTCCGACTGAGTGAGCTTCAGAGCCTTTCTAATACGCCGGATATCTGTACCCACGTCCCCTCGGGTTTTTCTCATCATCGCATCCTGGGCGGCCGTATACCGATGGTAGCTCTCATCATTCCAGATACCTTCTCCGCATTTGGGACAGAATTCGCCCTTCATATCATGCAGTGTTAACGATTCTGACCCATAAGAAAGAGTCTCATCGATGACTTTCGTTTCCATCTCGCGATATCCACATGCTGGACACTTCATGTCTTCACCTCACTTCGCCTTGAACTGAATGACCGGCGGGCGGTCTTCATCGTAGAATGTTATCTTGATATATACCGTGATTCCATCAGGGGTTATGCCATGATACACATCCTGCCATATGCTGCTGTCCTCTATAGTTGTCATGGACTTGTAAAAATCCCTTCGGCAGAGCGAGCACACAACTTGTCGCATTTCCTGTTCTGTCAGCCCCAAAGCCAAGCCTCCGCGCAACGCAGTAACAGTGAAAGGGCAACTCTTTACAGAAGCAACCAAGCGCTGTACTTCAGCCAATGCGTAATGGGGTTTCCTTTTTTCCACAGAACCATAGTAATCATATCGGCTAATTAAGTCAATATGATAAATTAATCAATATGGCTAAATATTAGCAGGATTAACAAAATGAACATCTCTCGCCGCTATATATACTTTCGCATCAGCGCCGACTTCTTATAGGTATCATTACTCTGGATGATCCCCTGAGGGGCATAGATCTGCTGAAGAAATATTCAATATGGGTAAACTGTTGCGTTTGGCATGTACTTTACGGTTTTAAAATCAGCCAAATATCGTATGTTCTATTACATTATCATCACTCTCAGTTGTTTCGATCTCTGGGTGATACCTGTAAAGCAAAGCAGCCATCGATACCCTTACGAAATATGGACTTTTCGAAAGGACGGACCAACTATGGCGGTAGATCAGTATAGCCAGTGGAGGTTATCGCTGCATACTGAGCTTTCTATACCAAAACGAGGCAGATAGAGCCCGCGCCGCGTTCTCCAGAGAACTGACCAGCGAGAACGTCTGACCATATGTTTTATGGATGGTCTCAATCCATTTGGGGCCACCCAAAGTATAGAGTACGATGGGTTTGTTTGGGGAAAGGATGCGCAACTCCTCCGGATCGCCATACATGGACCGAATGTCAATGCCCAATTCCGTGATATGGGACATGATCACTTCTGGAAGGATCGGTATGGCAATTACACCGTTGATCTGTGGGTCGGTCACTACAGCTTTCAAAGCAGCAGCAAATGTTCCTGATGGACCGACATCGAGAGGGTTCTTTACATTCATCCAGGCCGGGGCGATCTCGCGCAAAGTACTGACAGTCTTCGGGGATAGATCAGGAAGTTCCAGCCCACACTCCGTGCAGGCATCAGCCGCCATTACCCCGAGCGAACCGGATACCGTCACGACACAGACACGAGGGCCCGCCATTGTCGGCTCATGGGAAAACACTCGAGCTATGTCGAAAAGTTCCTGAAACGATGTAGCCCGTATCACACCCGATTGCCGGAAAAGCGCTTCGTACAGTTCATCTTCACCTGTCAGACTTCCCGTGTGGGAGGCAGCAGCCTTACGGCCCGCTGGCGATCGACCGCTTTTAAAAATCAGAATCGGTTTGTTCCGTGATACCTCTCGGGTTGCCTCATAAAATCGGCGGCCGTTTTTCACTCCCTCTATATAGAGGACAATGACGTCAGTCTTGTCGTCATCTGCCAAATACAAAAGGCAATCTGTTTCGTCCACATCGAGCCGATTCCCGATGGTCACAAGCTTGCTGAAGAAGAGACCCTGTGTAGGGGCCCAGTCAACAAGGATATTGCCAAAAGTCCCACTCTGGGCGATGATGCCTATGTTTCCCGGACGCAAATTCTCCAGATTCACTTCCGTTGTTGAAAAAGATTCGTGCGTGTTGATGACACCCAGGCAATTCGGCCCTATGACACGGGTCTTTGTGCCCTGTAAGAGCGTGCGTATTTCCTCTTCCAGGAGCGCTCCCTCGGAGCTCACCTCACTGAATCCTGCCGATTCGAGAACTACTGCCGGGACGTTTTTTTCGATGCATTCGGCAATCACGGAGGGTGCCTGGGGTGCTGGTACGAGGATGATTACGAGATCAATGGGAGCTGGAATATCGAGCAAGCGGGTATAGACGGGCAAGCCATTGATCTCTTTTTCCCGGGGGTTGACCAGGTAGAGGTTGTTTTGGTAACCGTGCCTGAGAAGAAGGCCCGGAATGCTGCTGCCGAATCTCGCCTTCTTCGATGCACCCACGACTGCCACGGTGCCCGGCTTGAAGAAAACATGGGGTAGAGATCTATCCATTGTCATGACTCCATCTTGTGGGTTTATGACAAAAATTTATCTTATTCATGCATGGACGATATTCACCGGTTGAATTTTATAAGACACTGTCCTTCACCAAGCGTCGAGCCAGGTTTCTTCCGGCCTCTGCAGAAGTTTCCCCCTCGACCAGCACACACGCTCCTTTTCTCATCTCCGGGACAAAGAGTCTCTTCAGGACGAGCTTGTTCTCCAATGCTTCTTCCATGCCGAGATCGCTCGCGCCCCAGGACACTACCGGCTTATTCTTTGCCTCCCTCCTCTGGATCATCGTGGGATAGCGCATCTCTCCAACTTCGTTGCTCGTTATAAGCACTGAAGGTAAGGGCGTCTTAACGATCTCGTATCCGCTGTCCGTTACCCGCTCCAGAATCGCATGATCCTCCTTGACATCAACCTTTCTCACGAGTGTGACAGCCGGAACTCTCAGGAGCCGGGCAACACCGATGCCGACCTGACTCGCATTCCAGTCGGCTGCCTGTCTTCCGGCAAAGATGAGATCGTAATTGCCCAGCTTCTTTATGGCATAGGCAAGGATAGAAGCAGTTGCGTAACTGTCGAGGATTCCGGAGTCGAAGGCGTCGTCCTCCACTTTCACGAGTTCGTCCGCCCCTGCAGCGAGGGCCTTTTGCAGCACCGTAGTGGATATCTTTTTCCCGACGGTCACCACCGTGATCTTCACATCCTTCCCTTCACGGGCATCTTTGATCCTCAGAGCCGCCTCCAGACAGTTCTCGTCGAAGAGGCTCAATACGGGGGGTATCCCTCTGGGTTCTACACGCAACGTCTCCGAATTGACTACGAAACAGTCCTGAGGACCTTCGGGATCGGGAACCTGCTTTATGCATGCAATGATATTCATCGCTCCCCCTTATTTCCGCATCTCTTTGATGGCCTCCTTGAAAGCGGGAACCACTTCTTCATAGCTGCCGAGAACACCGTAGTCGGCTATCCGGAAGATGTTGGCCCTCGGATCTTTGTTGATAGCGACGATCTTCTTCGAGTCCTGCATTCCGGCAAGGTGCTGGGTCGCACCTGAAATGCCGACCGCTATGTAAAGAGAAGGGGCCACTTTTTCGCCAGTCTGTCCTACCTGTGCCTTTGAAGATATCCAGCCAAGGTCGCAAGGCGGTCTGCTTGCCCCCACCGCTGCATTGAGAACTTCTGCCAACTGGGCGAGCTGTTTGAACCCTTCCGCGCCGCCTACACCTCTGCCTCCGGATACGATGATGTCGGCATTGGAGATTTTGATTCCTCCGTCCTCCTCGACCAACCTCTGCATCACCTCTGTAGCTGTGGCTGAAG
>JALOOZ010000147.1 GCA_025454155.1 Thermodesulfobacteriota bacterium
TACCGCAGGTCCGGGTTCCTCTTCACCAGGGTCGAGGCCCTCGAAGAAAAGGAAACCATCGGGAGCGCCCGGAGCAAGACCATCGAACTGCACATCACCGAAGGCCCCAGGACCCTGGTGGATGCGGTCCACTTCGAGGGCGCTGCGGCCTTCCGCGAAGAAAAGCTGGCTGGGGCCATACAAACCGGAAACGCCATACTCCTGCAGAAAAAGGCCTTCGTCCCCGAAGTCCTGGCCGAGGATATGGAGACCCTCAAGGCACTCTATCTGAAGGACGGGTACAACAGGGTGGAGATCACCCCGAAGGTCGACTGGAAGGAGGACAAGACCGGCGTGTCCGTGACCCTGCAGATCAACGAAGGCGTCAGGACCATGGTGACGACCCTCAGGATAGACGGACTGATGTCCGTACCGGAAAAAAAGGCCTTCGCCTCCATGGGGCTCCGGGAGGGAAGGCCCTTCAGGGACAACCTGGTCAAGTCCGACGAGGCCGCCCTGGCGGAGCTCGTGTCGGGCAAGGGACACCCCTACGTCAAGGTCAGGGGCGTGGCCACCCTGAGCGAAGACCTGTCAGGGGCGGATGTGGCATTCCACGTGGACGAAGGGCCGTTCGTCACCATGGGGAACATCTACTACCGCGGCAATTTCGACACGAGGACGAGCGTGATCAGACGGGAGCTGGAGATAGAATCCGGTGAGCCGTTCTCGCTGAAGACCATGCTGGAAGGCCAGAAGAAGATCCGCGACATGCAGGCCTTCGAATCGGTCCAGTTCAAGACCATGGGCATCAAGGAGGGGCACGACAAGGTCACCCTGCTCGTCGACATGGAGGAGATCAAGCCCTACTACTACCAGGCAGGCCTCGGGTATGTGACCGACAGGGGGTTCTACGGCAACGCCAAGGCGGGCGACCGCAACCTCTTCGGCCTGAACAAGCATGCCTGGCTGGGCGGCGAGGTGAGCCAGATAGGCTACCGGGGGGACCTCAACCTCACGCAGCAGCGGATCTTCGGCGCCCCCGTCCTGAACACCTGCACCCTGTCGTACGAACGGAAGGAGGAGTTCAACCAGATCTTCGGGACCTCGGTGGCCACCTCGGCCATCAACTTCCTCTGGGAGTACGAGCCGCGCATCACGACCTCCCTGGGATTCAGGTACGAGCTGCGGGACCAGTTCCTCCAGGACAGCTCCTCCACCATACCCGAGGGGGAGGAGGACGCATACGACCCCCGCGCCATCCTCGTGACCACGCCCTTCATCTCCTACGACACCAGGAATTCGTTCGTGAGGCCGCTGAAGGGCACCTACTCGTCATACTCCGTGGACATCTCCAAGGGCTACCAGACCTCCCTGGACAATTTCCTGAAGCACTACGTGAACCTTCGCTTCTACTACACCCCCTGGCGCCGGATCACCTTTGCATGGCTCGGCAGGTTCGGGTACATCGACCCCTTCGGTGAGGCCAGCAGCATCCCTGAAGACCAGCTCTTCTACCTGGGCGGGACGTTGAGCGTGAGGGGGTTCGACGAGAACAAGCTGCGCTTCGACGCCAACGGCGACCCCGTGGGCGGCCGCCTGTCCATGGCGGGCAGCATGGAGGCCCGCATCGAGCTGACCAGCGACTGGGAGACCGCCCTCTTCTACGACACCGGCGCGGTCAGGAAACCCCTGGCGGACGCCGGGTCCGACGAGTTCAGGTCGTCAATCGGCATCGGCATGCGGTACCTCACCCCCATCGGCCCCATCGGCATCCTCTACGGCCACAAGCTCGACCGCAAGGAAGACGAAAGTGCGGGCAGGTTCCACATCTCGGTGGGGTACACATTCTGACCCTGGCAGACACGGTTACTCAACATGCAGAATATGCTATAATCCTTGAAGAGGTGAGCCGACCATGTATCTCCTTGGTTTTGATATAGGCAGCTCCACGGTCAAGGCCGCGCTCATCGACGCCTCTACGGGGACCCTGGTCGCCTCGGCCTCCTCTCCGGCCGAAGAGATGTCCATCATCACGCAGCGCCCCGAATGGGCAGAACAGGACCCGGATCTCTGGTGGACGCATGTCAAGGCGGCCGCATCTCAGATCCGCCGGCAGGCCGGATCAAGGACAGATGCCGTCATGGCCATCGGCATCGCCTACCAGATGCACGGTCTGGTAGCGGTGGACCGCGATCAGCGAGTTCTTCGGCCAGCCATCATATGGTGCGACAGCCGGGCTGTCGAGACAGGCGCCCGGGCCTTCCAGGCCCTCGGTCCCGATACCTGCAGGGAGGTCCTGCTCAACTCTCCGGGCAATTTCACCGCCTCCAGGCTCAAGTGGGTGTCCGATCATGAGCCGGAGGTATTCGAGCGCATCGACAAAATGCTGCTGCCCGGCGACTACATCGCACTCAAGATGACCGGAGAGGCATGCACCACCCCTTCTGGCCTCTCAGAGGGCATCCTCTGGGATTACCAGCGTCAGGACGTGGCGGCCCGTGTGCTGGAACACTATGCGATCCCGCATGCAATGATGCCTCGCCTCGTACCCACCTTCTCTCAGCAGGGGGCCCTCACCCGGCTCGCCGCCGCCGAACTGGGGCTTGTTCCCGGTATTCCTGTCACCTACAGGGCCGGCGATCAGCCCAACAACGCCTGGTCCCTCAACGTCCGTGAGCCCGGAGGAGTCGCGGCCACGGCCGGCACCTCCGGGGTAATCTACGGCATTCAGGATGCCCCATGTCCAGACCCCCATTCCCGCGTGAACGTCTTCCTGCACGTCAACCACTCCCCGTCACATCCGCGCTTCGGTGTGCTGCTGTGCGTGAACGGGGCCGGCATCCTTTATCGGTGGATAAAACAAAACCTTACCGCCCTGTCCTATGAGCAGATGAACGCCATGGCTGCCCGGGCGCCTCTGGGCGCCGACCACCTCCTGTTCCTGCCCTACGGCAATGGGGCGGAGAGGTCCCTGGCTGACAGGGACCTCGGGGCCGTCATGCAGGGGCTGAACCTGAAGTCGCATTCCCTTGCCCATGTGCTCAGGGCCGCGCAGGAAGGGGTTGCCTTCGCCATGCACTATGGTCTCGAGATCATGCGGGGCATGGGGATCGTACCTGCCGTCATTCGGGCCGGGTACACCAACATGTTCCTGAGTCCGGTCTTTGCCACCGCCTTCGCCGCAGTCACGAAGACGGTGGTGGAACTCTATGATACCGACGGTGCGCAGGGTGCGGCCCGCGGTGCAGGGGTGGGCGCAGGGGTCTACGCCACCCATGAGGAAGCCTTCACCGGACTGAGGCATGTACAGACGGTGGATCCGGATCCTCACATGCGAAATTGCTATGGTGAGTCCTATGCACGCTGGTTTTCCCTTCTGAACAGACACCTGGATGAAAGGTGAGACCTATGGAAAAATCGTTGCACAGCATCTGCCGTTGGACCTTCCATGCAGGCAAGGGCGGCTTCCTACCGGCCGGCATCCGTCCCGCATGGGAATCCGGCCGCTTCGACACCCTGTCCATGATCCGGTTGGTCCGGGAACATATCGCGCCCAGGATCCCCGACCATATCGAGCTCGGGGTGGAACTGCACTACGACTACGAGTTCAACGAAACCAATGCACAAGCCGTGGCCGAGGCCCTGTGCGAGAACGGCCTGTACCTCGCCATGGTGACGCCCGGGGCACATGCCCGTTTTGCCTATGGGGGCGTCGCATCCCTGGATCCACAGGAGCGGAGGCAGGCAGAGGACTTCGGTCGACGCACGGCGGCGCTTGCCTATGGAGAACTTCGCCCTGCCTGGCATCCCACCCCGGAACGGTTTCCCTCCCTGGTGATCTGGAACGGATCCTTCGGGTACGACCTGGCCTCGACGGCTATACATATCATGTATGCCAACCTCAAGGAGAGCCTGGCACGGCTGTGCGCCTACGAGCAGGAACTGGGCGGCGAGCTGTACATCGCCATCGAGCCCAAGCCCAACGAGGGCCACCCTGCCCTCCTGATCCCCACCGTGGCGAGCGCACTGCTCCTGTGGCGCAGGCTCGAGGAGGAGTACGGCGTTCCGCGTGCGAAGAAGGGGGTCAACAAGGAGTTCGGCCACTCGGAGATGATCGGCCTCGACCATGTCTACGATACTGTCGAGGAGCTCGACAGCAATGCGCTCGTCCACATGCACCTCAACAGCCAGGGCTACAACGACGGGATCATCCTGGGAGGACCCGGCAAGTTCGACATCGACCACGGGGTGCGGATCAACGGCATGAACATCGCCATCGCCGGCCTCATCTGTCAGGCCGGGTTCCGGCGCTGGAAAGGCCATGACATGCAGCCCCGTGCCTATGATGACGAGGGACAGGCCATCGACCGGGTCGTCAGGAGCATCCTGAGCTGGGAGGCCTGCGATGAGGCTGCAAAAAGACTCGACAACGCCGCTTTGATGACCTGCCTCGAGCAGCGGCAGACGGCCAGGGCAGAGGACATGATCCGGGACGCGGTGGTGAGCGCCCACAGCATCTTTAAGAGGCTCTACGGGAGGTAGCATGCCGAAGGGAGAGACGGTGAGGGGCGAGTGGGGTTCGCTTCCGACAGACGGTCAGTCGTCCGCGGAGCAGATCGAGGGGCAGGCGCAGGTGCTGCTGGCCCAGATGAGCCTCGCGGAGAAGGTTGCACAGATGTCCGGGGACATCCCCCTCTTCTCACGGGAGACCCTGCGGATGCTGACGGCCTATAACAGCCGTCCCTTTCCGGCCGGGGAAAACCCCCGCCTGGGCATACCAGGCATCCGTTTCAGCGACGGCCCGCGCGGGGTGGTCATGTATCACTCGACCTGTTTCCCCGTCTCCATGGGCCGCGGCGCGACGTGGGACGCGGCGCTCGAGGAGCGCATTGGCGACGCCATCGGGGTCGAGGCACGCTCGCAGGGGGCCAACTTCTACGGCGGGGTGTGCATCAACCTGCTGCGCCACCCTGCCTGGGGCCGTGCCCAGGAGACCTACGGCGAGGACCCGCACCATCTGGGCGAGATGGGCGCCGCCCTCGTGCGCGGGGTGCAGCGCCACATCATGGCCTGCGTCAAGCACTACGCCCTCAACAGCATGGAGAACGCCCGTTTCTCCGTGGACGTCCAGGTGAACGAGCGCGCCCTGAGGGAGGTCTACCTGCCCCACTTCAAGCGATGCATCGACGAGGGCGCAGCCGCGGTCATGAGCGCCTACAACAAGGTGCGGGGCAGGCATTGCGGCCACAGCGCCCACCTTCTGCGGGACATCCTCAAGCGCGAGTGGGGGTTTTCCGGATTCGTCATGTCCGATTTCATCCTGGGCATCCGCAGCGCAAGGGGCGCTGCCCTGGCCGGCCTCGATGTCGAGATGCCGTTCCGGATGCACTACCGCCGCAACCTGGCAAAACTGGTGCGCAGCGGCGAGGTCCCGGAGGCCCTCGTCGACGAGGCCGTGCTGCGCATCCTCAGGCAGAAGATCCGCTTCGCCGGGACAGGAGAGCGGGAGCGCTACGGCCCCCACGAAGTGGTCAGCGCGGCACATCGTGCCATGGCGCGCGAAGCGGCCCAGAAATCCATGGTGCTGCTCAAGAACGACCCCGTCGGGGATGCCGGACCTCTGCTGCCGCTGAACACGGCACAGCCCGGGCGCATCGCGCTCATCGGCAGGCTCGCCACAGTGCGCAACATCGGGGACCACGGCAGCAGCATGGTGCGCCCCCCCCATGTCGTGACACCCCTCGAAGGCCTGCAGGCCGCCTTCGGCACCATCGTCTTCGAGAAAGGGCGCGACATCGCCGCAGCGGCCATGGCGGCCCGGACGGCGGACACCGCGGTCGTCATCGCGGGGTACACCCATCGCAACGAGGGTGAATACATCCCCCTCAAGGGCGGGGGGGACAGGGCCAGCCTGACCCTGGAACGGCATGACGAGGATCTCATCAAGGCGGTCGCAGAGGCCAACCCCAAGACCGTCGTCGTGCTCATGGGCGGCAGCGCCATCATCACCGAGTCCTGGCGGGAGAAGGTTCCGGCCATCGTGATGGCCTGGTACCCGGGAATGGAAGGCGGGCATGCCCTGGCCGACATCCTTTCCGGCGCGGTAAACCCCAGCGGCAGGCTGCCCTGCGTTTTCCCCCGCTCGGAGAACCAGCTGCCGTTCTTTGACAGGAAGGCCCGGAGCATCACCTATGACGCCTGGCACGGGTACCGGCTGATGGACAGGCAGGGCTTTGACCCCGCCTTTGCCTTCGGCTTCGGGCTGAGCTACACGACCTTTGCCTACCGGGGCCTGCACATCATCCAGGACGAGCTCGATGCCGGAGATACCCTGCAGGTCAGCGTCGAGGTCACCAATACCGGTCGCAGGTCGAGCGGCCGGTGAGGGAGCTGAAGGGCTTCACCCGGGTCACGCTCGCCCCGGGGGAATCCAGACGCGTGGAGTTGATGCTGCCCATCGAGCGCCTAGCATATTACGATGTCGAGGACCGATGCTGGAGGATCGAACCGATTACCTACCGGGTCGAGGTCGGGTCTTCATCACGGGCCGGCGATCTTCTGACCGGACACTTCCACGTCAGGGGATGAAGGGCAAGGTCATGGGGAGACCTATACAAGGGCCTCCCATGACCTTTCCTGAAGACACTCATCCTCTATGCGGAAGCATGGCACGCATTAAGAGCGAGATGGTTCTTACCATGGGGAGGATTTATAACGATGGAACAGCTCAAGACATTGGTTGTGGAAGGGGATGCAAAGGGCTCCGAGACTCGCGTGCAGGAACTGCTCGACCAGGGGGTGACGGCAACGGACATCATGCAGAAGGCACTGATCCCAGCCATGGACAAGGTCGGGGAACTCTTCCAAAGCGGGGAATACTATCTGCCGGAGATGCTCGTCGCGGCAAAGGCAATGCAGCAGGGCCTCAAGGTGCTCAAGCCGATCTTGGCGCAAGGCAAAGCGCACTCCGCGGGCAAGGCGGTCATCGGCACGGTCAAGGGCGATCTGCATGATATCGGCAAGAACCTGGTCGGCATCTCGCTGGAGGGTGCCGGGTTCGAGGTCATCGACCTGGGAGCGGATGTGGCCGCCGAGAAATTCGTGGTGGCCGTGCGCGAGCATGAGCCCAAGGTCCTCGGCCTCTCGGCGCTCTTGACCACAACCATGCTGGGCATGCGCGAAGTGATCACGGCCCTTACGAAAGCCGGCCTGCGTCAAAACGTCAAGGTCATGGTGGGCGGCGCACCCATTACCCAGAGATTCGCCACCGAGATCGGCGCCGACTATTACGGAGCGGATTCCACCTCGGCCAAAGATTACGCCAGGACAGTCCAATGAACGCCCCCGTGCAAGCCATGACCTCCCGCGAGCGCGTGCATGCCGCCGCCCGCGGCTTACCGGTGGACCGGGTCCCGCTCTTCCTGTGGTTGAATCCTCATGCCTGCAGCCGGATGATCGCGGAGTACCAGCCGCTCAACAAGCGCGGTTTGAACATGATCGCCCGCTTTCTTTGGAAGCGCTTTCATCATGGCGGCCAGATGAAGGCGCACGAGCTCTGGCGGGCCTTGCCCCTGCTCCTGGATGGATATCCTCTCAACGCTGTCACGGAATATTCACTCCAGCTCGGGACCGATATGATGCTGCTCGGGCGCAATCTCTTGAAGAGTCTCCGACTGAAGCGGGGACATCTGGTCATCACTGATGTCTGGGGCGTAGTCCGCTCCCTGGGTGGCGGGATATACACGGACATGATCGAGCCCGCCATCAAGGATGTGGCTCAGATAAGG
>JALOOZ010000148.1 GCA_025454155.1 Thermodesulfobacteriota bacterium
GCCACGGTGCGGCCCGGGCTCACCTACCGCAACCCCTTCAAGGAGGTGTCCCTTGCCTCGGGCCGGAAGATCGTCCTGGAGAGGGGCACGGTGTTCCCCGATATGGAGCTCGGACCGGACGAGATCGAGATCCTGGGCGGCGCCTTCATGGGGGACGACACACCGGCCGATCCTGAAACGGTCTACCGGAAGGCCCTGTCCATCGACACCTCGGGACCCATGAAGGAGAAGTGGCAACGGATCATCCAGGCCGAGGCGCTTCGTCACGGGCTGCTGGAATACTACTGACCACGGATTCCCGGCCACTACAGCACCCTGGTACCCAGCAGGCCGTCCAGTGCATCCCTCTGCTTCTCTTCGCTGTCATGGAAGCGTATCTCCGGGCTATACCCCAGGACGTTGGCCATCCGCTCCCTGTGGAGGTCTTCCTCTTCCCGCCCCGCATCGGGAGGCAGTGCCGCCCATACGGGCCTGGCCGGATCTCCTCGAAGGGGCACCTGGGTGTAGGCGCTCCCGCCGGAGGAGGTTGCCCCTTTCAGAAACAGCTGGATGGACCGTTCGGGTGTGAAGGCCGACATGTACTCACGGTCGGCAGGGTGAGGCGCCCGTCCGGATGCCGCGGTCAAGAACCCGAGGGTTTCTTCGCCCCTGAATGCCTCTTCGGGGAGGATGATGCTGAGCAGGGTGAAGGGGTTGCCAGCGAGGGCGTCATGCAGGGCCGTTCCGATCCGTTCCAGTCCCCTGCCGGGAATCAGGCTGCGGGCCTCGATGCACAGGGCCTGCCCTATCATCGGCGGCTCCACGGCACCTCCCCTGCCCTGATCATCGAAGATGACCCTGCTCACCAAGGCCCTCCGCCCCTCTGGCCCCTCCTCTCCGGGGCGGGGCATTTCCACCGGGAAGAAGTCCCTTCCCGACACCTCCTGCGCATAGGCGAATGCCTCACGGATGTCGTCCCGGTCCATGTCATTGCTGCAGGTGACGAGATAAGGCGGCTCCTGCAGGCGGCCGATGCCGAACCGTGCAGCCTGGGCCCTGAGAACCGTCCCCGGCAGTACGCTCAGGGGATACACGCTCAGGTCGTCGCAGAGGTCTTCTGTCAGGACGAAATCGATGGAGCGCTTCACGTCATCCAGGCTGTCGCCTGGAAGGCCCACCATGACGTCGGTCATGACTCGCACACCGGCCGACCTCAGCATCCTGACGCCCGCCATGAACGCCTCCCTGCGGAAGCGGCGTCCGATGTTGCGCAGTGCCTTCTGGTTGGTGCTCTGGAGGCCGACCTCCACGTGGGCAAGGCCCGCCTCCACCAGGGCATCCACCAGGGCGGGAGTGAGGTCTTCCGCGTTGAGCTCGCAGCTGAAGCGCTGGAGCTTCCCCCTTCCCGCGGCAATGGCCGAAAGGAGAGCTTCGATGCCGGGCCTCCGGGCGAAGCACGGGTCGATGACGGTGAGTTCAGCCACCCCGTTCCCGCCGGCCCATGCCACCTCGGAGACGATCCTCTCCACAGAGAAAGCCCTCACCGAGGGGGCGCTCTTGTGGTAGTAGCAGTAGGTGCAGCGCATGGGGCAGCCGCGCACGGTCTCCATGAGCACGGAGCCGCGAAGCGAAGGACTCAGGATGCCCGCGAGATAGGGCGATGGCAATGCTTCCAGATCCGCCATCTGGTTTGCAAGGCCCGTGAAGACAGCCCCTGTGCCGCCCGGCAGGATGAGCCCCTTCGTATCACGGAAGTCATCCCTGCCCGCGGCAAGGCCGCAGATGAGCTCGTAAAAGCCCTGCTCGCCTTCGCCGGTCACGCCGAAATGGAACGTCCCGTGCTCCAGGAGAAAGTCGTTGTCGGCCGTCACCTCGGGGCCGCCGAGCACGATGGTGCAGCCGGCCATGCGCTGCCTGACCAGGCTGCACAGGTACAGGGTGCGCTCCACGTTCCAGAGGTAGCAGCTGAAGCCCACGACATCGGGGGCCTGCTCCTCGAGCCATTGCATGACCGCGGCGTCGCCGCCCAGGTTCATGACCGCGCCGGGGCAGACCACGACCTCGGCAGGGGCCTTCCTGGCCTCGAGGTAGGCTGCAAGGCAGCCGGCGGCAAGGGGGATGTTCTCCAGGGAATAGACGTAATCATGCGACTGCAGCGGCAGCTGGATGAGGGCTATCTTCACGGCGGTTTCCAGTCGGGTTCGGACCGCATGCGCAAGGGACGTCACCGGGTGATCTTCGTGAACTTGGCGCCCTCCAGGCTGAGATTGATCATGAGGCCCTTGGGATCGACGACGAAGGCGACGATGGGCTGCTTGAAGGTGGCGGAGTCGATGTTCTCGCCAACCCCCACATCCACCACTGCCACGGATCCGTCTATGCCCACTTTCCAGCCCTCGCTCTTCCTGAATGAATCCATGGCGTCCTGTTCGATGAACACGAGGATGAGGGTCTTGACCTGGGCGCCGAACTGGAAGCCGAAGGACCCGGCAGCGACATTGTAGTAATCCGCCGTCTTCCCTCCGATGCGCAGGGCCCCTTCGCCGTACTCGCCCCCCACCCAGAACCCTGCCTTGTAGACCTTGGGGAAGACCAGGACTCCCTTGGCGATCTTGAGGAACTCCCCTGCACCCTTGACATTCCGGGTGAAATTCTCCATGGCCACATCGACGCTGACATCGATCTCCCTGGCCGTGTCAGCCATGAGGGGAAGCGGTGCTGTCCCGAGCATGAGGACGATGAGCAGTCCTTGGAAAACCTTTCTGTTCCGCTGCAGGTTATGTCGAGTCATTGGTTGCGTCTCCTTATAGGGTGATGTCCCGGCCTGTGGGAGCACAAGGATATGGCAGTCACGGACAGGGCCTTCTTATGATAGCCGTCTCTTATGAAAAGGTCTATCCCGTATTACCCGTAACAGACCGGTAGATACTTCCCCAGAGTCACTGGTAGCTGTGCAGGCCGGGCAGGTAGTTCACCCCGAAGTAGGTGAACAGAACGGCGGCCAGGCCGATGACCAGGATGGCCACGAACCGCCTGCTCATGGAGCCGTCGCGGATTCGCACATGGATGGCCCCGGTGTAGATGAGCCAGGTGATGAGCGCCCAGGTCTCCTTGGGGTCCCACCCCCAGTATCTGCCCCAGGCCACGTGTGCCCAGACCGAGCCCGTGACGATACCCAGGGTGAAGAGGATGAACCCCGTCTTGAGGCAGTTCTCGAGCATCTCGGCCACGGCCTTTGTCCTGGCCGCGTCGTCGCCCTGACGGAGCGACATGATGCCGAAGACCGATGCAAGGACAAAGGCCGCATAACCCAGGAAGCACGTGATCACGTGCACGATGAGCCAGTTGCTCTTGAGCGCCGGAATCAGCGGCTTGATCTGCGAGTCCACGGTCGGCGAGAAGGAGGCATAGGCCATGAGGAGGAAGGCCACGGGCATGACGAAGGCCCCGATGATGCCCTTGGCCTGCTTCCAGGCAAAGCTCAGGTAGAGGAAGACCACGGCCCAGGAAAAGAAGACCAGCGATTCGTAGAAGTTCGACAGCGGTGCGTGGCCCATGCCTGCCTGGTGCGACTCCACCCAGCGCAGGACGATGCCCCCGGTATGGACAAGGAAGCCCCCCAGGGTGATGAACCTGGCCGCTTTCTCCCAGGTCCCCTTCCCTGTCGCCTCGGACACGAGGAACACCACGAAGGATGCCAGGTAGACAAAGGTGACCGCCGAGAGGATGGTGGTGTTCATGAAGGCACACTCCCCAGGCCCTTCACCTGTTCGCAGACATGCACATCGACCGGCACGGTCTTCCCGTTCCTCTGCATGGCCAGCTTCACCGTGAGCCTGCCCTGGTCTTCCTCGACCACGGCCCAGACCCTCTCATGGACCATGAGGAAGACCATGGTGATCCCGACGAGAAAGAGTATGGCCCCGGCTGCAACAAAGGGAACACCGGGGTCCCTGTTCACGCCCAGGATGGTGGTGTCCCTCGTGGTCACCCCGTCAAGGACGAAGGTGTAAGGCTTGACCAGGGACGGGTTGAACTGGGGCACCTTGCCGGTGATGCCCGGGTATCGCTCCGCTATCCTGGCGATGTCCCTGAAGAGCCAGAGCATGTGAGAGCCTCCCGGCCCTTCAACGAGGAGCTGGACCCCGGGCCCCATGCTCATCATGTCCTGGATCACGCGCATGACATGGACGCGGTGGCCGGTGTCATGCATCTCGATCACCGCATCCTCCCCGGCGGAGATGCTCTGCCTGCCGGACGGCCCCTTCACTGTCAGGGTTGCCTCCGCCTTCTGATTATACCCGCTCTGGGAGAAGAGGATCCCGTGATGGCTCACGGGGTGGTTCACGAGCACCGGCCTCTGCAGGACCGTGCTGCCTTTGCTGACAAAGGAAACGTCGGAGCGGTATTCCCTGGGCATGCCGCTGTCGTAATACTGGATGCCGAACTTGTCGCAGCGCAGGGCGAAGCCCAGGGGCATGGGGGTCCCGTCGTACAGGGTCACCACGTCCAGGGTCTCTCCCACGGGGATCTCCATGGTGCCCTTGAATCCGGTGAATGCAAGCGCCGCACCCACCAGGACGACGAAGATGCTGCCATGCACGATCAGCGGGGCGAACCGCCGCAGGGCCCCCTTCTCTCCCATGAGGACGGGCCGCTCCCCGCTGCCAGCGGCAGCAGGAGCATGGCTCGCAGATATCAGCCTGTGCAGACCTTCCCTCACCAGCCGTGGATCCCTGTCCGCAGGGAGAGCCACCTCGCTCAGTCCAGTCTTCGGCATCGGGAAGTACCCGCTCTTTCCACGGACCCTCATCCGGAGCGCCATGCATGCCAGCATGTTGAGGGCGAGGAGGGCGACCGGGACAAGAAACCACAGGGAGTGGAACACATCCCTCAGGCTCAGGAGCATCATGATCCTGCCGGTCAGGGCAGTGCCTTCCGTGGGACGGTAAGGCGTCTGGGGAATGATGGTGGCCACGATGCACAGGAGGGCGATCCAGAACAGGAGGGCCCCGGTGAGCCGCAGGGAGGCAGGGCCCCTGAGCACACGATTCCCCTTCATGCCGGAGCCGCCCGTATCCTTTGCCTGCATGCAGGTTAACCCTCCTCCCAATACCCCGATGCTTCCAACGTCGGGACAAGTCTTCAGGATTCTATATCATTGCGAAGGCACCTCCGCCAAGGGAGGATCGGGGATGCTCTCACCTCCCCTTCTTCTCCAGGAGCATCTCCATGAAGGCATCGGCCCGGGTCTGGAACTGGGCATAGGAGAAGTTGCGGCTGTCCATGTGATCGGCATCGCAGGTGAGGGAGGGGATGCCGAGGTCTTCCGCCAGGGCCCGCCTGATATCCGCCTGCCCCAGCGTGATGGGCACGCACGACTTGTTCTGGTGGAACACGGCGCCGTCGATGGCATAGTCGCGGCAGGCCCTGACCACCATCTCCTTGCGCCGGTCTATGGACAGGCAGGAGACCAGCGAGTAGGACATGAGGCTCTTGAGCGCCAGCGCCCTGATGGGATCGCCCGGGTCCAGCCGAAGCGACCAGGCCGCCGAGTACGTCTCCGCCACCATGACGCCTCCCATCCTCTCGAAATAGTTGAACAGCCCCATGTTGTACCACAGGGGGATATTGTCCCAGAAGAGGCGCACCTTCTCCTCCTCGATGATCCCGATGCCTGAAGCCGCCCGCTCGGCCACTTCATCCCTCACCCGGGTCAGGAAGTCCACCGCGGTCCTGGTGCCCTGCCTGGTGACCATGACGAACATGATGCCGATCTCGGCGGCCGAGATGGGAGTGGGCCTGTACCTCCGGTAAGACATGATCTCGTCCCAGAGCCGGCAGGCCGTGTCCGAAAGCTCCACGGTCTCGTGCAGCCTCTCCGTGTCAAGCCTCCTGCCGGTGGTCCGCTCGAGGAACTCGATCAAGCGGTGCATCTCGCTCACCGCGTAGTCGATGTGGTGATCCCGGATGTCCTCCACGGCTACCTGCGGAAGGTCGGCCCGGAAGATCCTTGCGCCGGGGAACCGGCCCTCGATGATCTGGAAGATCTTCATGGCCGGTATGCACCCGCCCCCGAAGGAGATGATCATGTCCGGCTCGGGCAAGCCGCCCAGCGGCACCTGAGGGCCGTTCATGTCCCCGTACACGTATCCCACGATGTTGCGCAGATACCCGCACAGGTCCCGCGAATAACCCATGCCCTCGGAGATCTCGAAGTTGCCGGGCGTCAGCCCGAAGGCGGCGCAGACCGGCGACCAGTTCTCGGGGAAAACGGGCTGCAGCCCCATGGCGTAGAAGACCTCGATGCAGCCGTTCATGGGCGGCATCCACCCCACAGG
>JALOOZ010000149.1 GCA_025454155.1 Thermodesulfobacteriota bacterium
ATGAAGGAATACAGGCCCGCCGGTTCGCCGAAGGAGACCTCGATGGTCGGGATGATCACACTCATGAGCCTGCGGGAACCCACATCCAGGTGCAGGTCCTGCCGGGTGCTCTGCAGGGCGTGCTCGGTGATCTGCCTCGACGAGGTGATCTCGGCCAGCACGAAGAGATTGAGCACACCGGGCAGCTCGGCGTCCACGGCTAGGCGGTATTCCTTGTACTGCCCGGCAAGCACCATGAACTCCTTGGTGAGTCCCTCGAGCTTGTCCTTGAGGAGCTTGTGGCCCCGCACGGCCACGGCAAGGCGCCTGCGCAGCCTCAGGAGCTCCATCCGGGTGGGGTTGACGTTGAGTTTACCAGCCATGGGTCACTCCCGGGGCAGATACTTTTCCACGTACTCGTCGCGAACGCGTTTGAGCTCGCTCCTGGGCAGGGTGGTCAGGAGCTCCCAGCCGATGCGCATGCTCTCCTCAATGGTGCGGTTCTCGTCCTCGCCCTGCCGCACAAAGGTGTCCTCGAAGGCGTCTGAGAACGCCACAAACTTGATGTCCACATCGGAGAGCGCGCTCTCCCCGAGCACCACGGCCAGCTCCTTGGCGTTCTTGCCACGTGCGTAGGCGGCATAGAGCTGGTTCATGAGGTCCGCATGATCCTCCCTGGTCTTGCCTGCCCCGATGCCCTTGTCCTTCAGACGCGACAGCGAGGGCAGAACGTCCACGGGCGGATAGATGCCCTCGGTGTGCAGGCCGCGGTTGATGATGATCTGGCCCTCCGTGATGTAGCCCGTGAGGTCGGGCACCGGATGCGTCTTGTCGTCCTCGGGCATGGTGAGCACAGGGATCTGGGTGATGGATCCATTCTTCCCCTTGATGCGTCCGGCCCGCTCGTAGATGGTGGAAAGGTCGGTGTAGAGGTATCCCGGATACCCCCTCCTGCCCGGCACCTCCCTGCGGGCCGCCGATATTTCACGCAGGGCCTCGCAGTAGTTGGTCATGTCCGTGAGGATGACAAGCACGTGCATGTCTTTCTCATAGGCCAGGTACTCGGCTGCGGTGAGCGCCATGCGAGGCAGGGCGATCCGCTCGATGGGCGGGTCGTCGGCCAGGTTCATGAACAGGACGGAGCGCTCGATGGCCCCGGTCCGCCGGAAGTCGGAAGCGAAGAACTCCGATTCCTCGAAGGTGATCCCCATGGCCGCGAAGACCACGGCGAACCCCTCGCCGGTCCTGAGCACCGCGGCCTGGCGGGCGATCTGGGCAGCGAGCCGTGCGTGGGGCAGGCCCGATCCCGAGAACAGAGGGAGCTTCTGGCCGCGTACCAGCGTGTTCAGGAGGTCGATGGTGGAAATCCCGGTCTGGATGAACTCGTTGGGGTAATCCCTGGCAAAGGGGTTCATGGGGTTGCCGTTCACGTTAAGATACTTCTCCGGGATGATGGCCGGCCCGTCGTCCTTCGTCCTTCCGAAACCGTCGAACACCCTTCCCAGCATGTCGGGGGAGACACCGAGTTCCATCCCCTTGCCCAGGAACTTCACCTTCACGTCCTGGGGAGAGAGTCCGCTCGTACCCTCGAAGACCTGGACCATGGCCTTGTCACGGTTGACCTCCAGGACCCTCCCCCTGCGGGTGGTTCCGTCAGAGAGCCTGATCTCGGTCAGCTCACCGTAGGTCACACCGTCGACCCCGTCCACAAGCATGAGCGGCCCTGATATCTGTTTTACGGTCAGGTATTCCTTCGCGATCATCGACATGTTCATCACATCCTCATGAATGAAGCAGTGCGCCTGCAGCCTCGGCCGTCCTGCGTTCAAGGTCATCGAACTGCTCGAGCTTGTCTTCGGCGATGAGCTTTGCCCGGGCGATCTCATCCAGGACGCCGAGGGTCAGGAGGTCGTTCAGCAGCGCCCCGGACGTCAGTGCCTTCCTGGCTTCGTCATAATAGCGCAGGATCACCTTCAGCAGCCTGAACTGCTTCTCCAGTGAGGTGTAGGTGTCCCTCTCGTCAAAGGCGTTCTGGTGGAGAAAATCCTCCCGGATCATCTTGGCCGCCTGCATGAGAAGCCTGTCATCATGGGCCAGGGCATCGACCCCCACCAGCCGTACAAGCTCGTCGAGTTCCGCTTCCCTCTTGAGGACTCCCATCGCCCTCTTCCGGTTTGCTGACCAGGTCACCCGCATGCTGGCATCAACCTCAGTGTCCACGACCTCCTGGTAGAGGGAGTAGGAGTTCAGCCAGTTGATGGCCGGGAAATGACGGGAAAAGGCCAGCTTGTCGTCAAGGCCCCAGAAGACCTTGACCACCCGCAGCGTCGCCTGGACCACCGGTTCGGAGAGGTCTCCCCCCGGCGGCGAGACCGCGCCGATGATGGACAGGGCCCCTGCCCTTCCGTCAGATCCGAGGCAGCTGACGCTGCCGCCGCGCTCGTAGAAGCTCGCTATGCGCGACCCCAGGTAGGCAGGATAGCCCTCCTCGCCGGGCATCTCCTCGAGCCGGCCCGAGATCTCGCGCATGGCCTCTGCCCAGCGGCTCGTGGAGTCGGCCATGAGGGCCACCGAGTATCCCATGTCGCGGAAATACTCGGCTATGGTGATGCCCGTGAAGACACTCGCCTCCCGTGCCGCCACAGGCATATTCGACGTGTTCGCCACCAGCACGGTGCGCTCCATGAGCGGCTCCCCCGAGGCGGGGTCCAGCAGGTGCGGGAACTCCATGAGCACGTCGGTCATCTCGTTGCCGCGCTCCCCGCAGCCCACATACACCACTATCTGAGCGTCAGCCCACTTGGCGAGCTGGTGCTGGACCACGGTCTTGCCGCTCCCGAAGGGGCCCGGCACGCATGCGGTCCCCCCCTTGGTGATGGGGAAGAACATGTCGACGACCCGCTGGCCCGTCACCATGGGTACGTTCGGGGGCAGTTTGCGCTTCACGGGCCTGGGAACCCGCACCGGCCAGCGTTGGACCATGGTCATGGCGAAATCCCCCTTCGGGCCCGAGATGACGGCAACCTCGGTTTCCACGCTGCCTCTGACCGGGCCGATCTTCTTCACCGTGCCCGATCTACCCGGCGGCACCATAATCTTGTGGCTGACGAGGTTGCTCTCCTGCACGGTACCCAGTACATCACCCGGAACGACTGTGTCTCCGGCCCTGGCAACTGGTTTGAAATCCCATATCTTTGTCCTGTCCAGCGCTGGCCGTTCGGCCCCCCGTACTATGAAATCGCCGAAGTCCCGGGCCAGGGTGTCCAGGGGTCTCTGGACGCCGTCATAGATGGACCGGATAAGCCCCGGCCCCAGCTCCACGGAAAGCGGCTCGCCGGTCCTCGCCACCGGCTGCCCCGGACCGATCCCCTCGGTCTCCTCGTAGACTTGTATTGAGTACTCGTCCGACCTGATCTCGATGATCTCGCCGAAGAGATTCGCCTCGCCCACACGGACCATCTCGTACATGCGCGCACCCGTGAGACCGCGGGCAATGACCAGCGGACCCGATACCTTTACGACCTCACCCCTGTTCCCTTCCATGTCACCAGTTCCTTTGTCGTTATTTCAATCCTTGCCGAGTATGTCGATGCCGAGGGAGGACTCCACGAGCCGTCTCATCTCCTGGAAGCCTGTCCGGAGACTCCCCTCGTGCGTGGGTATGATGCTCAGCACGGCGGGGCTTCTTCTTCGGAACTCCTCGACGGCCTCTGGGGCCTGTCTTGCAAGACCCTCGGTCACGAGTACGATCCCCAGATCCCTGTCCCTCGAGAGTGCAACGAGTTCCTGGAGCAGCCTAGCCCCATCCTCGACCGGCACCACATCGAAGCCTGCGCCCTTGAAGGCGACAATGTGGTGCTTCTCCCCCAGCACGAGCGCCCTAGACATATCCTTCCCTCAATCTCTGCCTCAGCAGGCCGCGCTCGATGCGGCTGAGCCTTCCGGAAACCACGAGCTTGAGATTGGCCATCTCGGCAGACATCCCGGCCATGAAGGAGAACACCCGTTCAGGTCCCGCCGTCTGCAGCCTGCCTTCCTTCGCCCTGCCCATGAGACGGTTGGCCATCTTCAGGGTGAACCCGGCAACCTGTTCTCCGTTCTCCTTCTCAAGGGCCTCGGACAGGACATCTCCCACCCCCCCGCCGACCATTGCCGGCCACAGCTCCGGATTGCCCTGGCCTGCAAGATCGTTGATCAGCGCCGTGAATTCCCCCATGGGGAGGAGGTGCTGCTGGAAGCGCCTGAACGGGAAGTGCTGTTTCGCCGCCCGCCAGAAGACGGTCACGATATGTGCCTGGATGCGCTCATGCATATATCCGGCCATCAGCTCCGAATCCATCGCGGATGACAGCATGATGAGGTGTCTCATGTAGGCGCCGTCCAGGATGATGTCCAGATCCACCGGATCGATCTGTGCCATGTCCGTGACGGACCAGCCTTCCCCCTGCCGCAGCGTTTCAGGGAGATCCCCATGCTCTCCGTGCGCCACTGCCTGGAGCAGCTCTTCGTGGAACACCCCCCTGGGAAAAGGAGATACGGTTTCCCTGAGCAGTGCGCATTTCAGATTCAGGTAATCATGCGGGAGAAGGAACAGATCCACCGGTATGCTTGAAGGGCACTCGGCTCGGATGGAAAGCGCGGTCTCATGGAGGCATCTGTCAGCAAGAGAGCTGAAGTCCTCCCACGCCGTGCCCGGTGCCAGGTATTCCCGGAGAAAGGTATCCTGGAGATGGGGCACGACGTCCCCGAGGTTTTCCAGCGCGATGAGGGCCGTGAAGAAGTCCTTCCCTGCAAAACGTTCCTCCAGGACACTCAGGCGTCCCGACACGAATCCCCACGAGGGGAAATTCTTGAGTCGTGCACTCATCCCCTCTCGTGTCATGAGAAGAGTTCCTTGGCGATGATCGGCAGCAGTTCCTGCTCCAGTTCGCGGAGCAGTGTTTCCAGGGTCTGGTCCACCTCGAAATCCTGCGTGACGAAGACGAATCCTCCACGGACGGGAAGCGGCTCCGCCTCATCGACCATGATCCGCCCCCGTGCCCCCCTGTCCTTGTTGAACTCGGACAGGACGGTGCCGAAAACCTGCCTGTCATCGGGGTGTATCCTTACCCTGCCGGCGAATTCTCCGGCCGCTCTCTCGAGGAGACGTCCCATGAGCCGGCCGTATTCATCGGGGGGTCTGCTCAGGAGCTCCTCGCGCGCCATGGCGAAGACGGAGCGCACAATCTGCCCCCGCCTGGCCAGGATCTCCTTGCCGGCATTGCCCTTGAGCTGGATGAGGCCCCGGCTGAATCCGTCCTGGATGGCCTGAGTCCGGGAGCGGAAAAGCCTCTCCGATTCATCGTCGATCCGGCCCTTCCCTGCACTGGTGCGTTCCTGTGCCGCCTTCCTCGCGCCCTGGAGGATATGGGCCGCCTCGGCCTTCGCCTCGTCGAGGATCACCTGTCGGATGGTGTCGAGTCCCATGGTCACCAGCCCCCTGCTACTGCAGGTTGAGGTACTCGAGCGGCAGCGGCTGCGTGAGGAACGTGATGAAAAGGATGGTCGCGAGCAGCGCCACCACGGCATACGTCTCCACGAAGGCCGGGAAGAGGATGGCCCTGCCGGCGGCCTCGGGCCTCCGGGCCACCAGTGAGATCCCGGCTGCCGAGGCATTGCCCTGGTTAATGGCAGAGACGAACTGGGCTATGCCGCATCCGAGCCCGACGCCGAAAAGCGCTATCCCGGTCCCCAGAGAGATTTTAAGGACGCTGCCGCCGATGAGACCGGTCTGGGTCATCATAAGGATGGCGGCAATGAATCCATAAAAGCCCTGGGTCCCCGGCAGCGCGATCATGACGAGCATCCTGCCGAAAAGTTCCGGCTTCTCACGCATCACGCCCGCCGCCTGGTGGGAGGCTATGGCGATACCCCAGGCAGACCCGCTGCCCGCAAGGCCGAACGCAAGTCCGGCACCGGCATATGCCAGCCCCCTGCCCACTTCGATCAATTCAGGTGTCATCTCTCCTCCTCTTTCTGATACATATCCCTTCCTACGCCCCGGTTCCTGTCTTCTTCAGGATACACAGAGGCGAGTCGAACGTAAGCGGACGGAAAGGCCTTGCCCCGGTCTCGTAGAACCTTCCGAAGAATTCCACATAGATGAGTCTCATGGAATGGACGAATGCGCCAAGTACGCTTACTGCGAAGTTGAACACATGCCCGATGCACAGGACAAGTTCACCCAAGAGGTCATTGATCTTCAGCAGCGCTACAGCGCAGGCCAGATAACGAAAGTGGACTTCGAATCCCAGCTGGCCCAGCTCAAGGCCAAGTACCA
>JALOOZ010000150.1 GCA_025454155.1 Thermodesulfobacteriota bacterium
GACCAGCACCTTATGAAAAGAGAGGCCCAGAGGAGGGAAAGCCCCGAGATCGAACGCCTCATCGTCCAGAGAGACCAGTTCCTCAGAGACCACCCGCATCTCATGGCGCTTCAGAAGGAGATCGATTCGCTCCTGGGGACCACCCTTGACCCAGTGAAGAGGCTCGAGATCCTCTTCATGATCATGACCGACAGGCTCATTGAATTGAGGTCGGTCTTCACCGAGGTCGTCAGGCTGGCCCGCACCGCCATGATCGACGAGGGCCAGACTCCCTGAGGTTTCATGCCTGGGAACGGGATGGATCGCCCCTGACCGGGCGGTCGTCCCTCGAATCACGAAAGGGAACAGGGATCAGAGGGGATAGTCCTGCTTGACGATCTCGATCTTGGTTATGAGGTACTGCTTCCCGATGTCTCCGCTCAGGTACACCGGCTTCTTCTGATACTTGAGTTCGAGTACCTGGAGCTGAGTCATGGTCAGCTTGATGACAGGGCTGGTTCTCTTCTTCGAACTGTCCGCCTTCTGTTCGATGAACTTCGCGATCATCTTCTGGGTCGGCCCGTCCGCAGCGATCACGGAAATGCGGCGGACAGTCCTTCGTGCCTCCTTGAACCCAGGGCTCTTTCTGTCCTTGAAGTTGCCGTACTGGGCCTTGAACCTGTCAAAATCGGCCTGGCGCATGAGGGCCAGTTTGCCGTCGAGGTACGCGAGCGATTCAGGCTGCTTGGTCGGGCGGGCACCGAGCAGGACATAAAGGCCTTCCTCGACATTGCCTTTCACCGCCTTCATCTCATGCTCCTTGGTTTTCAGCTCGATGAGATTGCCCTTGTCCGAGAGGGTTCCCCCGGATCTCGATGTGCAGGATACGGCCAGCAGCAGTATCAGGATGATGGAAACGGCACGTGGCTTCATCTTCACTCCTTTGTCCTCCTCCATAGCACGCAAGCGTGAGCGGGAGCATCCCTGAGGATCTCAATGGAGAGCGTCATGCGGTCTGCAGGCACTTTCCGATTCGTGATGGTCGAGACCCTCGGAGATTTCCCGGAAGATATAGTCGGGGTCTGAAGAATTGTCAAGCGGGGTTGTTTCCCTTGATTCACCTTTTCGTGCGGGTATACAAGATCATACATGCACACTGACCAGGGAAGGCCGGACAACGCTGAAAAGGCGGTGAACACCATCACCTCCGGCAGCTCCGTAGCCGCCATGTGGCATCTTTCCTGGCCCATGATCCTCATCATGGTCTTCAACTTCCTGGTGGGTCTGGTGGATGTCTATGTCGCAGGTCTCATCGGCCGGGACGTGCAGGCCGCCATAGGCTTCCTCTCCCAGCTTTATTTCCTGCTCATCATCGTGGCGAATGCCATCAGCATAGGTACCGTGGCCCTCGTTTCCAGGTCCATCGGGTCTGGTGACATGGAGCATGCCGGCCGCTATGCGCGCCAGTCGCTCATGTTCGGGCTCGCCGTAGCGGTGGTGCTGACGGCCGCGGGGCTCGCCTTCCACCGGCAGATCGTCGAGACCGCAGGCTTCCCGACCGAGATACGGACCATTGCCGAGGGCTTTCTGGTCATCTTTGCCTGGGCCCTGGGCCCGAACTACTTCCTCATCATCAGCAATGCCCTGTTCCGGGCACGGGGGGACGTGAAGAAGCCCCTGGTGACCATGTTCGTCTTCTGCGCGGCGAATGTGGTGCTGGACTTCAGCCTGGTGTTCGGCCTGGCGGGTTTCCCCAGGCTCGGCTATATGGGCATCGCATATGCAACCGCCATCTCTGCGATCCTGGGCATGGCCGTGAACCTCCTTTTCCTGACCTCCGGGGGGTGGAAGGGTCTCCCCGGCCGGACATGGAGACCGGACCTCCGGACCATCGTCCGGATCGCGGGGATCGGCTGGCCCGCCGGGCTTCTCCAGGTGGCGTGGAGCGCCGGGAGCATCATCCTCTACCACATCCTGGGCAGGCTCGGCAGTGAAAGCATCGTGGCCCTGGCGTCCATCACCAACGGCCTCAGGATCGAGGCCGTCATCTTCATGCCCGCCTTTGCCATGAACATGGCCGCCTCGGTACTGGTGGGGCAGAATCTCGGTGCCGGCAAACCCGGGAGGGCGACGAGCCTCGGGTGGAAGATCGCGCTCACCGCCATGACCGTCCTGACCCTGCTCTCGGCCATCATCTTTGCAGGTGCGGAGTTCTTCGCCTCCCTGCTGTCAGGGGACCCCGCGGTGCTCAGGGAGACCACCAGATACCTCAGGGTGAACATGCTCTCCGAGCCCTTCATGGCCCTCGCCCTGGTTCTGAGCGGGGCGCTCCAGGGGGCGGGGGACACCCGGGGCACCATGTGGATCATCGTGTTCTGCATGTGGGTGATCAGGCTTCCCCTGGCCTACGACCTTTCCCTGGTCCTTGGCCTCGGGGCCCTGGGCGTGTGGATCGCCATGGTGGTTTCCATGACGGTTCAGGGCCTGCTCATGGCGTACCGGTTCCACCAGGGGAAATGGAGGACCCTGGTGGTGGGGTGACGGGAGGTCGCATGGTCCCATGATGCATGACCGGGAGGCGGTGGCCACCTTCTAGAAATCCTTCAATACGGTCTCGATGGCCATGTAGTCTGTCCCGGCCAGGCAGGTGAACCTCCCGGGATGTACCGACAGCCTGCCTTCGGCAATGAGCTGTTCGAGGGCGAGCCCGGTGACGAGCTTGTTGTGGCGCCAGGGCATGAGGCATCCTCCATACCGCTGCCTGAGGAGGGCGGTGAGGTCCCTCACAGGGTCTATGAGATCCGGCGAGGTTGCCTCGACCTCGATCTCGTAGTGCAGGATGCGGAAACCGCTGAGGTGGTAACAGACCCTGTCCAGTGCCACCTCGGCCAGGACCCCTCTGTCTGGCCCGTCCGTGGCCTCGGCATTCTTTGCCAGCCTCGCGGTCTCGCGCTCCTGGATGGCAGTGAGCCCCAGACAGACCAGGCATTCCCCCGGGGAGTCGGTCCGGGCAGGGACCTCGCCCACGCACCGCGCCAGCTTGTGCAGGATATGGGCGATGTGGTCGAAGCACTGCCGCGACCATGGCATCTCGAACTCGTCCCTGAACGCCGCGCCGGATTCATCGATCCGTTCGTCCTGCTTTATGCAGAAGAGCACCGATGTCCCGGATTCCCTCGTCCTGACCGCTATGCCCCGGGTGGACAGCAGTCTGGACGGCGTGTCATAGTATGTATCCTTCAGCGATAGCATCACCGGGGGGCTGAGCCTGTAGGGGCCGAGAGACCTCAGGGCCGCGATCTCCTCCATGACGCCCAGGGGATCATCGCGCACCACCACGAGCGTGGTTTCGATCTCCTTTTTCATGGCAAGGATTGTTGCATGGAAACACCACGGGTGCAACAGGCCGGATGGACCCGGGGAAAGTACGGGCCTCATCTGGACAGGGAGGGGCTTTCCCGTTACAATATCCATTGAGCCGTCCGTGTTCATTTTCCACCATCAGGATGTCTGCACGGATGGAGGAGGGACCATGGTCGAGAAGGTCATCATCATGGGTGCGGCGGGCAGGGATTTCCACAATTTCAACGTCTACTTCAAGAACAACGCCCGCTATAGGGTGGTTGCGTTCACCGCTGCCCAGATACCGGACATCGCCCAGCGGTATTACCCGGCCGCACTGGCGGGGGAGCTCTACCCCGAGGGCGTCCCCATCTTTCCCGAGAGCGAGCTGGCCCGCCTCATCAGGGAGCACCGGGTGGACCTGGTCGCCTTCTCCTACAGCGACGTCCCGCATGTGGAGGTAATGCACAAGGCCTCCCTCGCCATGGCGCATGGGGCTGATTTCATCATGATCGCCGCCTCCTACACCATGCTCAGGGCCGTCAAGCCGGTGGTGGCGGTCTGTGCGGTCAGGACGGGCTGCGGGAAATCGCAGACCACCCGGAAGGTGTGCACCCTGCTGCGGGGGTTCGGCAAGAAGGTGGTGGTCGTGAGGCACCCCATGCCCTACGGAGACCTCCTGGCCCAGGAGGTTCAGCGCTTCTCCACCTACGAGGACTTCGAGCTTCACCGGTGCACCATCGAGGAGCGGGAGGAGTACGAGTCCCTGGTGGACCAGGGGATCGTGGTCTATGCCGGGGTGGACTACGGAAAGATCCTGGAGAAGGCCCAGGCCGAGGCCGACATCATCGTCTGGGACGGCGGCAACAACGACACGCCCTTCTACCGGCCGGACATCCACATCGTGCTCTTCGACCCGCACCGGCCGGGCCACGAACTTCGCTATTACCCGGGCGAGACCAACATGCGCATGGCCGACATCGCCGTCATCAACAAGGTGGACAGCGCCCATTCGTCACAGGTGGAGCAGGTCAGGGGCAATATCGCCACCTACAACCCCCAGGCACAGATCATCCTGGCCACATCACCCGTGCTCGTCAGCGAGCCCGAGCGCATCAGCGGCAGGCGGGTCCTGGTGGTGGAAGACGGCCCCACGCTCACCCACGGCGAGATGCCCTTCGGCGCAGGCTCCATTGCCGCACGGGCCTTCGGGGCGAAAGAAATCGTCGATCCGCGGCCCTTTGCCGCAGGGTCCATCCGTTCCACCTACCATGCCTATCCCCACATCGGGTTCGTGCTGCCGGCCATGGGCTACAGCTCGGGCCAGATTGCCGACCTGGAGGAGACCATCAACAGTTCGGACTGCGACCTGGTGCTGTTCGCCACCCCCATCCAGCTCACCCGGATCCTGTCCATCAACAAGCCCGCCATGAGGGTCCGGTACGAATACGAGGACTTCGGCAGCCCCACCCTGCAGGAGGTCCTGCTGGGCGAGCTGAAAGCGCTGGGCCTCGTGTGAGCAGGGTGAGCCGAGGGATGGAGATCCCGCACAAACCCATTCTGCTCGTGGCCCTGGGCGGGAATGCCCTCGTCAGGAAGGGGCAGCGGGGGACCATCGACGAGCAGTTCGCCAACCTCAGGGTGCCCATCGGACAGATCGCGCGGCTGACCAGGGACCACCGCATCATCATCACCCACGGCAACGGGCCCCAGGTGGGCAACCTCCTCCTGCAGCAGGAGTGCACCGAAGAGGTGCCCAAGATGCCGCTGGAGATCCTGGTGGCCCAGACCCAGGGGCAGATCGGGTACATGATCGAGTCCACCCTCGACAGCGAGCTCATGCGCCAGGGCATCGCCACGAGCAAGCCCCTGGTCAGCCTCATCAGCTATGTGGTGGTGGACGAGAACAGCCCTGCCTTTGCAAACCCCACCAAGCCCATCGGCCCGGTTTTCCCAGAGGAGAAGGCGGGGGATCTCCAGTATCCGGTCAGGAAGACGGAGAAGGGCTACCGGCGGGTGGTGGCATCCCCCGAGCCCGTGACCATCGTGGAGAAGAACGAGATCATGAGGCTCATCGAGATGGACTTCGTGGTCGTCTGCTGCGGCGGCGGCGGAATACCCGTGGTGCGCGAGGGCAGGTCCTTCGCCGGGGTTGACGCGGTCATTGACAAGGATTTGGCAAGCGCCAGGCTGGCCGCAGAAGTGGGGGTGGACACCTTCATCGTCGCCACCGACGTGCCGGGGGTGGCGGTCGGCTTCGGGCAGCAGGATCAGAAGTTCCTGGCAAGGCTGACCACAGGGCAGGCCAGACGGTACATTGATCGGGGAGAATTCCCCGAAGGCTCCATGCTGCCCAAGATCAGGGCGGTGATGAACTACCTCGAAGCGGGAGGCGGAAGGGCGGTCATCACCTCCATCGAGGCCATCGAGGATGCGGTGGCCGGCAGGGCAGGCACGGAGATCGTCCGCGGCTAGCTTCCCAGACGTCCCTACGCTTTTCTCATCTGCCAGACGCCCTGCAGAAGACAGCACACCTCGCCCGCCAGGTCCCTGACATCCAGGGCCATCTTCCAGTCGGCCTTTCCTTTTGCCTCGGCCTCCCGCTGGATGGCATCGACCTCGGCCCCGCTCAGCGTAGACTCCACCGTCACATCCGTCGCTGCCGGCCTGCGGAACTGGATGTTGATGGACTTGACGATGGGATAGAACCGGGTATGATCGAAGGATGCGAGAAACAGCACCCCGCCGATGAACTCGCCGATCGAAAAGAGAGACCCTGCATATATTGTCCCGATATGGTTGATGTTGGGTTCAAGCGGCATGAGTAGTTTGACGTGACGGTCCCGCATCTCCACAACGCGGATTCCCATTTTTTCGACGATCTTGATGATGCCTTCCAGCATTTTGACGTGATCTTGATATTTCTCGTCGATCATCCGGACACCCCCTCCGGGAGATCC
>JALOOZ010000151.1 GCA_025454155.1 Thermodesulfobacteriota bacterium
TCCCCGTATTTCTGTCCCCGTATTTCTACCGTATTTCCGTTACCGGGATTATCCAGCTACTGGAGCAGGGGACCCAGCACGCCGAACATCTCTGGGAGCTGGTCGAAGTACTTGGGGTTCTCCAGGCTCTTGATCTTGTCCCAGGCCGCCATGACCTCTTCGGGCTCGGGCACCTTGTGCCCGTCCGAGAGGAACACGCCGGGGCCGGTGACAATGGCGGTCCGGCTGAAATAGCCCAGCGTCGCGTTGATGAACATGCCCGAATCCTGGCACTGCTCGGAGCACATGTAGAGCACCGCGGGCGTGATGAAGTCCGGCTTCATCTTCTCGAAGAGCTGCGGCGGCAGGACATCCTCGGTGAGGCGGGAAGCGGCCACCGGTACGATCACGTTGGTCCTGATGTTGTACTTGGCCCCTTCCAGCTTGAGCACGTTGGTGAGCCCGATGAGCCCCATCTTGGCCGCGGCGTAGTTGCTCTGGCCGAAGTTGCCGAACAGGCCCGCCCCGGAGGTGGTCATGATGATCCGGCCGTAGCCGTTCTCCCTCATGTTCACGAAGGCAGGCTTGGACACACAGTATGCCCCCTTCAGATGCACGGCCATGACCGTGTCCCAGTTCTCCTCCTCCATCTTGTTGAAGGTCTTGTCCCTGAGGATGCCCGCATTGTTGATGAGGATGTCCACCTTGCCGAAGGCATCGACCGCGGTCTTGGTGATGTTCTCGCCGCCCGCGATGGTTGCCACGTTGTCGTAGTTCGGCACGGCCTGGCCTCCCAGGGCCTTGATCTCGTCGACCACCTTGTTGGCCGCCGCATCGCTGTGTCCCACGCCGTCGCGGCTTCCGCCCAGGTCGTTCACCACCACCTTGGCCCCCCTCTTGCCGAGCTCGAGGGCGTACTGCCTCCCCAGGCCGGCACCTGCACCCGTCACGATCGCCACCCTTCCGGTAAAATCAATCTTCGCCATCTCTGAGTTCCCTCCTTACCAAGTCTTTCATCAGCCCTTTTTCGGAAGGGCCGCGTCGAAGCTTCCACTCACCTTCACGTCGCCGGTCTCGTCCGCGGCCATGACCTCGCAGGTGATGACGTTCTCACCGCCCACGCTGCGCTTGTCCGTCACCTTCCCGGTTATGGTGATGGTGTTTCCCTGTCTGGTCATTCCGGCGAACCTCACCCCGAATCGCCTGAGGCGCTTTTTCGGGATCCAGCCCGTGACGGCCTGCCCCACGAAGCCCATGACGAGCATGCCGTGGGTGATCGCGCCGGTGGTCATGCCCACGGCCTTGGCGAAATCATCGTCCGTATGAAGCGGGTTGAAGTCGCCCGAAGCGCCCGCATAGATGACATGCTGGAGCTTCTGCATGGGGCCCTTGACGAGACTGGGCATCTCCATTCCCACCTGAATATCATCAAAGTATATCTCGTGCGCCATAGTCCCCTCCTACTTCCGCTCCACGAGCAGCGAACGCGCCTTGGCAACCTTCTCGCCCCTCTGGTTCGTATAGAGCCCCTCGATGGTCACCATGTCCATCTTCCTGCCCGACTTGCTCGTCTTCTCCTCGATTGCCGTTACCTTGGGTGCTGACGTGATGACGTCGCCGGGATAGATCTCCTGGTAGTATTCGTATTCCTCCTCGCCGTGGAGCACCATCATGAAGTTGATGGCCAGGTCCGTGATCACGAAAGGCATGGAGGACGACCACATCATGGGCACGGTCAGGTAGGTGGGAGGGGCCGGGGTGTCCTTGTACCCTTCCTTTATCGCGGCTTCCCTGTCCTGGAATATGGGGTTCGGGTCGCCGATGGCCTTGGCCAGCTCCCTGATCTTGCCCCGCTCCACCTCCCAGGTGACCGGGGCGTACTCTCTTCCGACCTTTGAATGATCTGCCATGAATGCACCTCCCTTCAGTCGCCGTATCGGCCGACGATGGCTATACTGCAGACGTTCAGCATGGGAAACCCGCCGAGGTTGTGGGTCAGCCCGAACCTCGGGTTCTTGAGCTGCCGGTCTCCGGCCCTGCCCAGGAGCTGGAGGTACATCTCGTAGAGCATCCTGAGGCCCGATGCGCCGATGGGGTGGCCGAAGCACTTCAGGCCGCCGTCCACCTGGCAGGGGACCTTGCCGCTCCTGTCGTAGAATCCGTCCATGATGTCCTTGGGCGCCTTGCCGCGCTCCGAAATGTGGAGGTCCTCCATGGTGACGAGCTCGGTAATGGAGAAGCAGTCGTGCACCTCCATCATGCTGATCTCCTCCCTGGGGTTCTTGATGCCGGCCTCCGCATAGGCTGCCGTGCTCGCCTTGGTGGTGGTGACGAAGTGGGCGCCGTCCCATTCGTAGACCATCTCCGTGCCGTTGGAGAGCGCCAGCTGGAGGGCCTTCACGGTTATGAAGTCCTTCTTTCCCAGCGACTTCGCGATCTCGGGCGTGGTCACGATGGCGCATGCGGCGCCGTCGCTCACGCCGCAGCAGTCGAAGAGCCCCAGCGGGAAGGCGATCATGGGCGACATGAGAACCTGCTCCTCGGTGACCGCCCTGCGAAGGTGGGCCTTGGGGTTGAGCGCCCCGTTGGCATGGCTCTTCACCGAGACATGGGCCATGGCCTTCTTCACCTCCTGGATGTCAAGGCCGTACTTCGCCGCATAGCCGGTGGCCAGCATGGCGAATCCGCCCGGTGCGGTCATGTTCGGGAACCACTGGGAATTCGTCACGCCCAGCGCCGAGCTGAATTCCGGCAGGCCGCCGTAACCGATGTCCTTGAGTTTCTCCACCCCGAGGGCCAGGGCGAAGTCGCAGGCGCCCGAGGCCACGGCATAGACCGCCCCCCTGAACGATTCCGTGCCGCTGGCACAGAAGTTCTCCACCCGCGTCACCGCAATGTTGGGTAGACGCAGGGCCAGGGACGCCGCGAGCGCGCTCTTGCCTATATTGATCTCGTCGAAGCACACCCCGATCCATGCCGCCTGGATCTGGTTCTTTTCAATACCCGCATCGGCGATGCACTCCTGGAAGGCCTCCAGCAGGAGATCCTCCGGGCTTTCGTTCCACCGCTCGCCGAACTTCGTACAACCCATGCCCAAAATGGCTACCTTATCTCTTATTCCGCTTGCCATGGCTCTCCTCCTCAACCCGCAACCTGGGGCACGGCCTTCCAGAAATACCCGGTGAAGCCCCGCATCTGGTCGCGCGACCTTCTCCTGAAGGTCATCCTGATGGGTATGCCGACCTTGACCTGGTTCATGTCGCAGTCGGTGAAATCCACCAGGGCCCTGCCTCCTCCCTCGAACGAAACCACGCCGTACACCGCCGGCGGGTCCACCGAGGGCGAGAGCAGATCGCCGGTGAACATCTCCACCTTGCCCGGCTTCACCGCGAACTCATAGTCCTCGAAGTGCCCGGCCTCTTGGCACTGCGGATTGACGCACATGGGCATGGGCGGGTACTGGGGCGTCCCGCACTTGGTGCACCTGTAGCCAACGAAGCCCATGATCATCTTCCGCTTCCGCCAGAGCGCGGTCAGCGACGTGTTGGGGTTCGCCTCGCCCCGGATGCCCAGGTCCGCCGTTATGAGGTCCCTGAACTTGGTGAACTTCAGGTAATTCGTGAAGTCCACCTTGGATGCAAGGTGACCCTTGATCCCCTTGGCCGGCTTGAACTTCTTGATCCTGTCCGTGGCCTCGAAGCAGAGCACATCGCACCCCTGGCCGAAGCCCGCCAGGAGGATCCTGTCTCCGGGCTGTGCATCCTCCAGGGCAGCGGCGAACATCACCAGCGGGTGGGCGGTTCCCGTGTCCCCGCAGTTGCCGTGGAGGTTGTCCTGGAGCTTTGCGCCATCGATGCCAAGTTCCTTGGCTATGGACTTGTGGGTGCCGGTGAAATAGCACGGGTAAACGACCTTTGCGATGTCTCCCATGGACATCCCGGTCTTCTTGAAGAAGCCTTTGATGGCCTCCGGGATGATCTTGCCGTACCCCTCGTCCCTCACCCAGCGCTCTTCCCAGCCGTAATCGAATTCCTTGCCGAAACCCTTGTAGTGGTCGACGAAGTCGCAGCTGATGGAGTAACTCCCCTTGAACTCGGCGATCACATCCTTGTTCCCGAAGAGCAGGGCCGCAGCCCCGTCGCCGTAGAACATCTCGAACATGGTGGCCATCTTGGTGCGCCTCTGGTCCGAAGCCACCACGAGGACGCTCTCCTTTTCCCCGGCCTTGACCGCCTCCACCGCCGCCATGGCCGCGGTGGTGCCGGCCTTGAGGCACGCACTGAAATCCGCCGCCACCACCCCCTGTTCCTGGAGGTTCAGCGCAGAGGCCACGATCCCCGCATTCAACCTGTCCGCAAAGGGCAGGGTCGTGGAGGCCAGATACATGCCGTCCACCTTCTTCCTGTCCTTGCCCGCCATGCAGTCATAGGCCGCGGCAACGGCCATGCTGACGGCATCCTCGTCCCAGTTGGCCATGGCCTTCTCGCCGCCGGCCACCGCCATGATCACCGGGAAATACCACGCCATGTTCTGGACGATGAGCATGCGACTCACCCGGTAGCGCGGTATGTACCCCCCGTACGCAGTAATGCCAACCATACTTGAGTTCCCCCTTTCTTGAATTCTTACACCCCGCCGATGATTCCCTTTGACTTCAGATCAGCGATATCAGACCCGGAAAGCCCGAGCGACGTCAACACCTCCGCAGTATCCTGCCCCAGGGCCGGCCCGGATCTTTCGTATGCAGGCTCGTAGCCGGAGAACTTGATGGGCGCGGCGACCTGCCTGATGGGGTGCCCGTCGGGTCCGGGCACCTCGACCACGATGCCCCGCGCCTTCGCGTGGCCGCTCGATGTCGCCTCCAGGACGCTCAACACCGGCTCCACGCAGGCGTCTACACCCTCGAAGACCTGCATCCAGTGGGAGAGGGTCTTCGACCGGATGACCGCGGTGACCCGCTCCTTGAGCTCGTCGCTGATGTCCGGATCCATGAGCCTGGCGATGTACTCGCCGAGACCCAGCGCCTGAAGGAAGGCGCTCAGGAACTGGGGCTCCAGCCCGCCGAAGGACAGATACCGTCCGTCCCCGGTCTCGTAGAAGCCGTACAGGGAGCCGCCGTTGAGGATCTCGGTGGCGAAGGCCGGCTCCGCCGCTCCCACGAGGCACCCCAGGCCGCTCACCACGTGGTAGGGAAACATGCCGTCGGTCATGGACACGTCGATGTGCTGGCCCTTTCCCGTCTTCATCCGGCCGATGACGGCCGCCAGAATCCCGATTGCGGCGTTGTTGGAGCCCGAACCCACATCCGCCACCTGGATTCCCATGAGGCAGGGACCAGTCTCAGGCGAGCCCGAATAGCTCATGACTCCCGCCATGGAGAGGTAGTTGATGTCGTGTCCGGCCCGGTCACGCAGGGGCCCGGTCTGGCCGTAGCCCGTGATGGAGCAGTAGATCAGGGCGGGATCGACCTTGGAGAGCGTCTCGTAGGACAGCCCGAGCCTGTCCATGGCCCCGGGCCTGAACTGCTCAATGACCACGTCGTAGCCCTGCTCGGCGATGAGGCGCCTGATGATGGCTATGCTCTCATCATACTTCAGGTCGAGGGCTATGGACTTCTTGTTCCTGTTGAGAAAGGCGTGCATGCAGGAGACCGTGCCCTGCCTGTCCACATAGGGCGGGGCGAGCCGGGCCATGTCCATCCGGGTGTGTGACTCCACCCGGAGCACCTCGGCCCCCAGTTCGGAGAGGATCCAGGTGGCGAAAGGCCCGGGAAGGAGGGTCGTGAAGTCGAGGATCCTGATGCCGGACAGGAGAGGTTCCATCTCTATCGTGAGACCTGCCTTTCGAAAATATGAGCCTGACGCCCCGCAGATGCCACCGGACCCATGCCGCGACCCCATGATGAAGTGCCACAGCAGCTATACATCGAGGCCTGCCGGAATCCGGTCGTTGCACCCCATGCAATCTGCAACAACTCGGAACAACAAAAGTATTGCCCGGCATTATTCCACCCTCCGAGCGATGTTGTCAACAGGTTTCGTATGTTTGTATTACATCATTACGATTCAACTTCTTCCCGCGGACAGGCCGCGGGGGGGCGCTGTCTTCCCTCCCCTCGCTATCTTCTTGAATTTGTCGTGCATGATGATATAGGACATCTCCCATGAAGGTGCTCCTCGTCACCACCTCCTATCCGGATTTTCCCGGATCGAACCGGGGCATATTCATCAGGCTCACACCCCGGATCCATGCACAGAGCCCGCTCTTCGAAGATGACGACGGCATCATGGTCCACCGGTTCCGGTTCCCGAGCGGGAACCGGCCTCTGAATCAGATGGAGTCGATCCCCGTGTACCCCATGGCCGTCTACATGCTGTCGGGACTGACCAGGGCCCTGCTGCTGACGGCACGGTGGAGGCCCCACGTCATCCACGGGAACTGGATCGTGCCGACCGGACTCATCGCGGCATTCGCGGGGCGCGTCTTCCGGGTCCCGGTGCTGAACACCGCCAGGGGCATGGACCTGCGCATCAGTGAACGGCAGCC
>JALOOZ010000152.1 GCA_025454155.1 Thermodesulfobacteriota bacterium
TCAAGGATGCGAACGATCCCCAAAAGAAGAAAATCCTGGACGCTGACGGAGTATTCATCCTTACCGGCAACATCCCCAACACCGAGCCAGTCAAAGGCCTTGTGGACATGGATGGGGCTGGTTACATCGCGGTTGACGCCCACATGAAGACCTCTGCCCAGGGAATCTTCGCCTGCGGAGACTGTACGAAGAAGCTCCTGCGGCAGGTGGTGACGGCCTGCGGCGATGGCGCCACCGCTGCCTTTGCAGCATACGAATACGTGAGTGAACTCAAGGGGACATCATACGGCGGATTCAAGGCCTGATATCATGAAGACAGGAGGAAATCATGGCTGACGAGAAGTTCGTGAAGGACCCGGACCACCCCATAACACTGACGGATCAGGACATGGATCAGGCAGTGGCCACGTATCCATTCCTCGTAGTGGACTGCTGGGCCGAGTGGTGCGGACCGTGCAAGATGCTCGGCCCCATCCTTGAGAACCTGGCAAAGAAGCATGCTGGCGCCATAGTGTTCGCCAAGCTCGATGTGGACAAGAACCCGGACACTGCGAAGAAATTCGGCATCCGGTCCATACCGAACCTCCTGGTATTCAAGAACGGTCAGAAGGTTGGCGACATCGTGGGGGCCATGCCCGAGGCCAAGCTCATCGAACGCATCAATGCACTGAAGGGCTGAAAGGTTCTTCCTAGAAGAGCTTCCTGCTGTCCAGGAGGATGGTTACCGGCCCATGGTTGATGATGGCAACGTCCATCAAGGCCTGGAACCTTCCTGTTTCGACCCTCCCACCGAAGAGCCCCTTCACCCCGGCGACCAAGTCATCGAATTTCCGCCTCGCCTCTTCGGGGCCTTCGGCGCGGGAATAGGAGGGCCTCCTGCCCTTCCTGGCATCGCCAAGAAGGGTGAACTGCGATATGAGCAGGATATCCCCTCCCGCCTCACCGACGTCCAGGTTCATGACACCTTCGCTGTCATCGAAGATCCTCAGGCCAACGATCTTTCTGGCCATATAGTCAAAGTCATCGGATCCGTCGTCCGCCTCGATCCCAATGAGGCAGCACAGGCCTGGACCTATGCGGGAGACCTCGTCCCCCCCTACGGTCACACTGGCGCCCGACACCCTCTGGACCACCGCACGCATGGTATCAGTCTCTTGTTTCGTCCACTCTGGACTTACCTTATTATGGTCATGGTCATGACCATGCCCTCCCGGTAAATGCTGATGCTCATCTTGACGCCCTTGAACCCCTCCACGACCTTCCTGAAATCGTCGAGGTTTTTGGTGGCCCTGTTGTTGATGGAGAGGATGACATCTCCCGGCTTCAGCCCGGTCCTTGCTGCCGCTGAATTATTGGCCGCATTGATGACCAGGACACCCTGTATCTTTTGATCGATCTCCATGGTCTCCCGCGTGGCGGGGGTAAGGTCAGCCACCGTGGCGCCTTCGAGAAATCTGTTGTCCTTGACCAGGAGCTGGTGTTCGGGCACCTGGGCCTTGGCGAGGTCGCCGATGACAACCGGGATGAGCCTTTCCTTGCCATCCCGCATGACCTTTATCTTGATCGTGGCGTTGGGCATGACTTCGGAGATCAGGAACTTCATTGAGGCCGTGTTGTTCACCGGCTGGCCGTCGATGGCCACGATGACGTCTCCGCTCTTTAAGCCGGCCTTCTCCGAGGGGGACCCCTTGATCACCTCATTGATGAGCGCCCCCTTAACAGACGCAAGGCCCAGAGACTGGGCGAGTTCGGGGGTGACTTCCTGGACGGTGACTCCGAGCCACCCCCTGACCACCTTCCCGTACTTGTCGATGCTCCGCTTGATGCCCATGGCCAGGTTCACGGGGATGGCGAACCCGATGCCCACGTTTCCGCCGGTACGGGACAGGATGGCCGTGTTGATGCCAATGAGCTCACCTCGCATGTTCACCAGCGCTCCACCGGAGTTGCCCGGGTTGATGGCGGCATCCGTCTGGATGAAGTTCTCGTAATCCGTTATGCCCAACCCGGACCGGCCCAGTGCGCTGACAATGCCCATGGTGACCGTCTGCTCGAGCCCGAAGGGGTTTCCGACTGCCAGCACGAAGTCCCCTATGCGCAGCTTGGCGGAATCACCGATCTTGATGGCAGGCAGCCCCGTCTTGTTGATCTTGATGATGGCCACATCGCTCTTGGGATCAGTGCCCACGATGGTGGCGGGAAAAACCCTGGCGTCGGACAGCCTCACCTCCACTTTGTCGGCCCCACCCACCACGTGGTTGTTGGTCATGATATATCCGTCCGAGGATACGATGACCCCCGATCCCAGGGCTCGCTGAATCCGCTCGTGCGGTATCCCCCCTCCGAAGAAATCCCTGAAGAAGGGGTCGGAGAAAAAGGGTGACTGCTGGGCAACCGTCTTCATGGAGGATATGTTCACCACCGAGGGGAGCACCTTTTCCGCAACATCAGCCACCCAGTCACCATCGTAGGGATTGGCCGCTCGGGCATGGGAAACCCCCGCAACATGGATCAACAGGGCCAGGCACAACACGATCGCCGTCTTTCTCGTCATTGATGTCCCTCCTTTGCTTGGTGCGCACATAACACAGAACCGGACAGCCTTCAATGGATTCGCTCTTGAACATATTGACGCAAGTCATGTATAGAACGAATGCCATGGGCATAAACAGCACCCGTGGTTTTCACAGAAAGACCCCCATCGATCTCATGAAGGAGCTCACCATTTGTGAGACTCTCGCAAGCAGCTCCAGCCCCCATGTGAAAGCGCTTGGTTTATCAGAGGGTTACGGATCCATGATCGGTGACTTTCTCGAGAGGAAAGGCCTCCTCACTCCCCGATCATCTCTCCTCGAGATTGGAGGGGGCTATGGCACCCTCATGCACGGCCTCCTGTCATCTCATGGCCACCTGATACACAAGGCCTTCATGATGGATCTTTCTCCCGTGCTGCTCAGGAAACAGCGGGAACGGCTGATGGGGTTTCAGGGAAAGGTATGTTTCATCCAGACGGACATCCATGAGTTCCCTTGCGCAAAACACCGGCTGGACCTTATCATCCTCAACGAGGTGATCGGAGATCTGGATGTGGCCACCGATCTCGATCCCTCCCACCTGCCCGAAGAGGCTTCATCGATCATATCCGCTTATGGGCTGGAAGTTCCAGGGAATGAACCGTTCAATCTCAATACCGGGGCCATAAGGTTGGTGGAAACCATCTGCAGCCTGGGTGTGCCTGTATTCATCAGTGAGCATACCTGCGACCCAATCATCCCCTACTCCCTGCCGTATCTGGCCGAAGGCCTCTCCCTTGACTCCTACCCCCGGGAGATCCGGCTCCATGCCCACAGCGAATACACGATCCGTTTCTCACACCTCGTCAAGGTTGCCCAGGCTCTTGGCAGGACTGTGCAGACGGGTTCTGTAATGGACCTGCTGTGCATCGAAAAGCAGCCTTCATGGAGGTTCATCTTCTCATGCCGCGCCTGCGCCACAGAGAAACAGGAGCTCATCTACGAATTCCTGGACCACGTCCGTGAATACCGGTGGCTCATCATCACCTGATAGCCATCCAGCCTGCATCTCCTCTCGCACCAGGGTTCCACTATATTTTTGCCATTTACTCCTGCAGAGAATTCCTCTATACCATCCTTCTACCCGATCAAACCGAATACGCTCGAGGTCGCATATGACACAGGACAACCAGACGGACGACAACGCGAAGAGCATGGCTGAGCTTCTCGATGCCTATGACAAGGAGCAGCGCGGTTCCATCCAGGTAGGTGACCGTATCAGGGGAAGGATCATCTCCATCGGCAGGGATCACATCTTCGTGGATACGGGCCACAAGCTCGATGGGGTGATCGAAAGAGCCGAGCTGGCGAACGAGGACGGCACCATACCCTTCGCGTTGGGTGACACAATCGATGCCTTTGTCATGTCCAAGAAAGGCGGCGAGATCAGGCTGTCCAAGGCCATATCCGGCATCGGGGGCCTGACCATCCTCCAGGAGGCCCAGGAGAAAGCCGTTCCCGTGGAGGGGAAGGTCCTGGAGCAGGTCAAGGGCGGCTACCGGGTGGAGGTGGTAAAGCGCAGGGCGTTCTGCCCCTTCAGCCAGATGGATCTGTTCCGTGTCGAAGACGCGAACATGCATGTCGGCAAGACCTACCTCTTCCTGATCACCGAAATCGAAGAAGATGGCAACAATATCATCGTCTCCCGCAGGACCATGCTGGAACAGGAGCGGGCCGCGGCAAAGGAGGCCTTCTTCGACTCCATGGAGGTCGGAAACGTTCTCGAGGGGACGGTGAGCAGGATCATGCCGTACGGAGCCCTGGTGGAGCTCGCAGACAGGATCGAGGGCATGGTGCATGTGTCCGAGATGAGCTGGTCCAGGATACTCTCTCCCGAGGACATCCTGCATATCGGGGAGAAGGTCACGGTCAAGGTGCTCTCCGTCGAGGATGACGAAAAAACCGGCCGCAAGAGGATCTCTCTCTCCATGAGGCAGGTGGGGGATGACCCCTGGAACAGCGTGCTGAATCTTTTCAAGCCCGGAGACCGGCTCCGTGCGAAGGTGACGCGCATCGCGGATTTCGGCGTGTTTGTGGAGATAGCCCCGGGCATCGAGGGCCTCGTGCACATATCCGAGATGAGCTACACCAAGAGGGTTAAGAAGCCCGAGGACTTGGTCTCGGTGGCCGACGAGGTGGACGTGATGATCAGGGACATATCCCCCGAGTCGAGAAGGATATCGCTGTCCATGAAGGAGGCCGAGGGCGACCCGTGGATCGGCATCGCGCAAAGATACCGGCCAGAGCAGGTGGTGACAGGTGTCCTCGAGAAGAAGGAGCGCTTCGGCTACTTCGTCAGGCTCGAACCCGGCGTCACCGGTCTGCTGCCGAAGTCCGTCATGGCCCAGCACCACGATGCTGCCAATCTTGACAAACTCCGCGAGGGCGACGCCATCACCGTGACCATAGATCGGGTCGACCCCGAGCAGAGGAAGATCTCTCTGGCCCCCGGCGATAGGAACGACGAGGGAGACTGGACCAAGTTCACCCGCTCGGGCGAGGCGAAGGGATCCTTCAGCTCACTCGGGGACAAGCTGCAGAAGGCGATGGACAAGAGAAAGAAGTGATCGATCCCTCTGTGATTTATGAAATGAACAGGTCCTTGGTTGCGAAGTGGGGGTCAGTGGTCACGTTCAGGCCCAGCTTGCGCAGCCCCGCCTCATCTCCCGGGGTGGGGATATGGGTGATGTGAACCTCGCACCCTCTGAGCTCCTTGATCTTCTCCATGGCAAGACGCGCCGCCGGGTTCATGGTGGCTGAGATGCTCAGGGCCACCAGGGCCTCTTCCAGATCCAGGCTCACGCTCTTCTCGTTGAGGATCTCGGTCTTGAAGTTGCGGACCGATTCGGTGATGACCGGCGGGAGCAGGTCGAGCCTGGGGGGTATCTCGGCCAGGTGCTTGACGGCCTTGAGGACCAGGCTTGATGCGGCGTGCATGAACGGCGAGTTGCATCCCGTGATGATGCTCCCATCCCTGAGCTCCAGGGCAGATCCGCAGTAGATCCCCTCGTTGCCTTTTTCCGGGTTGTCCACGGCACCCGTCGCTGCAGCCCTGGCTGGAGCCACCACACTGCGGTCTTCAGGCTTGAGGTTGAATTCCTTCACCAGAAGTTCCACCCGCTGCAGTGTTGCCTTCTCGGCAAAGCCCAGGGCATACTCACACTGGTAACGGAAATAGCGCCTTATGATCTCCTGCTTGGCCGCCTCCTGGACCATCGCGTCATCGACAATGGCGAACCCTGCCCGGTTCACCCCCATGTCCGTTGGAGACCGGTAGAAGGCCTCCATGCCGGTGATGCGCTCGAGGATGCGCCTGAGCACGGGGAAGGCCTCCACATCGCGGTTATAGTTCACCGAGGCCTTGCCATAGGCCTCGAGATGGAACGGGTCGATGAGATTGAAGTCTCCTATGTCCGCGGTGGCGGCCTCATATGCCACATTGACCGGGTGCTTGAGCGGCAGGTTCCAGATGGGGAAGGTCTCGAACTTGGCATACCCGGAGTGCACGCCCCGCCTGTGGTCGTGGAA
>JALOOZ010000153.1 GCA_025454155.1 Thermodesulfobacteriota bacterium
GCCCTCATCGGTGAGGCCCATGCCGTTACCGATGCGCAGATCTACAGCCACAAGGCGGGCATCTGGCAGATAGCGGAAAAGGGAACCCTTTCCCGGTGGATCGTGATCCACAACCTCGATGAGGCCAGGGGTTCCGAGATCTTCCACATCGAGGTCATTGGACGTGAGAAGGGGAGGCCATCCTGGGACATCAAGCGTATCCGTCCCCACATGGCCGTCACGCTCGAGGCCCTGAAGAGGAGCGTTATCAAGCCGCTCCAGACCGGCGCAGTCTATCCCGAACCCTTTGACGACGCCTATGCCACGTGGAAAAAGGACTTCGATGCGGGGAAGAAGGATGTCTGCGACACATCCATCCTGGAATGCATCAAGGGGAAGTGAACGACGGCCTGACCGGATCATCGCGGACAACACGGCGTTCTCCTCGACCCCGCTGGTCCCCGAGATCCTGGTCCGCCTCCTCAAGGATGATTCACCGCTGTGGCGCTCATTCCGGGACGCCCGGGCTGAAGAGGTCGGACCCCGGCCATACTGGGCCTTCGCGTGGAGCGGCGGCCAGGCCCTGGCCCGCTATGTCCTCGATCACCCTCTCACCGTCAGGGGCAGGTCGGTGCTCGATTTCGGTGCAGGGTGTGGAATTGCCTCCATCGCTGCCGCCAAGGCGGGTGCACGGATGGTCATGGCCTCGGACACAGACCCCCTCGCCATGAGGGCTTCCTGGATCAATGCCCGGATGAACGACGTCGAGGTCATGTGTGTGGGTGAGGATCTCATTTATACACCCAATCGTGGGTGGGACACCGTTCTGGCAGGAGATGTCTGGTACGACTCGCGGATGTACCGGCATGGGCTCAGGTGGTTGCGCGATCTGGCCGGTCAGGGGATTTCGGTGCTTGTCGGCGACCCCGGGCGGGCATATTCACCCTCGCTGGGGCTGGAGAGGCTTGAGGTGTATGCATGCCGGAGCGTGCCGGACCTCGAGGATGAAAACCTCCGGGAGGTGCACGTATACCGCCTGCTGCCTGAACTCCCCGGGCACATGACTGTCTCAAGCGAACCGAAGCCTTGACATGCATAGTACGATGAAGCTCCTGCAGAAAGGGTTCATGACGGTAAGGGATACCCTGCGAGGAGCTGCGTAAGGCAATGAGATGAACCGTTACTGCTCGAACCTGCAGCCCTCAGGCAAGAGGAATCCCTGCCCGACGAGGGCCCGGATGATGCCGATGAATGCATCCTGTATGGTGTCGGGGGATGAGTCGAGGGCTGCGGCAAGATCCTGCAGGACCTCGCCCAGGGACCTCTGTCCGGAACACAAGGTGAGGACGCCTGCCATGAAAGGGTCGATGTCTCCTGAATACGCCAACCCCCGGGCCAGGCGAAGCTTCAGTGCCGTCTCCATCCATCCCTCCGGGGAAGGGGAGCATGAACGCTCCAGCCGGGCATCCGGTGAAAGGGTGAGGCGTGCGCCGAGGAGATCGCGGTCCGTGGCGCCGTCGAGGAAGTCCTGGAGCAGGAATCCGTTTGCAATGCCGTCGCCGCAGGGGCCGAGCATGCTGTCCGGGGCCTCGTCGGCCCTGAACCAGTTGCGCGAGGCGGACCTTTTGCGCATGGTGATGACTCCTGCGCCGATGTGCGAGATGCCGAGATGATCGTAGTAACGCAGCCACTCCCCGAAGCGTTCGGGGTAGTTCACGGCATCGCCTTTTTCCGTGTGCCGGATCCAGGTGGAGGCATAGGTGGCGATGTCGCGGCATTCGGACCGCATGACCCAGGCATCGCACCCGGTGCCGGCAAACCAGCTTTCCAGGCCTGCATTCCAGTCACTGCCGGCATACTCGGCCCAGTTGCACAGGATTTGGCAGAAGCCGCCGTCGGCGAGGTAACGGGGCGCTTCCCGGACGATGGTCCTGCACAGATCGTCGGCATCCAACCCGGAGTCCCGGTAGATGTAGGCCCGTTCCGGAGAGATGACAAAGGGCGGGTTGGTCACGATGAGGTCGAATGCATGGCCCTGAACGGGCTTGAAGAGGTCTCCGGTCCTGCACTCGATGTGTTCAATCCCGTTCGTCATGGCATTGAAGCGGGTGAACCGGACAGCGCGTTCGTTGATGTCCGTGGCGATGACGCGATCGCTGTGATGTGCAGCGAGCAGGGCGTGAAACCCGCATCCGGTCCCGAGGTCCAGGGTGAGGCGGGATGGCTTCCGGATCGTGAGGCCGGCCAGGGTCAGGGTGCTGGAGCCGATGCCCATGACATAGTCCTGCCGGCCATCGCCCAGGAGCCTGGAGGGCAGGTCAAAGGCGATGAACAGGTTCTTGTACGGGAGGAGCTTCACGGCCGGACGGGCACTCGACCCTTCGATCGTGATGAGCCCGGCCCCGGCCAAGCCTTGGATGTCCATGGGGCGTATTGCATCCCGGAGCGCATCCAGATCGCACGGAACCTCCACGAGGAACAGCCGGATCAGCGTGTCCAGGGCGGAGCCGCCGCCTGTGCGGTGCAGCAGGATGGGAACGTCGCCGCCTCTGAGCGAGGGGAAATCCCTGACACGGAGACGGGCCAGCACGTTCGTGTCCGTGAAGCCGGCACGTTCGAGAACCTCGCGTAGGTTGCGATGCCACGTTGTATCCCCGGACTCCATGCCCACGTTGTAACGCGAACCGGGTCGCATTGTCCAAGGGAAACAGGGATGAACCGATCACCTTCTCTACACAAGGAGTAGAGCCATGCCGCTGACCCAAGAGAACCGCCTCCTTTCCATTGAAACCCCGCTCGGCGAAGACGTGCTCGTGCTGACGGGTTTCTCGGGCTCTGAGGGGATATCCAGGCCGTTCAGCTACGAGCTGAGCCTGGCGTCGGAGGACCAGTCCATCAACCCGTCGGACATCATCGGACAGAACGTCACCATGTCCATCACGCTCTCAGAGGATGAAAAGAGGTACATCAACGGCGTCATATCCGGCTTTTCGCAGGAACGGGAGGGGCTTGTCGAGGGGGATCAGACGCTGCGCGTCATGACCTATTCCGCCCAGCTGGTGCCGGGCATATGGTTCCTCTCGAGGAGCGTGAACTTCCGCATCTTCCAGGGCAGGACCGTGCAGCAGATCGTGGAGCAGATCTTCAGCGATCGCGGCTATACCGATTACGAGTTCCGCCTGAGGGGCAGCTACGAGCCCAGGGACAACTGCGTCCAGTACCGCGAGACGGATCTGCAGTTCATCTCACGGCTCCTGGAGCAGGAAGGGATCTTCTTCTTCTTCGAACACGAACAGGGCAGGCATCTCCTGGTCCTGACCGACTCTCCGGAAGAGCACAGGGACTGCCCTCACCAGGACACGGTGCGCTGCCAGCTCACCGGCGGAGCGGCCGTGCTGGAAGAGGACATGATCACCTCGCTGGGCTGGGGACAGGAGATCCGTTTCAGCAAGTACACCACCAAGGACTACAACTTCCTCATGCCCTCCACCGACCTCAAGGTGGAGGTGCCCACCAGGATCTCGCTGGGACAGGGAGAGCGGGAGCTCTACGACTTTCCCGGCGATTACCAGACCAGGAACGAGGGAGACCGGTACGCCAACATCCGCATGCAGGCCGAAGAGGCCCGGGTCACAGCCCTGAGCGGGTCGGGCACCTGCCGGGCCTTCGTGAGCGGATACCGGTTCACCCTGCAGGACTACTACCGGGAAGACATGAACAACACCCCCTACGTGCTCACCGAGGTCAGCCACTCTGCCTTCGAGGCCGTTGGCGGGTCCGATCAGGAGACCCCGGGAACCTATTCCAACAAGTTTACCTGCATCCCGTTCGATGTGCCCTTCCGGCCCCCCATGGAGACCCCCAAGCCCCTGGTCGTGGGCGTCCAGACTGCCATCGTGACCGGACCCGAGGGCGAGGAGATATACACGGACGAGCACGGCAGGGTGAAGGTGAAGTTCCACTGGGACCGGGACCCTGGCAGGAACGAGGAGAGCTCGTGCTGGGTACGCGTGGCCCAGATCGCGGCGGGCCAGGGGTGGGGCGGCATGTGGATCCCGCGCATCGGGCACGAGGTGGTGGTGAGCTTCGTCGAGGGCGACCCGGACCGGCCCATCGTCATCGGCAGCGTGTACAACGGCACCAACATGCCGCCCTACCGGCTGCCGGACGAGAAGACCAAGAGCACCATCAAGTCATGCAGCTCCATCGGCGGCGAAGGCTTCAACGAGATCCGCTTCGAGGACAAGAAGGGCGAGGAACAGATCCTCATCCAGGCGGAGCGCAACCAGGACATCAGGACCAAGAAGGACCGGCTGGAATGGGTGGGGGAGAACTCCCACCTGATCGTCACCAAGGATCTCATGGAGCAGGTCGACGGGGACATGCACCTGCACGTGAAAGGCGACAGGAACGCGGATGTCGACGGCACCGCGTCCCTGCATGCGAGGACCGACATCCAGGAGAAGGCGGATTCGAACTATGCCCTGGATGCGGGCATGGAGGTCCATATCAAGGCAGGCATGAACCTCGTCATAGAATCCGGCACCACGCTCACCCTGAAGGTCGGCGGGAACTACATCAACATCAACTCCGGCGGCGTGTTCATCACCGGGAGCATGGTGATGCTCAACAGCGGCGGGTCGGCAGGTTCGGGCTCCGGGGTCTCGGTGGGAACGCCCACGGCACCCATGGAGGCCGACAAGGCGGAGCCCCCCCTTGCACCGAGCGCGTACAGCCCGCAGGCCAGGGTCATGCAGCAGGCGGCCCAGAACGGGGCGCCGTTCTGCGACACCTGACCGCCTGAATAATAGCCCGGGAGGCTATATAACATGAACAGCGAGAAGATGGCCGAAGCCATAGGCAGACATCTTTTCTCAGAGGAAGGGATGCATGTGTATGCCGTTCTGGATGGTGCTTCCATCAAGAACCTCAGGCCCAAGCTCTATAACCTGAGGCCCGAGCACGTCTGCCTCTACCGCGGCAGGCTCGAGCCCGACATGGCCGAGGTCGCCCCCTACCTGGTACGGCTCGAGCAGGGCTCGGCCTTTGCACAATGGGTCCTGGGAGACGGGTGGGGAAAGCACTGGGGTATCTTCGCCGTGACCAGGGCAGAGCTGAATCCCCTGCGCACGCACTTCCGCCGGTTCCTCATGGTGCACGACAGCGACGGCAAGCCCCTGTACTTCCGGTACTACGACCCACGGGTACTCAGGGTGTACCTGCCGACCTGTACTTCGCAGGAACTGAAAACCGTGTTCGGACCGGTGGAGTCCTTCCTGGTCGAAGATGAAGACAAAAGAACAGCCGTTCGATTCCGGAAGGCAGTCGATACGCTCTATCAGGAAACCATGCATGTTTGATCAGGCTGACAGGTGTGCATGCATTCATGAAAAGAGGTGGTTGATACCATGCTGACCATACGCAAGGAACAGATGCAGGCCTTCGAGCAGGCCGCCATGGGCAGCTTCGTGGAGGAAATGGTGGCGCATTGCAAGGAATTCTCGCCTAAGCTCTGCGATGTGATCGGGGACGACCAGGTCCGCCTGGCCGTAAGAGGAGCCATAGGGCGCTGCATCGGCTATGGATTCACCAACCGGGGGCCCATCCGCCTTTTCATCGAGATGGCGTTCCTCTTTGGCAGCGCCTTTGACACCGACCCGCAGCACGCGTGGGCATCAAGGATCCTGCTCACCAAGAGCGACCAGATGGTCCGTGCCGAGCGTCTGTACGAAGGGATCCTCGACTACCAGGACAAGGTGCCGGATCCGGATCCGTCTGTGGTGCACAAGGCCCTCGAAGGCCTGTCCGACCGTGCGGGGAAGTTCGATGCGGCGACACCCACGCAGTTCGTGGAGGCGATGCTGCGGGAGATGACGCGTCTGTCGCCTGAGAAAGCGGCATATGCCGGCCATGAGGGGCTGGCCGATCTCGCCCTCGAAGGCTGTGCAGTGGCATCGGGCCATGAACTCGCAATGCCTCACGGCAAGGCATTGATGGGACTGCTCCTGTTCGCGTTCGGCCACGGCGTCGTCGACGACCCGCTCCATCCGTGGGCCGGGAAGGTCCTGGAGAACAAGCTCCCCGGTGACCCGGCGGGACGTGCCATGGCCTTGGAAAAGCGAAGGGGCCATGAGCGGACCCACATCTCCCCAATCCGGCGGCGGTGGGACACCTGCGGCGCAGACCACAGCAGTATGCGAAGCCAGGTGCCCGAGCGACTTCGACATTGTCGCACCCTGCAGGATCATCAAGGCAGGCGGAGGCAGGGTGGAGATCTCAACCCAGGAGCTGTGGGACTTTCCCACAGGTACCTATGCCTGGAGGACCACCAGCAGGAAGATCAGGCTCACAGGCGCCAATTCCTCCACGGTGACCGTCCAAGCCATGGCAAATCCCAGCAGCGGCCGAGACGCCGAGACCATCACGGTGACCCGCACCTCACCCGGCTGTGCACCCATTGAGAAGACCGTGAGCGTGACCGTGGCCAGGGTTACCTTTTCTGCTTCCCGGAATCAGCGGTACGGCTATGACAATTTCGATACACCGGGCAACCCGCGGGACGACCATATCTGCGTCAAGAGCGCTGACCACACCTTCGTAAAAGTGGACATAGCAGGGGGCGCGATCGGAACAGACTTCACCTTCTCATGCGAGAACGCTTCCGTCGAGGCCATCGGTCCACCAGCATCCGCCTCATTCGACCTGCGGCTGAACGCCAACGTCAGCACGTTCAAGATGGACACCACCCTGCATGCCAGGTGCAGATGCCCGGAAGCACATTCCTTTGCAAGCCTCGCGGTCCATGTGTACAGCGAGAAAAGAGTCCAGGTCGTAGTGGCGAAGATCGGAACCAATCTCGGGTATGCCACTGCGGATTACGCCTCGCATCAGAACACAGAGAACAACAAGCTAAAGCAGGCCGTGGTCAGGTTTGAGATTAGCAACTTCAATGCTGACAACAGTGTTTCCCGTGTGCACTACGACCTCGATGGCAACGGCAAGCTGACCTATGACATCGCAAATGGTGGAGGTCGCGAGCTGGATGCCATACGGAGGGCCATGACCGGCACCGGCACCAAGACCCGGGTGGCCATTGTCCGGGACATGGTCTCCTACTACTACCTGAACGCGGACGCCCCCCGCGGGCAGAGGTGGGTGACCGTAAGGGGCGGCAGCACATTCTACACCACAGGCGACAGCGTCACCCTCGGTTCCGGCGCTACCCAGGAGACACTCACCGTAGCCAGTAAGTCAGGCAACAGGGTCAACTTCACCAGCGCCCTCACCCATGCGCACCGGACCGGGGAGACCTTGGAGTTTCCTGCAGCGGGATGGTCCTGCGATCCAATCCTCATCATCGAGGGAAACACGAGCCTGGACACCATCAAGTGGACGATCCCTCATGAGGTGGGCCATCGCAATCTTTCGCTCAAGGATGTGGAGGACAGGACCAATGTCATGCACTCCAGTCAGGGTGGATCCGATTACCGCCTGCGGTATTGCCCCCGGAGGAAGACCTATGAGGCAGGGACCGAGAACCAGTGGGATACGATCCCGCGCTGAAGGAGCCATGAGTCGCAATTTTAGATTCATCATGCTGGCATGCGTGCTGCTTGTGCAGCTTTCGGCATGCCGCATGACAGAGGAGATCACCATGCAGAACAGTGCACAGGAGTACATAGAGGCGTTCC
>JALOOZ010000154.1 GCA_025454155.1 Thermodesulfobacteriota bacterium
CTGGATGGACCCGTCCAACCCCGCCGACATCTGGCCCGCCATCGAGTACAGCGGCATTCAGAAGGTCTACACCGAGGTCAGCGAGGCCGTGATGCGCGACCCGGGCGTGGACTCGGTGATCGTCCACATCTTCACGAACATGGTGGAGAGCTCCATGTTCTCCAACCTGGCCAGGCTGAAAGACGAGCTCGGCAAGCCGGTGGTGGCCTGGCTGGCAGGCATCGGGGACCGGGTGAGGATATTCAGGGTAGGCATTGAGGAGCTGGGCATACCTGTCTTCGACGAGATGGGCCGAGGGGTCTCCGTGCTGGCCGCCATCAAGGAGCACAACCGGAAGCGGGGGAGCGGACGCTGCACCGGGTAAGCCTGTTGCTTCGTAGATCCAGGAAACCCGACCTGCCCGGTTGATGCATCTCGGATCTTTTTACCGAGATGCACCATCCAGGCAGGTCAGCGCCGAAGGCGCTGCAGAGTGCCTTTCGCCCCGGACCGGGCTTGTTGAATATCCTTGAAAGGATCTATCGCTGGGTTTTTAGCCTGGCCGGTATGATCGACTTCCCCCGAAATGAGGGGAAGTCGATCATACCGGCCAGGTTATGAAAGACAAATGAATACCCCCCCTACCGGATGGCAGGATAGCTGCTCTCCAGGCCCTTGGCCGGTGCCAGGTAGTGGCAACCGATGGAGGAGCGGTTGCGCAGGGCGGCCTCCGCCACCATGATGGCCGAGGCGGTGCCCTGAAACAGGCTGATGATGTCCTTGGACACCGGGGTCTCCTTGTAGAACTCCTCGATCCTCAGGTACATGTGCCGCATGTCCTCGATGGCCCTCTTCAGCCGCGGCGGGGTGCGCACGATGCCGACATAGTTCCACATGGTGTTCTTGATGGCCATCCAGTCCTGGGCGATGAGCGCAGGGTCCTCGTTCTCCATGAAGCCGGTGGGGATCCAGTCCCGGGCCGAGCCAAGCACCGCCGCGTTCACGGTCTTGCCCGCATTGATCCGCTCCGTGATGTCGATGGCCGCATAGTAACCCCAGGTCAGTCCTTCCAGCAGCGACGTGGAGGCGAGACGGTTCGCCCCGTGCAGGCCGGTGCAGGACACCTCCCCTATGGCATGGAGGCCCTTCAGCGACGTCCGGCCGCGGACGTCCACATGGACCCCGCCGCAGAAGTAGTGGGCCGCGGGCACCACTGGTGCAGGCTCCCTCGTGATGTCGATCCCGGCCTCGCGGCACTTGGCGTATATGGTGGGGAATCTCGCCGGTATGTCCTCGTCCACGAACCCCCCGATGTCCAGCAGGACATGGTCCTCGGAGTTGTGGATCATCTCCTCCCAGATGGCCCGTGCTACCTCGTCCCTGGGCGCCAGGTCCTTGAGCTCGGGGTTGTAGCGCTCCATGAAATACTCGCCCCGAAGGTTCTTGAGCCTTGCGCCCTCGCCACGGACCGCCTCCGATATCAGGAATCTCCGTGCCCCGGGGATGTAGAGGGTCGTGGGGTGAAACTGCATGAACTCCATGTTGATCATGCGGGCTCCGGCGCGCTGGGCCATGACCATGCCGTCCCCCACCGTGCCCTTCTCGTTGGTGGTATGCAGGTATATGTCGCCGAGTCCGCCCGTGGCGAGCACGGTGTCCTGGGCGAGAATGGGAATGACCTCCTTCTTCCTGTTCAGGAAGACGTAGGCCCCCAGGCACCTGTTGTCGAGCTGGTAGGAGGCCTGGATGTCGTTGGAGTGGTGGTGGAGCGTGATGAGGTCGATGGCCGTGGCCTCGGTGATCACCTCCACGTTGGGCTGCGCCTTGACCGCTTCGATGAGGGCCTTCTCGATGACCTCCCCGGTATTGTCCGCCGAATAGAGGATGCGGTTCACCGAGTGCGCCCCCTCCCGGGTGAGGTCGAAATCCTCGTCCTCGGAGCCGGTGAGATGGGTGAAGTCCACCCTGAGCTGGTCGATGAGCACCTCCTTGACCACCTCGGGCCCCCGGTTGGCCAGGAATTCCACGGCCTCCACCGAGTTGATGCCCCTGCCTGCCCGCACGATGTCGGCAACGAGCATCTCGGAGGAATCGCCGTTTCCCCGGTACACGATGCCGCCCTGGGCGCGGTTGGTGTTGGTGGCGAAGATGTCGGACCGCTTGGTGATGAGGCATACCTTGATGCCGAGGCGAGCCGCTGTCAGGGCGCACGTGGCCCCCGCAATGCCCGTGCCGATGACGAGGCACTCGGTCTCTTTTCGCATCGTGCTCACGCTATATCCTCAGCATGGCCTCGAGGGCCTTTCGTGCATCACCCGCCAACCCCTCCGGCAGCTCCACCCTGCCCTCCCCCTTTCCGACCTTCATGAGGGTCACGGCCAGCTTGGGCAGGGTTATCCTTGCCATGTCGTCGCAGTATACCTCTTTCAGCGGGATAATCTCAAGTCGTCCGGCATGCTTCCTGGCCGCACGCAGCACCATGTTGGCCTCGGTGCCCACGGCGAGCCGCCCGCCGTCGGGCAGCGCCTCGATGGACGAGAGCATCTGGGAGGTGGATCCCGCCTCGCCCGCGGCCTTCACCGTGGCCGGGTCGGTTTCGGGGTGCACCATGACCCTGATGCCCGGGTGGATCCTGCGCACCCGCTCGATATCTTTCACCGTGAATTCCGGACAGTGCACCGGGCACCAGCCTTTCCACAGGACGATCCGCGCCCTGGCGAGATCCTTCCCCTCGAGCCCCCCGTCGTGCTTCTCATGGTCCCACAGCACGACCACCCCATCGTCGATGCCCATGGCCCGCGCCGTGTTCCTGCCCAGGTTCATGTCCGGCATGAACAGGACCTTCTTTCCCTTGGCCAGTGCCCATGCCACGACCTTCCCGGCGTTGGCCGATGTGCACACGGCCCCGCCCCTGGCGCCGCAGAAGGCCTTGAGGGCAGCCGAGGAATTCACGTAGGTGACAGGCACCACCGAAGGATCCACGCCCGTGATGATATCCCAGGCCTTCTCAACCCTGTCCACGGGCGCCATGTCCGCCAGCGGACACCCAGCCTTGCTGTCCGGGATGAACACACTCTTCCCCGGCGCCAGGATTGCAGCCGTCTCAGCCATGAAGAACACGCCGCAGAACACTATGTACTCGGCCTTTTCCACCTGTGAAGCCGCTCGGGCGAGCTCCAGGGAGTCGCCCACGAAATCGGCGAACTCGATGACCGTATCTTTCTGGTAATGATGACCCAGGATGACGAGCCGGTCACCCAGCTCCCGCTTTATCCTCATGATGATGGCATGCGCCTCCCGGTCCGTCATCGCTGCCCCTCGATGATCATGGATATATCGAGCGCCCTGACCGAGTGGGTGATCTCGCCTGCGGATATGTAGTCGACACCCGTGAGCGCCACGGCCCTCACGGTCTCCAGGGTGATCCCGCCGGAGGCCTCCAGTGGTACACGGCCTGCCACCAGCTCGACGGCCTCCTTCATGTCCCGGAGCGTGAAGTTGTCCAGCATGATACGGTCCACCGCCAGGTCCACCAGGGCTCGGACATCTGCAATGGTCCTGGCCTCCACCTCCACGGCAGCCCCGGGGAAGGCCTGCCTCACCCTGTTCACAGCCTCCGTCAAAGACCCTGCCGCATCGATGTGGTTGTCCTTGATGAGCGCCATGTCCCACAGCCCCATGCGGTGGTTCTCTCCCCCACCGAGCCTGACCGCCTCCTTGTCCATGAATCGCTGGCCCGGGGCTGTCTTGCGGGTGTCGAGGATCTTCGCGCGGGTGCCCTGGAGCCTGCGGACGTACTCGGCGGTCAGGGTGGCGATGCCGGACATGCGCTGGAGGAAGTTGAGCGCCACCCGCTCGGCCTTGAGGATCCCCCGGGCAGGTCCGGTGATGACCGCGAGCCTCTGTCCGGCGCTCACCTCATCGCCGTCGCTGACGTCAAAGGAACATGCAATGCCGGGGTCCGTGAGGGCGAAAACCCTCGCGGCCACCTCCAGTCCTGCCATCACGCCGCCCGCCTTGGCGATCATGACGGCCCGCAGAGTGGCCCCCTCCGGAAGGACGGCCTCGGAGGTGATGTCCCGGCCGTCCTCGTTCAGCGCAAGCCGTATGATCTCATCTGTCATCCGCCGTGTATGCATTGCACAGATCCCCTATGAGATCATGTATTACCAGATTTGCCCGGTCCAGCTCATCCTTATTCTGAAAGGAGGACGACAGGCTTGCGAAGACTGCGTCATAGGGCGAAGGCTCTGCGCAGAGCGCTTCGTAGTCGATGCGGGCGATGTCGTACTCTTCGCCCACGAAGTAGTACTTGCCGAAGCGGGGCCGGCCCGTGTCCGAAAATGGCCACGCCGTCTTCAGGCCGCAGTAGCGCCGGACGATGTCCAGGAGTTCGGGCCTGTTCACGAACTTCCTGGGATCAAGAGTCTCGCCGACACGGTTCTGCGCGACATGGAAAAAGGTCTTCACGAAATCGATGTCAGTGATCACGGCGCCGTAGAGGTACCAGTCATCGAGGGCGGCCAGCAGGATCTTCACCTCGTGGTTCTCCAGCTTCTGGTAACTGGGGCAGAAGTGGCCGTCGCAGATTTCGCGGCCGTAGAAGCTCTTCACCCGCAGGTCGTCCCCGTTGTTGCCGGATGGGTGAAGCATACATCCCACCCGCCTGCGGGCCTCATCGAGAAACCCCACGAACTCGCAGGTATAGATGGTGGTGTAGATCCGTTTGGCATTCTCCCGGTGGCGGACCACCTCCCGGTAGTCTTCCATGGACATGCGGTTGTCTCTCACCCGGGAGAAGAGCCCGGTCCGGAAATGGAAGCGCCGCTCCAGGGCGCCCCTCGTGTTTTCAACGTAGTTGTATATCCCGCAGCAGGCTGCGCACGACTTGCATGCATCGGGCTGGCAGAGGTGGATGTCGGTCATGGTAGAGCAGAAAAGTTCATTTGTTCGCTATGATCACATCGATCCCGTCGACCCCGACGGTGTAGCGCACGTCGTCATGGACCACCAGGAAAAGCTCTCCGCAGTCCTCATAGGCCTCGAATGCACCCTGGCTGATGAGCTCGTCCATGATGCTGTGCAGGGCCGTGAAGGTGATGTCTTCCTCGATGATGATGTTGTACATCCGCTGACGGTGGAGAAAAGGTATCTTCTCGATCATAGGGGGGTACTGTTACCATAATCTGCGGTATCAATGAAGATGAAAGAGCAATGAGCAGCCGAGTGAGGTGTCGTTGTTCTGTGGCCTGTCTTTGTGCTACAGCAATTCGACCGCGCAAATAGTCGGGTGATAAGAGTCTCGTTGCTGAGCGATCATGTCCTTTGGGTAGGGCATCTACCTGGCATGGATCATTCCTCAGGGTGTTCTGGTCTTTTTCAGAACGAGATCCGCTGATCTAATCGGAGGGATCATCCCGTTGAGGAAAGTGATGATCATGGTTATAAATATTCAGTAATCAGAAACTGTTGAGCCTGGCATGTAATCATAACTCTACCATGGAAAGACGAATATCATTGACAAAGTGCATCACTTGTGCAACACTTACTTGGAGAACATGTAAAGGGGGAAAGATATCATGCCTGCGAGGAATCCGAGGATCAATGTCCTATTGAACGAGCAGGTGTATAAGGAGGTACGCTTTCTCGCCAAAAAAGACGGCGTATCCATATCGAATAAGGCAAGCGACCTTATCAAAGAGGCACTGGAGATTGAGGAAGATCTCATCCTCGCAGATTTTGCCGGTAACAGAGAAAAGTCCCTGGATGATGCTTCAACCCTCTCACATGACGATGTGTGGTCCTGATCTACTCAGATGGCATATTCCCTTGTATATCATGCCGACGTAAAGAAGATTGACCTGAAAGAGATAGACGAAAGAAACAAGGCAATCATAAGAAAGGCAATCGAAGGACGCCTGGCGCTTCAACCTGAAAAGTTTGGCAAACCGATGCAAAGATCTCTCAAATGATACTGGCGTCTGAGGGTGGGTGAATATAGGATCGTATTCAAGATCAAGGGTGATGCAATTCTGATTCTTGGAAT
>JALOOZ010000155.1 GCA_025454155.1 Thermodesulfobacteriota bacterium
CCACCCTTCTGGCCGCGGCCTGCACCTTCGGTTCGTGCAAGGACTCCAGGGTTGCCAGGAGCTGCCGGTTGAGGTTGTGCTCCTCGAAGGTGTCGGGGTCAATGACCGTGATTGTACCAATTCCGATCCGGGCGAGCTCCTCGATGACATAGCCACCGAGACCCCCGCACCCGATTACGGCTGCGTGGCTCCTGAAAAGCCGGAGCTGGTCCTCTTGAGTGATGGTCTGAGCATTTTTCCGGTAACGCTCCGGAAGGAGTCCGAGCTTCAGGCTCTCTTCCTCAACATCTCGAAATGACTGCTTGAATCGAGAAACGGCTTCCCCCTGGAGGGAAAGGGGAACAAGGCCATCGAGGGCATGAACCCGAAGGAAGGAGACGAGGGTTTTCATGTCAGCCTCCCCCCACAGGAGGGAATATGGCAAGGGTATCGCCTTCATGCAGAACGGTGTCGAACTCGGCATGGCGGCTGTTGATGAAGATGATGGCCGCCTCCTGTTCAGGTATTTCGAGCAGCCTGACGATGTCGATGACCCTCGAAGAATCTGAAGGTTCCATGGTCTCCCTGTCGAAACGACCCCGGCGCAGGGTTGCGAAGAGCTTCACGGTTATCTTCATGGGTGCTGGTCTTTCAGAACAGGGCCGTGTCCGTGCTTTGATCCGGGGGCACGGCCCTGTTCGTGTTCACCAGTTGAAGACCGAGTCAAGCTCCGAGTCCTTGACCTGGAAGGTGATGTTGTGGGGCGAAACGGGATCGGTGGAGAAGAAACGAGGCAGACGGTCCTGCTCCTTGGTGAAGCCGGCCTTGGCATTGAAATCACGCTCGATCTTGAGCACCTTCTTGCCCAGAGCGGTCACATCGTCCCCTGTCAGGCTCCACCCATAGAAGGCGTTCAGCAGGTCTATGAGGGCCTGGAAGGTATCCGGCTGGTCAAGCACGGCAAAGGCGATGAAGAGGCACATGCCCGTAGAGTCGATGGCGGTGGTTGCTATCTGGAGGTTGCGGGACAGCTCCACCTGGCCCTCGGTCTTGAGGGGATCGACGTAGCCGCCGCTCTTGAGGATGTTGGTGGCGATGGCATACCCGGCTGTATGGTCGGCTCCCATGGGGCTGGTGGCGTACGTCACCCCGATGCCCTGGATGGCCCTTGGATCATAGGCCGGCAGGGCCTGGTTCTTGACCACCGGGACCTTTTCCACGCCGAAGACCTTGCCGGTCACCCCGGCCCCGCTCCCGAGGATCTTTCCCAGCGGAGTGCCCTTCCCCACCTCCTTGACGAGTTCGATGGCCGCGGCGGCATCACCGAACTTGGCTAGTCCGGCCTGCATGGCGACACCGATGGTGGCTCCCATCTCGATGGTGTCAAGGCCGATGTTGTCGTCGAGAAAATCTATCTGGGCTATGGCGTCGGGGTCATCGATGCCGCAGTTGCCTCCATGGGCCCACACGGTCTCGTACTCGGGCTGCTTGGTCAAGTAGTTCCCATCCTTGTCCACATAGGTGCCCGAGCACCGGATCACACATCCGCGGTGGCAGGGATGGGTGGCGCTGCCGCCCCGCTTGGTCTCGATGTCTGCAAAGGTCTCTCCGCTGATCTTGGAGGCGCCTGCGAACTGGCCTTCCCTGAAGTTGTAGCTGGGGTAGCCCCCGGCCTCGTTGATGATGTTGGTGAGCACGTTGGTGCCGTAGGCCGGCAGAGCCTGGCCCGTTACCGAGTGCGTGGTGAGACCTTCCACGAACTTCTTGTTGGCGGCCCGGAACTTCTCCGGGTCCTTGGGTTCGCGGTTCTTCAGGCCGGTGTCGTCAAGGATGATGACCTTGACCCGCTTGGATCCCATAACGGCCCCTACCCCTCCGCGACCTGCGTGGCGCGACGGGCGGACCTCGATATCGGTGATGGCGATGGATGCCGCGCCCAGCTTCATCTCTCCAGCCGGGCCGATGGAGATGCAGGTGATCTTGTCCCCGTGGATCTTCTTCAACGTGTCCACAAGGTCATAATTGGGCAGCATCTTCAGGCTGTTGTCTTTCTCTATCTTCACCCCGTCCTTGTTGATGAGGATCTTGTAGAGGTCATCCCCCTCGGGCTTGCCTTCCAGGATAACGGCCGCGTAACCCAGCCTGGCAAGAACCTGGGCGCCCTGGCCGCCCGAATTGGCCTCCTTGATGCCCCCGGTGAGCGGGCTCTTGCATCCTACAGAGATGCGACCGGACATGGAGGCGCTTGTGCCACTGAGCATTCCCGGTGCGATGACGAGCTTGTTCTCCGCACCAAGGGGGTGGCACAGGGGCGGGACCTCCTGAGCGACGACGGAAGACGTCATGGCCCTGCCTCCGAGTCCGGCATACGCCCCTAGAGCCTCGACCTTGAATTGCGGTCCCCCTTTGGCACCCATGTCAATCCTGAGTATCTTGTCCATGCAAACCTCCTTTATTTACCCTGCATTCAGTTAAGAATATAAGTAAAAGGCCTACGGAGTCAATGGCAGCATAGCCTCTAAGTATTCAGGATCATTTTAATATATGTAATTAAAAGCCTAATAATTGGGGGCGAGGTCATCCACATTCTCGATGCCTACGGAAAGCCTGAACGAGGACTTGTCCAGCTCAGCGATTGTTTGAACATCAAATGCATTTCAAGTGTGGTGTTCCGCATGGGAATCAAAGAACCACGCTATCTTTCATTGACATCTATACCAGATCTTTTTATGCTGTCTCCCGGTGAATAGGTTGTTATTAGATTGTGCCTGGGAGACTCAATGAGACTGTCCGATGACGGGATTACAAAACTCTTCGATCTTCTGGCACGAAAGGTCTGCTTCACCTTTGCCGTCTGCTTCTTTTCCATCATGGGGGCAATCGCCGCTGTACCCGCCGCTGTCTTGATATGGGTGACCGTTCCGTACGAGACCCCCTTCAGTTTTTATAGAGATGTCGTCCTGTGCACCACCCTGATCATCATCGCTGCCGCCGTCCATTATTTTCTCTATGGTCTTGGCCGGCTGTGGGGAAAAAGATGGGAGCTCGGAGACCTGTGCTTGCTGAACGACCATGTGGAAGGGTCCCGGATGTCCAATGATATTCCCACGGCTACCCTCAGGGAGATCTCCTTGCTGCTTGAAAAACTCCCCGGCAAGAATTTCAGGATGGCCATGCTCTTGTCCATGCCTGTCGTGATCATCGGGACTGTACAGAACTATGTCTTTTCGGGGAAATCCTTCGATGCGCTCTATTTTCTCAGGGGCGGTATAATCGCCTGGATCACTTACATCATTTTTACCTATATCATTACCGAACTGAGCACCTCGAATCTCCGCCGCAAGACAAGGCTGATCCTTGCCGATCGTGAAGCCTGGGAAGGAACGCAGCATTCCACAACCCTCATGATCAAGTTCATCTTCATCATCATTCTGATGGTGACAAGCATGATCATCACCCACGGGATCTCCACCAGTTCCGTCATCCATTCAACGATCAAGGCCGTCATCTTCTTTTCGGTTCTGAATCTTGTCGTGGGTGTGTTCATGTGCATCCTCGTCTTCGTGTCCATTCTGATAACACTCGGGGAGATAGAGGCAACGGCAACCCAACTGGGTGACGAACAGCGTGCCCGATTTATCTCCGGCAGCATTGACCGGGAATTCGTCAACACGGCAACGGGTCTGTATCGTGCAGCCCATAAGATCATCAAGTACAGGGATGATCTCCATAACCTCAACCTGAACCTGGAACAGAAGGTCAAGGAGAGGACGGAACAGATAGAACTTCTTTCCCGGACAGATCCCCTGACAGGGTGTTTCAACAGGGGGTATCTCATCGAAAACCTCCCCCAGGAGATAAAGAAAGCTGCACGCTACAAGAGATGCTTTTCCCTCATCATCTGCGACCTGGATCATTTCAAGAAGGTCAATGACACCTATGGTCATCAGGGTGGCGACCAGGTGCTGAAGGAGTTTGTCCAATGCATCAGAGGGGCGTTCAGGGGTGATGTAGACTGGGTAGCCCGCTACGGCGGAGAGGAATTCGTCATTGCCCTGCCAGAAACGGATGTTGACGGCGCGCGGGCTCTTGCCGAAAGGATTCGGCAGGTCATTGCCAGGAGGACAATCGTTGCGGGCGCACGAGAGATCCACATCACGGTCAGCTTCGGCGTGACAGGATTCGATGCGGCGACCATTCCGGAGCGTATCTCAGTGGAAAACCTTATCCGCGAGGCGGACAGGTGCCTCTACCGGGCCAAAAACGAAGGCCGCAACAGGGTCGTCATCTGCAGGCTGTAATCTTGATCCTCTCTGATAGGAGCTCATTGAGAGATGGGGAAAAGTTTATCTAGTTTTATTACTTTGAAAAAGGAATGGAGATTTTCATGGATTCCCTTGATCTCGAATGATGTATTATCCTCTTGGAGGGTTTTGAAGAACATGAGGATTTTGCCTATGCCCGATGATCCCATGGTTGGAACCTGCGAGAGGTCCAACACCACCTTCGGGGGTTTCTTTTGTGCGATCTCTTTCAGTCTCGATCTCAAGATCTCTGCTGCACCAGAATCCACAGCGCCGACAATCTTCACAAAAAGAGCAGGCCCATTTTTCTCCGTCGTTACAACCATCATGCCCTCCTGGAATTATAGTATTAAAAAAAGATGGGTTCTGGAGGAGGCTTCTGTCTGAATTCCCTATCGTCAATCATGCTTCAAATCATGAAGAATCGAATTGCGATGCACCGATCGTGCTGTTTCATCCCGGTTTAAGGAGTATTAAAATAAAAAATATTCTCATAAACCTTGCAAAAGAGCCCTTTACGATTATAGAATCAAATATTCTTTCATGAGGAGTTTCCATGAGGAAAAAAAGCATGAAATTTGTTTTGATGGTGAATATGGCTCTGGAGATTAAAGGTGATCAGGCGCAGGTCGTGGTAAGAGACATCAAGGTGAAACCCGCCACCGTGACCGTACCCATCGAGGCGGCCCCTTCCGGAAAGAAGAAACAGGCAAAGCGGAAAGCGCGGAAGTCCATTCATGAGATCGTGTTGGAATCGGCCAGGAGGATCTCCAAGAATGCGGATCAGGGTGTCTTCTCATCGGTGGACCTGTTTAACCAGGCCAGCAAGAAACACCCTGAACTGAACAAGAAGAGCTTCAATACAACCGTCATTTCTGCCGCCCCTGAGCACACCTCCTGGAAGTATTATCGGAATGGGAAAGACTATCTGGTCTACCTGGGCAAGGGAAAATACAGGCTGAGAGAATCGGCTGGATAAAATTTCAGCAGTCCTTTATACGGGAACAATAGATCCCCATCATAGCATAACCAATATACGCGAGGAGGAAGTCATGACAAAATCGGATCTGGTTGATGTGGTAGCCGGCAAGGGAAAGATATCCAAAGCGACGGCAACGGAAGCGGTTGATGCGCTCATCGATGCGATCGCCGGTGCATTGAAAAAAGGCGATAAGGTCACCCTGGTGGGCTTCGGGACCTTTGATGTGGCCAAAAGGGCCGCAAGAGAGGGAGTGAATCCCCAGACCAGGCAGAAGATCAAGATCAAGGCCAGCAAGGCACCCCGTTTCAAGGCGGGGAAGGCACTGAAAGACGCGGTTAATAAGTAGGGGCATGAAGAAGCAACCCCAGAAGAAGATACTCTCTGCAGAGGAACTCGGGGCACGGTACAAATGCTATAAATGCGGCATGAAATTTTACGACCTGGGGAAACCACAGCCCATCTGCCCCTCATGCGGCGAGGATCAGAACAACGAAGAGACCAGGAGGATGCTCAAGCGGAAGAGAAAGCGCCGCTCGTTTTCCTCGGGGAAAACCGAACCCACCATCACTGCACCTGAAAATAAGGATGCTCTGCTCGAACTGCATGAAGATGAAGGTGAATACAGTCTCGATGTGGACGACATTGTTCTTGAGGAGCAATAGGACAGAGATCGTTCCGATAAAAGCAGGGAATCAATCCTGAAGGGAGGCAGGACTACTGCCTCCCGACTTATCCCTGAATAGGCCTTCACTTG
>JALOOZ010000249.1 GCA_025454155.1 Thermodesulfobacteriota bacterium
GGCGGCGAAGACGACCAGGTTGGATATGTCGAGCCCCACCCCCCGTGCATCCAGAATCCGTCCCACACCGAGCAGGCTGAGCACGATGCTGAGCACGAAAACGATTGCCAGGTTGGTGATGACGAAGAGCATGATCCTCTTGAACATGGAACCTCCTGCTGGTCAGGTCCGATGGAATGACCTGTGCTGAATTGGCGAGCCTGTTTTTTTCATGACGAACGTTTTTTCACCACCTGTATATAGGGAAATCGGTCCGCGATGTCAATGACGCCCTGCCCTGGAAGGGCGGGATGAAGTCCTCATTTCCCGATCCGTCCCGCTGAGTGTCCCGACGCGGTTCAGATTCCCCATCAGGGGGTGGTCTTGTGCGGGAATCATGGTATACTGGCCTGGAACCGGGAAGAGATTCCCCGAAGATCAGGAGCCTTATGAGCTTTCACATACCCTTGAAGAATAACGCCAAACTGAAGAGACTTCTCGAGAAGATCACCCAGGATGCTGAGCTCCTTCAGCTGTGGAAATGCGCCAACGTGAACGCCGTCGACCGCAGCGGCATCAATGACCATGGAGAGGTCCATATCCGCATTGTGTCCAATGCCGCATTGCGCATACTCCGCCTCCTGGTGAAAGGCGGCGTCGAGCCCAGCGTGGTGAAAAACCATGGGCTGGACACGGATGATGCGGAGGTCATCGTCGTCCTGGCTGCCTGCCTCCATGATATCGGGATCTCCGTTCACCGTAGCGACCATGAGCGCAACAGCCTCATCCTCGCGTATCCAAAATCCCGGGAGCTCCTCAAGGGCATCTATGAAGAGCCTTTCCTGACCGTGATCGTCTCCGAGGTGATGCACGCCATTGTCGCCCACAATGCCAAAGAGACCTGTCTGACCATCGAGGCCGGGGTCCTCAAGGTCGCCGATGCCCTCGACATGTCTGAGGGAAGATCGCGCATCCCGTTCGAGGCCGGAAAGGTGAACATCCATTCCATTTCCGCCAAGGCCGTGGACGCGGTCGACATCGAGGCAGGGGATGAGCGTCCGGTCAGATTGGTGATAACACTGGCCAACTCTGCAGGTATCTTCCAGGTGGACGAACTTCTTCGCCACAAGCTCCAGAACTCGTCGATCGCCGACCATGTGGAAGTGACGGCCAAAATAGAGGGGGAAATGGAGCGCAGGCTCATCGGCACCTATAAGCTCTAGAAAGATGTGCCGGGGAAATGGCGTTTGTGTAACCCGTTCAAGTCTCTTCCCGGTGGTGACGATGTATCCGGGGGGCCCGGATCACCCCGACGAGGCCAAACTTCTTGACAGGAGAAGGGATCGTTCTGTAATGACCGGGTAGACCAGAATGAAGAAAGCCCACATTGATAGCCATCCCGCATTGAAATACCGGCTCTGCCGGCGCAGCTTCCTCAAGGCCGGTGCACTGGCTCTCGGCGGATGCATCTTCCCCCAGGCTCTCCTGGGGGCCGTTCAGGGCTCGCCTTCGCCCGAACGATCACTCTCGCTCTATAATCTTCACACCGGCGAATGCCTCAGGACAGCGTACTGGTTCAGGGGGGAATATCTCTCAGAGGCGCTCTCGGCAAAGTGGGCCGACGTGGATATGGAGAAGAGGTCTTTCACCATCAGGGCATCCAACAGCAAGTCGAAGCGCCTCAGGGCCATACCCCTGTCGGACACGGCCATGGAAGTTCCAGGGCATGGCTGCGGACATCAGGCTGCCTGACCAGAGCCTGTACTCCCTGCGGCGGATGGCCGTCGACCTGAAACGCGGAGGAGTGGGTTACTACCCCGGCTCCGGCTTCGTCCATGTGGATGTGGGACGTGTGAGGTACTGGTAACAAGGCGGCATGCCGGCTATTCTATATCCATAGTGCATCGGATCCCGGATCCTGTCCTCAGGAGAGAGAGAAGAGATGTCACGCTCAATGCCCGTCATCCTGCTGATATGCGCCCTGCTCATGCCGGGGGTCACCTGCCCTGCCCAGACCTTCGATGACATGGTCACCGGGACCATCCGCGATAAGCTCGGAGAAACGCCGGTTCCCATCGAACTCCACATGGACGGCTGCCGGGTCTCGTCTCTGAGCGTGATGCCGGAGCTCTATGCAAGGCGCGACTACCGCCCGATCTGGGTGGATGAGGGAACCATCGAGCACCTCTGTTTCGCCATCGAAGAGACATACCATGAAGGCCTTGACCCGGACGACTATCACCTGGGGGATATTAGGCGGCTGCAGGGGCTTGCGCACAGAGAATCAGCCCCCGACCCCAGGCTCGCCGCCTACCTCGACATGCTCCTCACCGATGCCTTTGTCAGACTCATATACCATTCCTTCTGCGGCAAGGAAGATCCCTTCGCGCATCACCCGCAGTGGAACCTTGCCAGGAAGATCGACGACACTGAACCTGTCGTGTTCATTGAAAACGCAATTGCTTCATCGTCCATTGCGGAGACGATCAGTGCGGTGAAGATCCGCCACCCGTATTATGAGAGCCTGAAGAAGGCCCTTGCGGAATATCGGGCCCTACGGGCAAGCGGCGGCTGGGAAACGGTTCCCGAAGGCCAGCCCCTGAAGAAGGGGATGATCGATCCGCGGGTCGCGTCTGTGCGCAGACGGCTGGTCATGACCGAAAGACTGCCTGATGCCGCCGTGGATCCGATGACCTTCGACGGGGCCCTTGAGCAGGCGGTCATAGGATTTCAGCGCAGGCATGGCCTGAAACCGGACGGGGTCGTGGGAAAGGGGACGCTGCTTGCGCTCAATGTCCCGGTGGGTGACCGCATCGACCAGATCCGCGTGAACCTCGAACGCGCCAGATGGATGCTCCATGACCTCGAAGAGAGGTTTGTCCTCGTGGATATCGCTGGCTTTCGCGTGTTCTACTCCCGGGACAGCAAGGTGATCTGGTCCAGCAGGGCGCAGGTGGGGCAGCCCTACCGGGATACGCCCGTCTTCAGGTCTTCCAT
>JALOOZ010000156.1 GCA_025454155.1 Thermodesulfobacteriota bacterium
GACCAGTAATCATGCAGATTCAGTATCAATTCTTGGAAATCCATGGCTACCCCATGTAGCACTGGTTCATATCGAGGTCAAGCAGCTTCGCCAGGAAGGCCACGGTCTTGAGCGGCCTGACGGAGACCCTGGTGCACATGCGGAGCAGGAACAGGGTGATCTCCCTTTTCCCCTGGGCGCTCACATTGACCCGGCACAGCACCTCCCTGCCCATCCGGGACCCCTTCTCCAGGAACATGCACGCCTCCGCCGACAGGCCGCCCGGTGAGGGGTTGTCCGGGTGGTCCCTGCGCGAGGCAAAGGACTCGAGCTCGATGCCGTAGCCGAGCAGGCGCAGGAGGTTCACCATGGCGAAGCTCCACAGCGGGAACCACTGCCTGCCGGCGTCGAGCACGGCCAGGGAATTCCTCAGGCATTCATAGGTGGCGGGCACCGGGTCGTAGGGGCCGAGGTTCTCCTTGACCATCTCCAGCAGGACCGCCGAGTAACCCAGCAGGGCCAGGTCTTCCCTGATGCTCAGGTTGGCATTGATGAGCACCGCCGACTCGATGCGCTGCAGGTCGGATCCGCGGCCCTTGTGCACCTCCAGGCATACCTCGCAGAAAGGCTCCAGGGTGCCCGGAAACCTCTTCCTGCTCCGGTGCGCCCCCTTGGCGATGGCGGTGATGAGGCCCTGCTCCCTGGTCAGGGCATGGATGATCTTGTCCGATTCGAGAAAATCTATGGCGTTCAGGATGATGGCCTCGGTGGAATAGCGCGGCATTGAGGATCTGTCGAACGGCCTCTTACGTGTTTCCCGTATGTCTCGTGTAGAAAGGGTGCTCCATCGCCCCCGCACAGGACCAGACATGGGGACGGCCCAGGGCGCTCGATCTCACCTCGTCCTGCGGCTCCTGGCTGCACTGCTTGAGCGTGAAGATGAGCAGCGCGACCACGATCAGCACGGCCGCTGCGATGAGGAACATCATGGGCATCACGGGCTTGGCCCGGTACGAAGGCACCTTCACCTGCCTGTTCTTGGCCTCGTGGGCGGCGAGCGTGTCGTCCAGGTGGGCCAGGAGCTCCTCCTCGTCGAAGTGGAACTCCTTGCAGATCACGCGCAGGAACCCCCGGAGAAAGGTCCTGGGGGGGAGCATGTCGATCTGGTTCTCCTCGAGAAAGATGAGCGTCTGGGCCGGGATCTTGGTCCGTTCCTCGATCTCTTTCAGGTCGAGCCCCTTGTTCTCCCGTTCCCTCCTGAAATACTCCCCGAGGGTGAGCTTCTCGTCCGGCATACCTCCTCCTGCACCCCCTCAATATCACGCCCGGTCTGACCAGGCAAGGAAGAATGAGGCCGGAACCGGCAGGTCAGGTTGTCTCCCCCTCCGACGCCCGGCAAAAACTTGCAGGATTGACTCTTTGCATTATCTGTGGCTAACCTAGGGGACTCTCGAGAAGACAGCTGAGGAAAAGCCCCAGACAGCCATACCATGAAGACTATCCGTTCCCTCCTCGAATCCGTCGCCAGACCTGCCCGTTACGTCGGCGGAGAGGTCAACCAGGTCATGAAGCCCGCGCACGAGGTGAAGGTGCGGTTCGCCCTGGCCTTCCCCGATGTCTACGAGATCGGCATGTCCCACGCCGGCATCAAGATCCTCTACCATCTCCTCAATGCCATGGAAGGGGTGTGGGCCCAGCGCGTATTCGCCCCATGGCACGACCTGGCGGCCCTCCTTGCCGGGGAGAAGATCCCCCTGGCAAGCCTGGAAGAGGGGCGGCCGCTGTCCGGGTTCGACGTGGTGGGGTTCTCCCTTCTCTACGAGCTCTCGTACACCTCCATGCTGGGCATGCTGAGGCTTTCCGGCATACCCCTGAAGGCCGGCGAGCGGACCGGGACCGACCCCATCGTGATCGCCGGCGGGACCTTCTGCGCGAACCCAACGCCGGTCATGGATTTCCTCGATCTCGTGGTCATCGGCGACGGAGAGGAGATCGTGCAGGAGATGGCCGGAATCTGCCTCGCCACAGAAGACCGCTCGGAGCGGATCCAGGCCTTCTCGGAGATCCCGGGGGTATACCGTCCCGGCGACGCCCGGAGGCCGCACCGGAGGATCCTGCCCGACCTCGACAGCTTCCCCTTCCCGGGAAACCCTGTACTGCCGCACATCGGCATCGTCCATGACCGCATCGGCGTGGAGGTGGCGCGGGGGTGCACGCGGGGGTGCAGGTTCTGCCAGGCGGGCATGATCTACCGGCCGTACCGGGAGCGCCCGTACGCCTCGGTGCTGGAGTCATTCCGCCGGGGGCTTCAGAGCACCGGCTACGACACCCTGGCCATGATGGCGCTCTCCGCCACGGACCTGACCTATCTGAACCAGCTCATGGAGTCCATCCACTGCCCTTCCCGGGAGATCTCGGTGAGCATCCCGTCCCTGCGGGTGGAAGGGATCACCCGCAAGGTGGCGGACCTCGTCGCCTCGGTCAGGAAGCCGGGCTTCACCATGGCCCCCGAGGCAGCCACAGCGCGGCTCCGCTCGGTCATCAACAAGGGCAACACCGAGGAGGACCTGTTCCGCAGCGCCTCCCTCATCAAGGAACTCGGCTGGCGTTCGCTCAAGCTCTACTTCATGGTGGGCCTGCCCACCGAGGAAGATGCGGACATCGAGGCCATCTGCACGCTGACACGGAACCTGTCGAAGGCCTTCCGGGGCAACCTCACCATAAGCGTCTCCTGCTTTGTGCCCAAGGCCTTCACCCCCTTCCAGTGGGAGGGCCAGGCCTCCCTCGACCGCTACCGGGAGGTGATCCACATCCTCCAGGCAAGGCTCCGTCACAGGAACATCACCCTGAAATGGCACGACCCGAGGCTCTCTTTCCTGGAGGGGGTCTTCGCGCGGGGCGACGGGAGCCTCTCGCAGGTCCTCCTGGAGGCGCAGGCACGCGGCGCCTACCTGGACGGCTGGGGGGACACCCTCAACGAGAAGGCCTGGGAGGGGTCGTTCGAGGCCTGCGGCATCGACCCTGCGGCCTACCTCGCCCCGAGGGAGAGCGCTCAGACCCTGCCGTGGGACTTCATCGACATGGGCGTCCACAAGGACTTTCTCCTCGCCGAGAGGGCCAGGGCCCTTTCCGGGGAGCCGACCGCCGACTGCCGGGACGGGGAGTGCGCGGGATGCGGCGCATGCTCGCCCGGCATAGCCAATATCGTGCACCCCGGGCCCGAGACGCTGCCCCTCTTCCAGGAACCGCCGGCCCACGGGGCGTACGCTTACGTCCTCGGCATCACCAAGGGAGAGGGGCTCCGGTTCCTCTCGCCCCGCGAATACCAGGAGATGCTCCGGCGGGCCATCAGGCGCGCCGGCCTCGAAGCGGTCTACAGCCAGGGGTTCAGCCCGGCCATGAAGCTCAGCACCTCGCCTCCGACCTCGTACGGCATCGCCTCCAGGTGCGAGTACGTCCAGTTCGAGCTGAAGCATCCCCTCAGGCCCGACGAGATAGCTGCGCGGATCAATGCCTGCCTGCCGCAGGGATCAACGGTGTTCTCCTGCACCGAAGGCCGTCTGGGGCAGGCAAGTGCCTGCACCTACACGACCTCGCGCCCCTTCACCCTCGACCTCCCTCCCGACGCCGCGGTCCGCAAGGAGGGCAAGGAACTCCGGGTTGCAGATTTCCTCGAACATGCAGGGCCCTGCACCCTGCGCATCGCCTTCAGGGACGGCAGGACCATCTCGCCGGTGCTGCTGCTGGAGGCCTTCTCCCGGGACGGCATAGAGATTGGGGAGATCACGAAGACCGGGACGCACTTTGCCGGCCAGGGCCCTTCCGGTGACGAGCCCCCCCTTTCGTGCACTTGATATCGCACCGCGTTTCCCTTATTGATGGGAGAGCGCCCGGTTCGCGAACAGCGCCTGTGAAGGGGATCCGCCATGAGTGAAAAAGAAGACAGGCCCATGCAGATCATGGGAGCCGTGAAACCCTGTCCCGGCTGCTCCCCCGAGGCTCCGCAGGGGGTCTACATGGACCCGGTCTGCATGATGCGCACCACGGACAGGGATGCATACATCCCCTTCGACTACCAGGGCTTCACGTACTACTTCTGCAATCCGAAGTGCCTCGAAAGGTTCAAGGCGGATCCCCTTACCTACGTGAACAGGGCGGAACGGCCCGGCCTTTCCGTCCAACCGCCACCCGCCGTGCAGGCCGCCCCGGGGACGAAGTTCACCTGCCCCATGGACCCGGAGATCGTCACCGACGGCCCGGGCATATGCCCGAAGTGCGGCATGGCGCTGGAACCCCTGGCACCTTCCCTGGAGGAAGAGGAGAACCCCGAGTATACGGACATGAAGAGGAGGTTCTTCTTCAGCCTGGCGCTCACCGTACCGCTCCTGCTCGTGGCCATGCGCCACATGCTGCCCGGGCACCCGTTTGAGGCCCTGGCGCAGGGGAAGACCCTGGGGTGGATCGAGCTCCTCCTCGCCTCCCCCGTGGTCCTGTGGGCAGGGTGGCCGTTCTTCGTGCGGGCATGGCGGTCGCTGGCGGGAAAGAGCCTCAACATGTTCACGCTCATCGGCCTCGGGGTGCTGGTCTCCTACGGCTACAGCCTGGTGGCGACGCTCATGCCGGAGCTCTTCCCGGCGGCGCTGCGCGGCAGGGAAGGCATGGTGGGGGTCTACTTCGAGGCCTCGGCCATGATCGTGACCCTGGTCCTGCTGGGGCAAGTCCTCGAGCTCAAGGCCAGGGCCCGTACGGGCGAGGCCATCCGGTCTCTCCTCAGGCTCGCGCCGAAGACCGCCCGTATCGTCAGGGACGACGGCAGCGAGGAGGAACTCCCCCTGGACATGATCCACCCGGGGGACCGCCTGAGGGTCCGCCCCGGAGAAAAGGTGCCCGCCGACGGCGTCATCCTGGAGGGGTCCAGCTCCATCGACGAATCCATGATCACGGGCGAACCCATCCCTGCCGAAAAGGCCGCCGGGGACAAGGTGGTCGGCGCAACCGTGAACCACAACGGGTCCTTCGTCATGAAGGCCCAGAAGGTGGGGAACGAGACCCTGCTGGCCCAGATCGTGCGCATCACCGTCGAGGCGAGCCGGAGCAGGGCCCCCATCCAGCAGCTGGTGGATGTGGTCTCGGGCTATTTCGTGCCGGCCGTGGTCGCGGCGGCCGCGCTCTCCTTTGCCCTGTGGATGCTCCTGGGGCCCGACCCCAGGCTGCCCCACGCCATCGTCTCCGCCGTCTCCGTGCTCATCATCGCGTGCCCGTGCGCCCTGGGGCTGGCCACCCCCATGTCCATCCTCGTGGCGACGGGCAAGGGCGCCGGCATTGGGGTGCTCTTCAAGGATGCCGAGGCCATCCAGTCGCTGGAGAAGGTCGACACCCTCGTGGTGGACAAGACCGGCACGCTCACCGAGGGCAAGCCCACGCTGAGCGCCATCGTCACCAAGGGCGGCATCGACGAGCACCGGCTCCTGGCCCTGGCTGCAGGCCTCGAGAAGGGCAGCGAGCACCCGCTCTCGAACGCCATCGTCCAGGCGGCCCTGGCCCGGGGCATCAGCCCGTCGCCCCACAGCGGCTTCGTCTCCCACACCGGCAAGGGCATCGCCGGGACCGTGGACGGCCATGCGGTGGCCCTGGGCAACGAGCGGCTCCTCCTCGACCTGCACATCGAGCCGGGCTGGCTCCAGCCCCAGACGGCACAGCTCTCGGCCAGGGGGGCGACCGTGGTGTATGTCGCCGTGGACGGCGAGGCCGCCGGTGTCATCGCGGTTTCCGACGCCATCAAGGAAACCTCCGAGGCGGCGGTGCGCATGCTCAAGAAGGAGGGGCTCCACCTGGTCATGCTCACCGGTGACCGGCGCGAGGCCGCCGAGACCATTGCCGGGAGGCTGGGCATACGCGATGTCAGGGCCCAGATGCTCCCCACCGAGAAGGCCCTTGCCGTTCAGCGGCTCCAGGAGCAGGGACACCTGGTGGCCATGGCCGGCGACGGCATCAACGAC
>JALOOZ010000024.1 GCA_025454155.1 Thermodesulfobacteriota bacterium
TGGTGCATGGTCGCGGTGGGAGGTTACGGCAGGAGGGAGCTCTGCCCCTTCTCGGACATCGATCTCCTGCTCCTCATCGACCGCAGTGCATCCCGGCAGGAGATCGAGAAAACACTCCAGGGCCTGCTGTATCCTCTCTGGGACAAAGGCTTCACGGTCGGGTACAGCGTTCGCACCGTCAGACAGGCCCTGCGCGACATCAGGGACGATTTCTTCTTCAGGACGTCGCTGCTCGATGCCAGGTATCTCTGCGGAAGGAGGGACCTCTTCGATGACCTGGCATGTTCCTTCGCCAGGGAAAGCCATATCAGGGACACCAGGATATTCCTCCAGTACCTCGATGCCCATATCGTCAAGCGGCATGAGCGTTACGGCGACGCCTCTTACAATCTTGAGCCCGACATCAAGGAAGGCACCGGGAGCCTGAGGGACTATCACTGCCTCATGTGGGCCATCAAGGCGGCGTCGTACAACCCCAAGGCCCGGTTCATCGCATCATACCTGAGCAGTGTGGATCAACGGGAAATCGACGATGCAGCAGGCAACCTCCTGAAATATCGTCACTTCCTGCACGAAATCTCGGGCAGAAAAACCGACCGGCTGTCCTTCGAGTACCAGAAGCCCCTGGCTGAAAGGCTCGGTTACAAGGGCAACGGCAACGAGACCGCCGCCGAACTCCTCATGCGGAGATTCCATTGCTCCGCACTGACCATAAAATCCATATCAGAATCGTTCCGTCTCCAGTATGCAGCCGACTTCAGGCTCACGAGGCGCAGTACATCCCGCCGGATCAACCCCGATTTCCGGCTCGACGGGGATCTCATCTCCTTTTCACGCCCCGAAAAGATACCCTCAAGGCCAGGACTGGTCCTGGACATCTTTGTCCACATGGCAGAGCTCGGCTCATCACTGTCCGGCAAGGCAAGGGCCCTGGTGAGGGCTTCGCTGGACCTCGTCGACCTGGCCAGAAAGGACCCCGATGCACAAGAGAGTTTCATCCGCATACTCACCGGCGACCATAACCTTTCCGCGCTGACCGCCATGCTGGAGACCGGTGTGCTCGAACGCTTCATCCCTGAGTTCGCATCCATAAAGGGCAGGACTCAGGTAGACATCTACCATACCTGGACCACTGACCTGCACAGCATCCGCACGCTCCATGAACTCAAGGCCCTCGAACAGGAGGACCGAGAGACCTTTGGACTGGTGCTGGAGCGGGAATGCCTGTACCTCGCAGCCTTCTTGCACGACATCGGCAAGGGGTACGGCAGGCCCCATGCGGTCATCGGCGCATCCATGGCACATGAGGTGGCGACCCGGCTGGGTTTCTCTGATAAGAATGCCGACCTGGTCGCATTTGTTGTGCACCACCATCTTCTGCTGCCCGATACCGCTTACCGGAGGGACCTCTCCGAGGAGAAGGTGGCCCTCGAATGTGCACGCATCGCCCGGGATGGGCAGACCCTTGCCATGCTCTACCTGCTCAGCGTTGCCGATTCCCGTGCCACAGGCCCACGGGCATGGGACGACTGGAAGGCCAGCCTTCTCGGCGAGCTCTTTTCGAAGGCCCTGCACAGCCTCCAGCGCGGTGTGCTGCGGGACCCGAACACCATGATCGTCCTGGAAGAGCGGTGGAGCAGCCTCATCAGGGAGGTGCCCGCGGAGCTCGGGTCACGCCAGGGCGGTCGGCTCTGGGCGCTCCCCCAGGCGTATGTGATACACACGCATACGGACCTCATCAAGCGTCATATCGAACTCAGCGCAGGGATAGCGAATCCCGACGACATCACCCTCGATCTCCTGGAGAAGGGAGACCATACCCGGATCACCATCATCACCAAGGACAGGCCCGGGCTCTTTGCCATGCTGAGCGGTATCTTCGCCATGAACCACCTGGACATACTCTCGGCCCAGGTCTTCACCTGGCTCGACGGGACCGCCGTGGACACCTTCCATGTCCTGCCGCCCTGGGTCGACTATGCCCACTGGGGCCGCATCAGGGATCACTTCAGGGCGGCATGCACGGGCAGGTTGGATATCGGAGACGGCGTGGCCAACACGAAGCCCCTCTGGACGGGGGCCTTCATGGGGTCATCGTCACAGCCCAGAATCACGCTGGACAACTCATTTTCCGACTTCTTCACCCTCATCGTCGTGCACTCGCCCCGGAGATTCGGGCTGCTCTACCGCATCGCCGTGGCCATCTCATACCTGGGGCTGGATATACACCGGGCCTTTCTCTCGCACACCGGCGATCCCTGCACGGATGTCTTTTATGTGGTTGACGAGCTTGGGGAGAAGATCATGGATCAGGACTTGATCAACAAGATCGAGGAGGAGATTGCTTCTGCGATTGCGTGAAGGCCCTTGTGAGGCAGTCAAACGGGTTCGTACCTGTCATCCCCCCACCATTTGTACTGAATTTCTCTCCCAGATGCGGCGGCATCATCGCAATCATGTTCCTCCCGCATCAGGTCGGATGTTGTCATGAAACGGCAAAGAGAAGAGAATGCCTTATGAACGAGGGCTGTCATCATGCGGACCATGGGTTACCCTCCTTCCTTGTCATGATCTCCAGCGCGGTGCTGCTGTCCATGCCGTATTCTCTAACACGGGAAGGGGCCCCATGTATTACGAAAAGAACCCCAGACAAATAGCAGGATATTTCTGGTACCAGTTCGGGCGGAAAATTAAAATGTATTTAGTGCTTGACGGGAGATTTTTATCCGCCTAGTGTGCGTGCATAACTGGAAATCGAATATATCGGATAGAATCTTGCCTGAAGAAACGTACCTACGCAAAAACTTCAACAAGTCAAAATTCCACTGATGATACATTCCTTTTTCAGAAATACAAAAGCAGGGTCCTTCGTTGTGCAATGAAGGAACTCTGGAAAAAAGAGGTTATCAATGGCACAAGGAACAGTAAAGTGGTTTAACGATTCAAAAGGTTTTGGTTTCGTGACAGCAGACAATGGGGAAGATGTATTCGTGCATCACACGGCCATCAAGCAGGAAGGCTTCAGGTCTCTCGAAGAGGGTCAGCGCGTGACCTTCGACATAGTTCCCGGTCCCAAGGGACCCCAGGCTTCTAACGTATACAAAGCCTAAACAACCCAAGGGGGCAGGCATCCCTGCCCCCTTTTCCTTCCCGACCTAGACCTCGCCTGATTGATCCTTTAGTAACCCTTGCCGGGGATGCGGTCGAAATGAAGCGGCTGTCATGAAAGCGGTCTCGCTTCCCGGATTCATAAAGGTACAGAGCTGATGAAAGACAAAACCACGAAAACGGACTTATCTGAGAAGAAGGTGAAGCCAGTGCAGCACCGTCTCAAGAGACTGCAGAGCATCAGGGAAGCGGCGGAGCGGCACAAGATGAAGTATCAACTGGCATGATCATGGAATACAGGGGGCCCTCGAACCTTTCCTGGGCTCCATCGCAGGCCTCCCGATCGGAAAAACAGCCCCTCCAGGCGGAGGGGCTGCATGGAAGCAATGCCCGTGACTAGAAGAGGAATATCGGGTATGTATCGGGGTTCTTGCCAAAGCAGGTGATGTCGTCTATCTTCTCTATCTTCGCCCCCTTGAGCAGGGCATACAGCGTCCTCTCAACACCGATGCCCGCACCCATGGTCTCCGGGAAGTAGGGCTTGCCCTTTGCATCCTTCATGTGCACCGCGGTCAGGAACGGGCCATACCCGTCGAGGCTGGCGATGTTCTGGAGCATGCCGTTCTCGAATACCGGCGCCTCGGGCAGGATCCTGTTGTCGAGGAGCCGGCAGATGATGGGTTCATAGAGCCATTCCCGGATGGCGCCGGATAGAACCTCCAGGGCCGGGGTGAACTTGCCCGTCTTCCTGAGGATGGACTTGGCGCAGATGTCGTAGTTGTAGATCATGTCCGAGGTGAACGACGGGATGGGGAGCCTGGTGCCGTCGGGCTGGATGTAGGGGTAGATGAGGTCGTAGTTCTCCCGCATGAGCCCCGTGACCCAGAAGAACTGCCCCTTCACGTCCTCGCCCACCTTGGCGTCGAGGTCGACCTTGCCGTACTTCCTGAGCGCCTCGTCGTGCCTCACCCGGGGAAAGGGCTTCTTCGGGACCTCAAGGGCCACACCCAGTGCCTTGAGGCTGTCCTCGTTCTTTTCGGCAATGGCCGTCGTTGCCGCTATGACCATCCGCTCGAAAAAATCGATTATCATTTCGTAGTCTTCCCGAAGGATCCTCTTCACCTTGTCCGGCTGGCTTTTGTACTGCTCGAAGTCGACTCCCCGGTTTCTCCTGAGCTCCACGTCGATCTGGGAGAAGTCGATGAGGTACTTGCCCCGCTGCTTCCTCTGGGGGCTCTCGATCTCCAGCCTGATGTTCGGCGAATCGATGAATACACCCTTGATCCTCGGGTTGAAGCAGGCCAGGAACTTCATGTAGATCATGGAGTGCGTCGCCACGTAGGGCATGCCCTTGTAGTGGATCGTCGGGACGTGCTCCACGTCGTGGGCCAGGGGATCGGTCACCGGGCTCATCTCGACACGTTCAAGATTCAGGAGGCCTTCATTCACGAGGTAGTTGTTGATGGCAGTCACGAACGTGGTGCGCACGTTCATGGCGTTGTAGATGTCGTCGTTGACCCACTTGTCCACGTAGTTGTCTCGCACGAACTCTTCGAAAGTGGTACCGGACTGCCCGATGGTCGCCTGAAAATGGAACAGATCTTCTCCGATGAAACCCATCTCTTCATCCTCCTGTGGTTTTATGGCCCTGTGCAGGCCTTTTCATGAACTGTGCTATTATAAGCAACGGACGTGCCAGGTGGAAACAAGATAATGCAATCGAGGTTTCAAAGGGTGACATCAGATGCAGTACTTGTCGAACTCCCTTGGAATGGGCGTGCAGTACTCCCCGCTGAAGCAGGCGGTGCAGTAATCCCCGGGGTTGTCTACGGTGCCGAGCATTCCCGGGATGGTGAGGTACCCCAGTGAATCTGCATCCAGGTAGTCTCTTATCTGGGCAATGGACTTCTCACTGGCAATGAGCTCGGAGTGCCTGGATATGTCGATGCCGTAGTAGCAGGGGTGCATGATGGGCGGCGAGCTGATCCTCACGTGAACCTCGCGTGCGCCCTTCTCCCTGAGCAGCCTCACGATCTGGCGCATGGTGGTACCCCGCACGATGGAGTCGTCTACCAGGACCACGCGCTTCCCGTCTATGACACCACTCACCGGATTGAGCTTCACCTTGACATCCAGCTTTCGCTTGTCCTGGTGGGGGGCTATGAAGGTGCGGCCCACGTAGTGGTTCCTGATGAGCCCGATCTCGTAGCGCAGTCCCGACACCCGGGCGAAGCCCAGAGCAGCGGTGTTGCCCGAGTCCGGCACCGAGATCACGATGTCCGCATCCGCAGGGGAGTCCTGCGCGAGCTTCTTGCCGAGCCTCCTCCTGATCTTGTCCACTTTTTCCCCGAATATCAGGCTGTCCGGCCTCGAGAAGTAGATGTGCTCGAAGATGCAGAAGCTCTTCCTTTCCACCCCGGGGAGCATCATCGACTGCATGCCGTCACGGTCTATGATGATCACCTCGCCGGGCTCAACCGACCTGATGTACTCCGCGCCCATGATGTCGAAGGCGCAGGTCTCGGAGGCGATCATCAGGGCATCACCGTGCCTGCCGAGGCTCAGGGGCCTGAATCCCGAGGGGTCCCTGGCCGCGATGAGGGTGTCCCTTGTCAGGAAAACGAAGCAGTATGCACCGATGAGCTGTTTCAGTGCGTCCATGACCGATGAGACGATGTCGCCCCCCCTGGACCTGGCGATGAGGTGCAGCACGATCTCGCTGTCCGAGGTGGTCTGGAAGATGGATCCGCTTTCCTGCATCTCCCTTCTGAGTTGGGACGCATTGGTGATGGTGCCGTTGTGGGCCACGGCGATCTTGCCCGTCCTGCACTCGATGAGGATGGGCTGGGCGTTGATCAGGGTGGTCTTTCCCCGGGTGGAATAACGGTTGTGTCCTATGGCCGCATGGCCCGCGAGCTTGGGCATGACCGCAGGGTCGGCGAATACCGACCAGACAAGGCCGAGGCCCTTGTGGTGCTCCATGCATGAACCGTCGGAAGCCGCTATGCCGGCACTCTCCTGGCCCCGGTGCTGGAGCGCATAGAGACCGAGGTATACCTGCTCGGCGGCCCTGTCGTCACCGTAGATGCCGACTATGCCGCATTCTTCGTGCCAGTGATCGTCCATTGGATAGTCTGTCATGGAGTGCCTCGTGCAATCACGGGGCCATGCTTAACGCATTCGGCAAGAAGGGTCAAGGGCGCTCTGCTCGCGGTTATCACCAGGAGAGAGCTTCCTCGATCAGGAACATTATTGTGCAGCAGGGGGTATTTGGTTCAATAATGTTTCAGAACAGGGCTGCTTAGGTGATGAGGAAAAGCTCGGGCACCCTGCAGGGCCTCACCTCGATCTTCTCCCATACCTTTCCGGTAACATAGGGGTCACTCGCGAGATAACGGTCGAGCTCTTCACGGTTATCGAAATCCACGACCAGCATGGATCCTCGCATGGTCCCCTGCTCGTCGAGGATGGCCGCCCCGTAGAGGGCCCTGCCCTCGGCCTTGAGACGGGTGACGGTCTCAAGGTGTCTTTCCCTGGCCGCGAACCTCCGGTCCAGGGCCTTGTCGTCTGTGGCATCGTAGGCAATGACCAGATACTGCATAGTCGACTCCTGTCTGGTTTCTTTGGTCCATCGCGAGCATACCACCACCATGCCCCGTTCCACAACCTGTTCCGACAGATAATCCGCCGCCACTTGACTCAGGTCAATTACAGGCTATTCATTGTGTACTACGTCTAGGGCCACCATAAAACCCATAGAGGAGGAACCACCATGTTCTGCTTTCAGTGTCAGGAAACGGTAAAGAACCAGGGATGCACGGTCAGAGGCGTATGCGGCAAGACCGAGGAAACCGCCAACCTCATGGACCTGCTCATCCATGTTCTCAAGGGCGCGTCCCTGTACGGAGAAAAGGTGATCGAAAAGGGCGGGTTCGGGCTATCCTATGGCAGGTTCTTTTCGGATGCCCTCTTTGCAACCCTGACCAACACAAACTTCGATCCTTCGCGCATAACCTCTCTCATCGACAAGGCTTTCAAGATCAGGGACGAGCTCAAGGCAAAGGCCGGAGATGCGTCCAGGGAAATATCCCACGACAGTGCGCTCTGGTCTGCCGGAAGCGAGGGTGATCTGCTTCCCAAGGCCGGGATGGTGGGTGTCCTGGCGACGGAGAACCCTGATATCAGGTCCCTGCGAGAGCTCCTCATCTACGGACTGAAGGGCATCGCGGCCTATGCCCATCACGCCATGGTGCTGGGCTTCGAGGACGAGGAGATCTACCGGTTTCTCGTGGAGGCGCTGGCCGCCACCACCAGGGACCTGCCTGCCGACGACCTCGTGGGCCTGGTCATGAAGGCCGGCCAGACCGCGGTCACCACCATGGCCCTGCTGGACAAGGCAAACACGACCACCTACGGCAGCCCGGAAATCACCAAGGTCAACCTCGGCGCAGGGAAAAATCCCGGCATCCTCGTCTCAGGGCACGACCTCAAGGACCTCGAGGAGCTCCTGGAACAGACGAAGGGCTCCGGCGTGGATGTGTATACCCACGGCGAGATGCTGCCCGCCCACTCCTACCCCTTCTTCAAGAAATACCCCAACCTGGTCGGGAACTACGGCGGATCATGGTGGCACCAGCGCGAGGAGTTCGAGGCCTTCGGCGGGCCTATCCTCATGACCACGAACTGCATCGTGCCGGTCAAGGAGACCTACCTGGACCGCATCTTCACCACCGGCACTGCGGGATACCCGGGGGCCAAACACATACCTGACCGGTCGAACGGCAAGGCCAAGGACTTCTCCGGGATCATAGCCCTTGCCAGGACCTGCCCCGCCCCCCAACAGCTGGAGGGCGGCGAGATCATCGGCGGCCTGGCGCATGACCAGGTCCTGTCACTGGCCGACAAGGTGGTCGATGCGGTAAAGTCCGGGGCCATAAAGCGCTTCGTGGTCATGGCCGGATGCGACGGCAGGCACAAGGACCGGGACTACTTCACCAGGGTCGCCGAACAGCTTCCCGAGGATGCGGTCATCCTCACGGCAGGCTGCGCCAAGTATCGCTACAACAAGCTTGGGCTCGGAGACATCGGCGGCATACCCAGGGTGCTGGATGCGGGCCAGTGCAACGATTCCTACTCGCTGGCGGTCATTGCGTTGAAGCTCAAGGAGGTCTTCGGGCTGGACGACATCAACAAGCTCCCCGTCTCCTTCGACATCGCCTGGTACGAGCAGAAGGCCGTGGCCGTGCTGCTGGCCCTGCTCGCCCTGGGGATCAAGGGCATCCGGCTCGGCCCGACGCTTCCGGCGTTCCTGTCCCCCAATGTGGCCAAGGTGCTGGTTGAAAAGTTCGACATCAAACCCGTCACCACCCCCGAAGCGGACGTGGCGGCCATCATGGCAGGCAACTGATTCTTGTCGAGGGGCAGGGAAGCCCCTCCCTGCCCCTTCCCCATGAAAAGGTCCTTGACCTTGCCCGGGGCTCTTGGTAGCTGTCACGTGACCCTGCAGAGCATGACACGCTGATTTCCAGAAGGGAGACCGGTTATGATAAAAATGATCATATGCGCCATAGTCCTCGCGGCCATTGCGGCGACCCCCCTCCATGCCGCCGGCAACTGGTATGCCGGCATTCAGCTCGGTGCCGAGATCCTCACCGATTCCCGCGACGACGCGGACGATGCTGCGGCCTTCGGTGTCTACGGGGGATACCGCATCGACCGCATGGTGAGCCTGGAGGCGAACCTGACCACGGCCAATCATGACATCGACGGGCCCGGAGATCCGGAGATCGATATAACCTCAGTCCTTTTCGGACCGCGCCTCACCGGACAGGCAGGGCGGAACGTGAACCTCTATGCCGGTACTGGCCTCGGGATCTACTTCCTCGACTACGAGATCAGGGACCATGACGATTCTGAGACCGAGACCGGCCTCTACCTGGGCGCCGGCATGGAGTTCCCTGTACAGAGGGATTTGAACCTCGGACTGGATTTCAAGTACCACCTCCTCTTCGATGATGACGCCATAGACAGTGACATCGTCACGCTGCTGGTCCGGGTGGGGTTCGACCTCTGAGACCTATCCCCTGTCCTGTCCGGACACGGACATCATGAAGAACGGAAGGTGGTCACGGATGGCGTCGGAGTTGCCCGTCTCCTCGCACCAGGCAAAGGCTTCGTGAGCCGACAGAGCCCGGGTGTAGCTCCCCCCGAACCAGGACTCCATACCCGGCTTCATTCCACCCTCGTACACGATGAAATAGTCTCCTTTTTCATTCACGTAGAGGGTCTCGGTGTCGTTCCGGAAGCTGCCGGAATGTTCCGCGCCGGTCCACTCGGCAAGCCTCGTGGATTTCTTCGGGTCGAGTTCCTTTTCGAGGAGCCGCTGCTCTGTCTTTTCGTAGAGGATATCCTTGATCACAAGACCAGGCCTCCCTGGAAGAATGATGCAATGATAGCGGGCTTCACATGCCTTTGCAAGCCACCTGGCGTCGCCTGGGCCTAGATGATCTCTTCCATGGGCAGGACGAAGGCCTTCAGGCCTGCCCTGGGATGTTCTCCCTTGAGAGCCCGTATGAGCTCCGTGATGACGGGAAGATCCGGCTCATCGAGGGCGACGAAGAGAACGCAGTTCTCACCTGGCCAGGTGTGCGTATGCAGCTTGGGCTCCGTCTCGACCCCTTCGCCGCAGGCCTTTTCCATCTTGGTGTACCCGCGGATACCCGCCTTCTTGATGGCGTTGATCACCTCGTAATCGGCGGCCTGTGAGTAGACGATGAAAACCATCTTCATATTGATTCTCTCCCTTTCATCTTCCTCACAATCCACTCCTTCCAGTCGTCGAAGGCGTCATATGCCGCTGGCACCACCGCCAGTGTCAGGAAGAGCGAGGTCAACAGACCTCCGATGACGATGACCCCCATGGGGGACCTGATGTCCGAGCCTTCACCTATGCCCAGTGCCACGGGCAGCATGCCGAAAATCATGGCGAAGGTGGTCATGAGTATGGGCCGCAGTCTCACGGGCCCAGCCTGGAGGATGGCCTCGCGGCGCGACATCCCCCGCTCTCGCAGGGTGTTCGTGTAGTCCACCAGCAGGATGGAGTTCTTCTTGACCAGGCCCATGAGCAGGATGAGACCTATGAAGCTCACGATGCTTATGGTCTTGCCGGTGATCAGGAGTGCGCCGAAAGCGCCGATGAAGGAAAGCGGCATGGCCAGCAGGACGGTTATGGGGTGCAGAAAGCTCTCGAATTGCGAAGCAAGGACCATGTAGGCCAGAACGATGCCGAGCATGAGGGCGAGCATGAGGTACTTGAAGGACTCGCCCATGGTCTCCGCCTGACCGACGTAGGCCGTGTTATACCCCGGGGGAAGGATCTTGGCTGATATGGCGTTCAGGTTGTCCATGGCCTCAGCCAGTGGCTTGTTCTCGAGGTTTGCAAAAACCCAGATGGACCGCTGACGGTTGTAACGGCTGATGCTGGTGGGCCCGCCGCCCTCGACGACACTGACGATGTTCGAAAGCTCCACCATCGCCCCGTCCCTGGCACGCACGTAGATCCTGCCGATGTCTTCGGGGTTCATCCGGTCTTCGTGTTTCAATCGCATCCTCACGTCGTAGCGCCTGGACCTTGTCTCGTCCTTGAACTTGGTGATCTCCACCTCGCCGCTGATGAGCAGGTTCACCGCCTCTGCAATGGACGACACACTCACCCCCAGGTCCGCCGCCTTGTCCCGGTCGATGTACACCTTGAGTTCGGGTTTCCCGGATTCGAATGAGGTATCCACGTCCACGATGCCCGGGACCCTGGCGAGCTCCTTCATGACGAGCCTGGTGTTCTTCTGCAGGTTCTCCATGTCGGGACTGCTGATGGTATACTGGATCGGTATCTCCCGGATGCCGCCGCCCAGCATGGACACCATCTCCGTGGTGGCCTTCAGCCCCGGGATGACACCCAGGCTCTTGCGAAGCTCGGCCATGATGTCGTGCTGCTTCTTCTCCCTCTGGTTTCTCGGTACAAGCCTGGTGAACACGATGGCCTTGTTGACCTGTCCCGATCCCCCCTGGCCGAGGCCCTGGGCAAAGAAGGCCCCCATGACCTCGGGCCTGTCGCGAACGATCTTTTCAGCCTGCATGAATACGGCGTTGGCCTGGGTGAAGGAGTAATCGATGGGTGCCTCCAGCCTCACGATGAACTGCGCCTGGTCCTCAGGAGGGACGAATTCCTTTCCGATGTACCGCGCCATGTACATGCTGAAGACGAACAGAACAAGGGACCCGGCAAGGACAAGCCCCCGGTGATCAAGGGAAAAGGCGAGGACGGGCCTGTAAGAGGCCTCGACCTTCCTGTACCATCGTTCAAGGGTGTCGCCCATGCGGTCGAAGACACCGGGAGATCTCGTGCTGTCCCTGCGCTTGGGCTTGAGGAAGATGGAGGAAAGCATGGGGGTCAGGGTCAGTGATACCAGCAGTGAGATGCCCACCGAGAAGACCACTGTCAGGGCGAACTGCATGAAGAACCTTCCGATGATGCCCTTCATGAAGGCCACCGGCAGGAAGATGACCATGATGGCCAGCGTGGTGGCCATGACCGCAAGGCCGATCTCCGAGGTGGCGAAGGATGCTGCCTCCCGCGGTGTCATCCCCTCTTCGATGTGCCGGTAGATGTTTTCAATCACGATGATGGCATCGTCGATGAGGATACCCACCGAGAGGGTCAGCGCCAGCATGGAGAGGTTGTTGAAGGTGAACCCGAAGGCCCGTATCAGGGTGAATGTGGCAATGATGGAAACGGGCAACGCCAGGGCGCTGATGAGCGTCGTGCGGACATTCCGGAGGAAGATGAACACCGCCACCACGGCCAGGATGGAACCGATGATGAGGTGATGCTGCACCTGGTTCATGGAATCCTTGATGAAGATCGACTGGTCGAAGGCTATGTTGATCTTCATCCCGGGGGGAAGGACCCTGTTGATGCGTTCCAGCTCCTTCTTTATCCGGTCTATGACTTCCACCGTGTTGGTGCCGGTCTGCTTTCTGACGCCTATCCCTACGCTGGGCATGCCGTTATACTGGGTGAAGGTGCGCCTTTCTTCGACACCGTCCTCGGCCCTTCCGATGTCACGTATCCTCACCGGGCTGCCCTGGTACGACGCCACCACCAGGTCATTGAACTCCGAGGCGCTCCTGAGGTTGCCCTTGACCTTGACGGAGTACTCCTTGGTTCCGCTCTCGATGCGTCCTCCGGGCAGTTCGATATTCTCCATGCCGAGTACCGCGGCCACTTCTCTGGCACTGATGTTGTAGGCCCGAAGCTTGTCCAGATCGAGCCATACCCTGATCTGCCTGCGCTGCAGGCCTCCGAGCCACAGAGACCCGACCCCTTCGATCCTCTGGAGCTGCTCCTTCAGGATCTCGTCGGCATAGGAAGAAAGCTCGGGTATGGTCTTGTTCCCCGTGAGGTTCAGCCACATGACCGGGGTGGAGTCGGGGTTCACCTTCTGAATGACCGGTTCATCGATGTCTTCGGGAAGGTTTCTGCGGACCGCTGAAATCTGCTCGCGCACGTCCTGAATCGCGAGGTCTATGTCGCGTTCGAGCTGAAACTCGACGATGATGCTGGAGTAGCCTTCCCCGCTGGTGGACGTGATGGTCTTCACACCGTTGATGGTGTTGACAGCCTCTTCGACACGGTCCGTAACATCTATGTCTATGACCTCCGGGCTGGCGCCCTTCAGGACGGTGGTGATGCTCACAACGGGAAAATCCACCTTGGGGAAGAGGTCCACCCCGATCTCGGGGTAGCTGACGAGACCGAGAACCACCAGGACCGTTATGACCATGGTGGCGAAGACGGGACGCCGGATGGAGGTGTCAGAGATCCACATGAGCGTTCATCCTTGCTTGACCACACGGATACTGACCCCGTCCGTCAGGGTGTTCTGTCCCACGACGATGAGCTGCTCTCCGGCCTGGATGCCTTCGAGGACCTCCATGAACTCGCCGTATTTCCCCCCGAGCTTGATGCGCCGCACACGCGCAATATCCTTCTCGACGATGAAAACCCTGGTGTCCGTGCCTTCGTAGAGTATGGAGGTGATGGGGATGACGATGGTCTCTCGCGGCTCACTGGTGTATACCTTCGCCCGCGCGAAGATACCCGGCTTGAGCTCGCCCGACCGGTTCGGAACCGTTGCCTCGGCCTTGAGCATGCGGCTGCGTTCATCAAGGCTGGGGTAGATCAGGTTCAGGGTCCCGGCAAATTCCCTCCGTGGAAAAGGATCCACGGTGAATACCACGTCCAGCTTCTCCTTCAGGACCGCCATATCCTTTTCTGGGACTGAAAAGGTGAGCTTCAGGGGGTCACTGACGATCAAAACCATCACGGGCTGGCCTGCCTTGATGAAGTCTCCGGCGGTCACCATGCGCAGTTTCACCCTGCCCGAAAGGGGTGCAGTAATCGTCGTCTTGGAGAGGCGCTCCCGGGCCAGGTCGAGGCCGGCCTTGGCCCGCTGGAGGTCCTGCCTTGCCACATCGAGCCTGGTGGAGGCATTGTCATATTCCTGTTTGGACACGGCCTCCTGCCTGAAGAGAGCCTCCATGCGCCTGAACACGGAGTCGGCGTTCTCGAGGTTGGACCTGGCCTGACCAAGGGCTGCATCAGCGCCCTGAACACCCAGACGGTAATCGATGTCACTGATGCGGGCCACCATGGCCCCTCTGGTGACGGCCGTACCCTCGTCCACGACGATGTCCCTCAGTATCCCGTCCACCTCTGAGCTGACGATGACCTGCTCATGGGGTTCCAGGCTTCCCACGGCCTCGATGTACGGTCTCAGGGCCTGCTTCTGGACAGGGACAGCCTTGACGTTGAAGATCTTCTCCTCCTTTGTCTCCTCCTTCTTCTCGCAACCAATGGCCGTGACGCAGGCGCCGGCAAGGAAAAAGAGCATGAACCAGACCACGCTCCGTCTCCCGGAGACGGTGATCCGATCGTATTCGTAGCTGTACCTTCTCTCACAGGCCATCGTGTATTACCCCCTTCACAGGCGTGCACTCTGCAGGAAAGTTCGCTCGGCATCTCTTGCCGTCAGACCCAGTAAACCTTCAATCCCCTGCCCTTCATATCCTCGAACAGCCGCTTCGCCTCCTGGCGGTCATACATCCTGTCAGGGGCGCTCAGGGTCAGATGGTGGTCGCATTCGTCATTGGGACAGCCCGCCCTCACCCACTTGAACACCCTCGCGGCCCGCTGGACCGAGGGGCGGATCTCCGACCAGAAGATCTCGCTGGCGCACTTCTCGCACTTGAAATAATACACTGCATCCTTGGGTTCCTTTGGCTCTTCATTCGTCACCATGCTCTCCTCCCGGCGCAATGCGGTTCAAGTAACATATTTACCATGATAGCCCGTCAATGAACAGGGAAAGTGAGCTGTATCCGGGTTCATTGCTGTAATATGTAATAATATATACTTTGTGTGTAAATCATTTCCCATGGCGAGCTCATTGCAACATACCAATAAGAATGGTAAGATTATTGGTCTATTTAATCATATACTTATACAGCATCGCAATTGTGGCACGGCCTGTGAATGAGTGTACTGTAATTTCAGCCCGCATCGTGACGTGGAGAGTGGCATGGCTGTGCCGAGAGAAATGACATCGCCGGGATCTTCCCCGGAAGCAGGGACCGGAACCGTGCCCTGCCCCGGACTCGATCTGAAGGTCCTCCCTTCGGGACTGACCCATGAGGGATCCCGGTTCTGGCAGGGTTTACCGGGCGGACTTCCACTGATAAGGGAGCCCATGAGCGGCCTTACCCATTGCATCGGGGCACTCTTCTCCGCCGCAGGGGCATGTCTGCTCTTCAATGAGGCACTGAACCCCTTCAGGCCATGGCACCTGACGGGATATACCGTTTTCGGAACTGCCATGGTCCTGCTCTATGTCGTGAGCACCCTGTTCCACTGGCTCCCCCTGTCAAGCCAGGGAATCCTGCGCATGAGAAGGCTCGACCACATCATGATATTCGTCTTCATAGCAGCCACCTATACACCGTTCTGCCTGGTACCTTTCCGGGGTCCCTTCGGCTGGACGGTCTTCGCGTGCATCTGGGTCATCGCTGCCCTCGGCGCGGTTTTCAAGTTCTTCTGGCTCCATGTTCCGAAGCGTCTTTGCGTCATGCTCTATCTCTTTGCCGGGGGTTTCTCACTGGTCGGCATCGGGCCCATCCTCCAGACACTCCAGCCGTGGGCCATCTTCTGGCTGGCAGCCGGCGGCCTGGCATACTGCATCGGTGCGGTGTTCTACGTGCTCGATGGAAACGGTGAAACACCGCCCCTCTTCGGATACCACGAGGTCTTTCACCTTTTTGTCATGCTCGGCAGCAGCGCACACTTCTGGGTGATATACAGGTATGTCAACGCCTTCGATTGATGAGGCCCTCTCCCGCTGATGCGGTGTCCTCCTAGAGACGCTGTTCCTGCCTGAGCCGGTTCACGATCTTCAGTATCTCCGGCAGGGCTGCGAAGGCCGCCTTCTCTCCCTCGAGGATGGCCTGATGGCGTTTTTCCATCTCCGTGGATCCGATATTCCGCACATTGGGCCTGATCACCACGTCGGCCTTCTTGAGCTGGTATTCGCTGATCTTGGCATACATGATATCGACGGACTGGAGGATGGTATCCATGGTCCCCTGGGGCACTTCCCCCTCGATGCCTCCCGAGATGTCCACCGCTATGACCACATCCGCACCGTTGCGCCTTGCCACATCAACTGCCACAGGGCTTACCACCCCCCCGTCCACATAGGTCTTCCCCGACATCTTCACCGGCTGAAAAACGCCGGGCACCGAGCAGCTCGCCCTCACCGCCTTGCCCGTATTGCCGGATACGAACACCGCCTCGTCCCCTTTCGCGATGTCGGTGGCCACTGCATAGAACCGGATGATCAGTTTCTCTATGGGGGTGTTCCGGACGGTCCTGTTGACGAAGTCCTCCAGCTTTTCCCCTTTGATGAAGCCGTTGTCAGGCACCGTGTAGTCGATGACGTCCTTCTTTTCAACCTTCATGGCCAGGTCCTGGATCTGGAAGGCGTTGAGGCCCGATGCATAGAGGCTTCCCACCAGGCTGCCGGCGCTGGTGCCGACCACCATATGGATGGGCACCTTCTGGCCCTCGAGGACCTTCAGCACCCCGATATGGGCAAAACCCTTGGATGCGCCTGCACCGAGAACGACCGCCACCTTTGTCGGCTTCGGGGGGGCGGTGGTCTCATTGGGCAAAGGGGTCGGCCTTGACGGGCACCCGCAGAGTGCCGAGAAGAAAATCCACAGTGCGGCGAATGCCGCGATCTTTTTCAGTTTTGAATACATCTCCATGATATCTTTCCTTTCTTTATCTATGTCCGGTATGTCTGATAGCGCTATCCTTCGGGGGCGTCAAATGGAATTATGGATGACCGCAGGGAGGCACGGACGGCACAGAACAAAGGATCTCAATATCCTAAATCTTCTCACAATCCTGGTCTTTTCCGATGCATGGTTGGTACGAAAAACCCGGCTGTTTGAATTTCTCTTGAAAAAAGAATCCAAATCGAATAATTTTCACCTGCATTCACTTACCCATCCTACAGCGAGGTGACAGAGCTATGGGAACAAGAGGAAGAAAACCACTGGACCTCAGGACCAGCGACAAGAACGCAAAGCTCATCAAGAGAAACTACTACATTGAGGAGAGGTATGCCAAGGCCCTTACGGTCCTTTCCGCCCTCACTGGCAAGGAGCTCTCCCTCCTGGTGAACGAGGCCATCGGGGGTCTCATCAAGAAATACCAGCCCCAGACGGACATCGACCTCCTCAAGCTCAAGTCCATACTGAAACAGGACTAGGACGGTACTTCTGCAGGCAACAAGGGCAGACCTTCGTGGTCTGCCCTGTCCATCCCGCCGTCGCGTCCATGCTGCCACGCCTGTAGCAACACGAATCCCACGTGATGCCCCTTTCGAAACCCCCCGGGGTCTTCCCACCAAAGAACGCCTCAAGGGCCTGCTCGGAAAATCCGAAATCTTTTCTCATGAAGGCAAGAAACTCGTCATCCCTCGCATCAGCATTGATACGGTCGGCCATGATAACGCTGCCCGTTGTTGTCATCCTCCTCACGGCCGGCTTTTATTCCCACACGCCCGGCCCATGCCGCGACCCTCTGACGTACCGTATCGGATCCGTGGATGATATGTTCTGGATGACTCGGCAGGAGTTCGCCCGGGAGGTGGCCAAGGCGGCGGCGATATGGGAGAATGCAGCCGGTTACAAGCTGTTCAAGGAGGATCCCGGAGGTGCACTGGAGATCAATCTCGTCTATGACCATCGCCAGGCAGCCTCGGACAGGCTCAAGGGCATCGGTGACCGCATAGACAACACCAAGGGCTCCTACGAGGCTCTCAGGGCGCATTTCGAGCAACTGGATCTGGAGTACAGGCAGCAGCATGCCGTCCTCGTGGCTGACGTGGATACCTACAACGCCAGGGTCAGGGACCTGAAAGCGGCCAATGATGCAGCCTCGAGGGGTGGCGGTGTATCCCCGGAAGTCTACCGGCAGCTCACCGCAGAGAAGGAAGCCCTGGACGCCATGTTCGAGGACATCAAGGCGAGGCAGGAAGAGCTGAGGAAGAAAGCCGAGACCCTGCAAAGCATGGTCGTAGTGATCAACGAGATCGCCACCAGCCTGAACCTGGAAGTGGTGAGGTACAACGAAACCGGCAAGGAACTCGGTGAGGAATTCAGCGAGGGTGTCTACGAGAGGAAGAACGGACACCAGAGCGTGAACATTTATCATTTCAGCGACAGGACAAGACTGGTTCGGGTCCTGGCCCATGAGCTCGGGCACGCCCTCGGCCTGAAGCACAACGACAACCCGAAGTCGCTCATGTACCGGCTGAACCTGGCGGAGAACGTCGGCCTTTCCCCGGAGGACATTGCCGACCTGAAGGCCCTCTGCGGACGGGAGCGATAGGCATTGTCACGGGGCCTGTGCCTGTACTAGATAAGACCTGATGACGCCCATAGAGCTTCTGTCTCCGGCCAGGGACGCCGAGTGCGGCATGGCAGCCATCGATCACGGCGCAGATGCCGTCTACATCGGAGGCCCTTCCTTCGGCGCCCGTTCGGCTGCAGGGAATGCCATCTCCGACGTCGCACGGCTCGCCGGCTACGCCCACCGCTACCGGGCCAGGGTATACCTGACGCTGAACACCATCCTCTTCGATGACGAGCTCGATGCAGCCTGTGACCTGGCCAGGCAGGCATGGGAAGCCGGGGTGGATGCCCTCATCATCCAGGACATGGGATTATTGGAGCTCGACCTTCCGCCGCTGCCGCTGATCGCCAGTACCCAGATGCACAATATGGAAGCAGGCCACATCCGCTTTCTGGAACAGTCGGGGTTTCAGCGTGTCATCCTGGCCCGGGAGCTCTCACTGGAACAGATCCGCACCATCCGGAGGGACACGACCATCGAGCTCGAGGCCTTCGTGCACGGGTCGCTGTGTGTGTGCCACAGCGGGCGCTGCTACCTGAGTGCCGCCATGGGCGGACGCAGCGCCAACCGCGGTGCCTGCGGCCAGCCATGCCGGCTGCCGTGGAGCCTTGTGGACTCCCATGGCAGGGAGCTGGAAAAGAACCGCCATCTCCTGAGCCTCAAGGACATGGACCGCTCTGATCTCCTGGCAAGCCTCATCGCAGCCGGCGTCACCGCCTTCAAGATAGAGGGGCGGCTCAAGGACATCTCCTACATCAAGAACATAACCGCCCTTTACCGTACACGCATCGACGCCATCCTTGAGGAAAGGCCCGGTCTCACGCGCGCATCAGACGGCCGCACGGAGATCTTCTTCGAGCCGGACCCCCGCAGGACCTTCCACCGCGGGTCCACCGACTATTTCCTGCACGGAGAGGACGACGGCATCTGGTCGCCTGACACGCCCAAGTCGCTGGGCGAAGAGCTGGGCGCGGTCACTCGATGCGGGACGACATGGTTCACCCTGGGAAAAGGTATGGAAAAGATCAATGCCGGCGATGGGTTGTGCTTCCTCGATGGGGACTCGGAGCTCCAGGGACTGCAGGTCGTCAAGGTGTCGCAGGGCCGTATCCGGGTTCACCGGTCGCTCGTGGGGCTCAGGCCCGGGATGCCTGTCTTCCGCAACCATGACCGGATTTTTATCAAAGGGCTCGGGGGCAGGACCTCGGAACGCAGGATACCCCTGGACCTCACCCTGCATGAAACCCCCGAAGGTTTCCTGCTCGAGGGCCGCGATGAAGACGGCACCAGGGCCGAGGCAATCCTTGCGAGTGCCAAAGAGCCTGCCGAAAGGACCGGGGCTGCCTTTGAGACCATGGGGAGGCAGCTCTCGAAACTCGCAGGCACTATGTTTTCCCTTGCATCCATCGAACTCCGGACCGGGCCCTACTTCATCAGGACGGCAGAGCTCAACCGCCTGCGCCGGGACCTCATTGCG
>JALOOZ010000157.1 GCA_025454155.1 Thermodesulfobacteriota bacterium
TTTCTTTGTCCTGCCCTGGTCATGCATACTCAGAACCGGCAGGGGTACCAAGGTAAGGCTGGGGAAGTGGGCCTTTTTCGCCGCGGTCCTGGTGTCACCTCTTGTCATGATCATCGTGCCGGGTTCCTCTTTCCTGAACATGCGGGATGCCATGATAACGTTGCCACTCCTACGGGGAGCGAGTGACTTTTACTACAACCATACCCTCCTGGCTGCGGATGTCATCAAACATGTCAAGGCCAGGTCCCAGAACGTGATCGCCATGTCCAGGGATATCGACAGGGTCGGGCGGATTCCCCACGGGACGCTCTGGGTGCGCTCCCAAGATCCCTGTGGAGTCAAGGGCGCCAGGATTGTAATCAGCAGGAGGGAGCTCCGGTGCGACTCGATCCTGTTGCCCGATGATGGAAGACCTGCCAACGATGAGAACAGGGTATTCGATGCCTTGGGTGGAAGGAACGACCCCAACAGGCTCATGCGCATGGGGCTCGGAATCTTCTTCTATTCAGGCCCCATGCTGTTCATGACCGCCCTGCTTCTGTCATGGCTGGCCCTAGGCCTTGAGCGATCATTTGCGAGGAACAGGGCGGTCGTGGCGGTGATTCTCCTCGGATACCTGATGTTCTTTGCTCCGGCCTACCATGGACTGTACCTGCTCTACCGGCTTGAACATGCGCCGCAGAGGCTCACTGAATATGCCGTATCCCCGGTGGAGAAGAAGCGCTATCTTGCAGTCACCACATATCCAGGCGCCCTTTCGATGGAAACCCTGGCCGACATGCTGAAGGACCCCAGTGCGCGGGTGAGGATCAATGCCCTCATAGAGGCCGGTCAGCGCCGTGACGGGACCCTGTTGCCCATGATCGCCAGCCTCGCAACCGACCCCCAGATGAACGTGAGGACCAAGGCGTGCTGGGCGCTGGGCCGGATGGGATCAAGGCAATCCCTGCAGGTCCTGGACAAGGTGGCGCGGGACGATCCGGCATGGTATGTACGAGACTATGCCTATGCCGCAGTCGGAAGGATCAGGCCGGAGGCCAAGGTGGTGAATCTCGGGGAATGAACCCCCCTTCTTGAGATAACGGCGATTGTGTGTTAGGCAACATAGTCAGCGAACAGTCCGTACATGAGGCCGGATATGATGATCAAAGAGAAGACCCCAGCAAAAGAGAAGCAGGAAGAGAAAAAGAGGCTCAGGGAGAGGCTCCTCCGCATCAAGCACACCATCATGGTCATGAGCGGAAAGGGTGGGGTGGGTAAATCCACCATAGCGGCCAACCTCGCTGCCGGTATGGCCAGGCAGGGGTATGTGGTGGGCATCCTCGATGGTGACATCCACGGCCCCAACATCCCCAAGATCCTAGGCGTTGAGGGCAGGACGCTGAAAGGGGACAAGGAAGGGAGCATGCTGCCCATTGAGGTCTACAAGAACCTGAGCATGGTCTCTGTTGGCAATCTCCTGGAAGACCAGGATCAGCCGGTGATCTGGAGAGGCCCCATGAAGCATTCGATCATGCGCCATTTTCTGGCAAACGTGGTCTGGGGCGACCTGGACTTCCTCATCGTGGACCTCCCACCGGGAACCGGGGACGAGCCGCTTTCCATTGCCCAGCTCATCAGCGAGGCCCGGTCCGATGTGAAACCGCATGCCGTTGTCGTGACCACACCGCAGGACGTTGCCCTGCTGGACTCGCGCAAGAGCGTGGAGTTCGCCAAGACCCTGAACCTCAGGCTGATGGGGATCATAGAGAACATGAGCAGCTTCTCGTGCCCCCACTGCGGCCATGCCATCGACCTCTTCAAGGTGGGCGGGGGCGAGCGCGCCGCCGTCGACCTTCAGATCCCGTTCCTGGGCGCCATTCCCATCGACCCTGCCGTGGTGAGAGACACGGACAGCGGCCGGCCATTCATGCTCCATAATATGAACTGTGTTGCCGGAATGGCGTTTACGCGGATCGTGGAGAAGATCCTGAAGATGTTCTGAAACCGCAATGCGCATCCAGCTCGAATGCATTCCCTGCCTCATCCGGCATGGCTTTGACATCTCTGCCCAGACAGCCGACCCTGCTGTACGCGAACAGTTCATGCGCGAGGTGCTTGCCTGGGCTTCGCACCTGAACTACGATCAGTTCCCGCCGCTTGCAGCCCGGGAGATGTATGCCATGCTCCGGCGCATCACCGGGATACACGACCCCTTTGTCAAGGTAAAAGAGATATCCAACCAGAAGGCACTGGCCATGTACCCTGCCATGAAGGCAAAGGTCGAGACCTCGGTTGACCGGCTGGACACGGCTCTGCGAATTGCTCTATCCGGGAACATGATCGACTATGGCCGGAGCGCAGCGGACGGTCTTGACATGGACAGGGTGGTTTCACGATTTCTCGGTGCCTCCTTTGCCATCGACCACCGCGACAGGTTCCGGCAGAAGAGCAGTGAGGCACGGGACATCCTCTACCTCCTGGACAATGCCGGGGAGATCGTGTTTGACCGTGTGCTCATAGAGGAACTCGGGCCGGATCGCGTCGTTTCCGTGGTCCGGGGTGCACCCATCATCAACGACGTGACCATGAAAGACGCTGAGCAGGCGGGTCTTGTCGACGTGTGCAGGGTCATGTCCAGCGGTTCGAATGCCTCGGGAACTCCCGTGTCCATCTGCTCCGATGAGTTCAAGGACCTTTTCCATCGTGCGGACCTCGTCATCGCCAAAGGACAGGGCAACTATGAGAGCCTGCACGAAGAAGAGCGGGAGGTCTTTCACCTCTTCGTGGCCAAGTGCCCGGTCATCGCCGTTGAGGTGGGGGTGGCAGAAGGGAGCGCATTGGCCTGTTTCAACGACCTAAGACATTGATATCACAGAGACTATAACTTTACCCTTGTTATTTCCCCTGACAGGGTTTATCATATAGACAATCACAGCGATAATCCCTGAAATCCGCCCCGATGAATCAAAGCCAAACGAAGGAGGCCAAACGATGAAGATTATCTGCCTGATCCTTGCGTTGGTGGTTTTGGGTTCCATTCCCGTACAGGGAGGATATTCCAAGAGAATTCTCAGCACCGCAGAGCTTATCAACTATCTGCAGCCGCACCTTGACCCTGAGATAGCAGCTCTCCATGCGAGATATATCGATATGTTTGCGACTCAATGGAAGGTGGACCGGCTCAAGGTGATCAGCATAACTCATCTGGAATCGCGGTTCCGGGCGGACGCCATGAGTCGGGTGGGGTGCATCGGGGCCATGCAGGTGAACCCGAGGGCGCACAGGGACAAGCTGAAGAGGAGGGGGATCACGTACCGGGAGCTGTTCTTGCTGAAGAACAATTATGATGTGGGCTCGGAGATACTGCGGGACTGCCTGAGGTCGTCGAGGAGCTTCGATGAGGCCTTGTACAAATATAGCGGGGGGAGCCAGAATTACCCGACCAAGGTGAAGAAGATCTACGGAATGCTGTCGAGTTGATCATCGCATTCCGTCCATATTGTGCAATATCACCCGGAGGATCTTGCCGCTACGCCAGAGGAGCATGCGCGCACCCCACGCGCCAGAGCCTCGGCTCACGAAGACGGTCATGACCCTCACCTCGTAATCCTGCAACGGCGATGTAGACAAGGCCCGTCTCCGGATCGTCTGTACGGGTATGAAAGGAGATTCGGAGATGGATACAACGAATGCAAGATCGTCGATCAGATACATACACATAGTTTGTTTTCTGAGCTTCATGGCCGTATCATCGCCTTCATTTGCAGGAACTCAGTGGGACGTGGGGATTTCCGGGGGGAGCGAAGGCATTGATGGATTCACTCTCTCCATAGGCGAATACTACGGGGTGCCTGCACGGGAGGTCATTGTCATCCACGATCGGGGAATCTATGAAGAAGAGCTCCCTGTGGTGTTCCATATTGCGCGCAGGGCTCATGTATGCCCCGGTACCGTTGTGGATCTCCGACTCAGGGGGATGAGCTGGATGGACATAACCCTGTACTTCGGCTTGAGTCCGGAAATATACTATGTGCCCGTTGTCGTTCACCACTATCACCACTATGGTCCACGTTGTGGACACGCCTACGGTTATTATCACAAGCACCCGAGGGGTGGATGGTCGAGGAATGAACTCCGTGACCGGGACATCGTAAATCAGGTGAACCTGAAGTTCATGGCAGAACATCACCGGTATGCCCCGGAAAAGATCATGAGATACAGATCTGATGGACGGAGTTTCAGAACCATCGATCGTGACATCATCTATGAGAAGAATGGAAGGCCGAAATACCAGAAGCAGAACCGTACGTATCAGAATGATCAAAGACAAGGGCAGGATAAAATGAATCTGTCCAGGCCGAAACATAATGTGCTGATGGTGAGCGAGCCGAAGGAAGACAGAAAGAATCAAGACATCCGGAAGAAATACTACCAGCACGGTTATGTGCAGGTTGACAGGGGGAAAAGTAAGAACAAGAGGTGGCAGGATTAATTTTAGCGGCTCCGATCTGATAGCAGGAATCGGTATCCTTTCCGATGGATGTAGTCCCAGATCGGAACTGCTGCAGTTCATCCCTCTGCATATCAGCAACCTGTGTCATGCCCTTCTCACCACCTCGCTTTTGTCTTGACTGGTAAGCCCTGTTCCCATAAATTCTGCTACAACCTTCGATGGGCGCTATCATGACATTGCAGAAGATAATGGATGGAACTATCCTTTGTGACCCGCAAAGGATGAGGACCTGATTCGATGTACGAATTTCACATCTCCCGCAAGGCGAGAGACCTCTATAACTTCGACCAATCCCTTTTCACCACCACGGGCAACGTGATCTTCGCCAGCCCGCAGGCCGCCCGTGAATTCGCGGACAAGATGAACCGCGTCCGCGACGCCGCCGCCAATCCGGACAAGGCAGTTCGCGCTTCCGATATCAATGCCATGGGCCTCATCGACGAAGTCATGCACTTCATGATCGAGCTCTACCGAAGACAGGTGAACGCCAATGTCATGAGGGATGCCTACGACTACGCCAGCCACAAGCTACCCGACGTTGACCATACCATCGAGCAGTTCCTTGGACAGTTCCCTCCTCGGGACGTGTACCAGGGCAGGCTCACGCTCAGGGAATACCTCTCCTCCCAGACAGGCGGGGTTCCCAACAAGCTCATAGCCATGGAGGAGATGCTCCTGCTCTACATCTCCAACGAGAACAAGGCACTGACAAACTACCAGGAGCTCTTCGACGACACCGCGCTCAGGAAGGACACGCCCTACCTGGACATCATCTCCTTCCTGGACGAGTTCTTCCGCACCCTCCCGCCCTTCGGGCCCCTCGGGCAGACACTCCTCGACCTGCTCCTGGCCCCACTGCGGGCGGCGCCGTTTTCCCTCTACGAACAGCTTGAGTACATACGGAAGCACTGGGGCCACCTCATCGCCGAACTCTACATCAGGCTCCTGAGCAGCCTGGACCTCATCAAGGAGGAGACTAAGGCCCGCTTCTTCGGCAAGGGCGAGACACCCGTCCCTGTATACACCCTCAGGGACTACGAGGACCTCGAGCGGTTCAGCCCGGACGAGGACTGGATGCCCAGCCTCGTGCTCATGGCCAAGAGCGTCTACGTCTGGCTCCACCAGCTCTCGGTGAAGTACGGCCGCGACATATGGCGACTCGACCAGATCCCGGACGAGGAGTTCGAGATTTTGGCCCGGTGGGGGTTCACCGGGCTCTGGCTCATCGGCATCTGGGAGCGCAGCCCGGCGTCCAAGACCATCAAACGGATGACCGGCAATCCCGAGGCGGAGTCTTCAGCATACTCATTGCACGATTACGTCATCGCCTCAGAGCTCGGCGGGGACGATGCCTTCGAGAGCCTCAAGACCCGGGCCCTGCGCTATG
>JALOOZ010000158.1 GCA_025454155.1 Thermodesulfobacteriota bacterium
GCCGGCGGGACAGCACCTTGAGGATGTTCAGGAGGAGCTCCGGCTCCTTCATGACGATCTCCTCCACCGCCGCTCCGGGTATGGTGAGGATGTCGGTCTTCTTCAGCGCCAGGGCCTCGGCGGGAAAGTCGTGGGTGGCAAAGGCCGTACACAGGCCGAAGGGCTCCCCGGGTCCCAGAAGGTACAGGGTCTGTTCCTTGCCCTCCATCGAGCTTTTGGAGAGCTTCACCTGTCCTGAAAGAACCACAAAGAACGCCTTGACCAGGTCCGTTTCGGCAATGATCATCTCTCCGGGCTGGTATGTCCCGATCAGTACACGCCTGGAAAGGGCCCCCAATACCCTGTCGGAGAGCCCCTGGAAGAGAGGTATGTCCTGAATCCGCTTCAGCGTGTCCATAAAAAATCATTCCATTGATCTAGATCAATGACCATACCATCTACCTGCCCTATATGGAACCCTACGGGATGAGACCCTGTTACCATAAGGAGGAATCCCGGGGCAAAAGAAATGAACGCTGCGAGGAGAAAGCGATGGCAGAAAGAGAATATGTAATCCATGCCGATGACAATACGTTTGATGCCATTGTCATAAAGGCTGACAGCCCTTCCCTGGTTGATTTCTGGGCACCCTGGTGCGGACCCTGCCGGGCCATCGGACCGGTTCTGGAAGAGATGGCCAGGGAATATACCGGGCGGGTGAATGTTGTGAAGGTAAACGTTGATGAGTGTCCTGAAACGTCAAGGGAATACGGTGTCAGGAGCATCCCCACCCTGTTGTTCATAAAGGGGGGGCAGGTCCGGGAGACGCAGATAGGTTCTCTCCCAAAGGCCCATCTGGCGGCCTTCATAGACAGGAACGTGAAGTGACCACCTTCGGCAGGAGAGTGGAAGATGCTCCCGGGGTTGCCCGGGGACTATTTCCGATTATTATACAGCATACCCACCTTGCACAGACACCCGCTTTTGATAACGATCATTCCCCAAGGAGGAAGCCATGAAAAGAGTTAGTGTTATCGCAGCCGCAACAATCCTTGCCCTCACGGCCATCCATGCCGATGCCCTTGCCACCAACGGCGACAACCTGATCGGCATCGGACCCATAGCGCGGTCCATGGGCGGAGTGGGCATCGCCGCACCGCAGGACGCCATCAGCGCGGTGTTCGCCAACCCTGCAAGCATGTGCGTGGGTCCCTTCTGCCCGGCTTCGTCCTTTGACTTTGCAGGCACGCTCTTCATGCCCAAGGTTGATGCCGCGGTGAAACATGCCGCGTCGGTGGCGAAAGACGAGAGCGCGAGAACGGTGTACACCATACCGGCCATAGGGATCTCCGCGCCCATAACGGACAAGATGCCCCTGTGGCGCTTCGGCATAGCCGCCTACGGGGTCACGGGCCTCGGGGTGGATTACCGGGGCGGCGAACTCGACGACGCCGGCTACTACGACTTCGGCCCGGGCGGCACCGCACCGCTGGTCCAGGGCGAGTACACCCAGCTCCAGATCATGAAGTTCGCACCAGCGGTGGGTGTGCTGGTAACTGACAAGCTTTCCCTGGGCATGGCCGTTCACATCGACTATGCCATGCTCGACCTCCGGAACGGCACCTCCCCGGACTACACGGCAGGGATTCAGCTGGGGGTCATCTTCATGCCCACGGATGCCATCAACCTGGGCCTGACCTACACTTCTCCTCAGGAGACGGTCCACGACAACGTCAACCTGCCCAACCTGGACACCCTGAAGCTGGAATCCCCCCAGCAGCTGGGATTCGGCATCTCCTATCAGGTACCCGACGCCATGAACCTCCTCGTGGAGACCGACGTGAAGTGGCTGAACTGGGCCGACGCAACAGGGTACAGCGACTTCGACTGGAAAGACCAGTGGGTCTACGCCGTGGGCCTGCAGGTCGAGCCGAAGAAGAACCTCTTCCTCAGGGCGGGCTTCAACTACTCCAAGAACCCGGTCGATGAGCACGACGGTTTCGACGGGAGCTTCAACCCGGCCACCGGCCAGCCCAACAGCGCGGTGAACGTCCAGGGTACCATATTCCCGGCCTACTACTACGAGACCTTCCGGATCATCGGGTTCCCGGCCATCGTGGAAAAGCACCTGACCTTCGGCGCCGGATACCGCTTCACGGACCAGTTCTCCATGAATGTCGGGTGGATGCACGCCTTTGAAAAGACCATTTCCGAGTCAGGCACCGACCCCTTCGGCCAGCCCGTCTCTCTGGAGTCTACCCTGAGCGAGGACAGCCTCGATTTCGGTCTCACCTGGGTGTTCTAAAGGGATCCGGGTGAAAGGCACACATGGGAAAGACAGCTACTTATCCAATAAAACGGGAGATCTATTGTGAATAAGATCCTGATCATCGGAGCCGGTACGGCAGGAACCATGATGGCGGTTCATCTGTCGCGCAGACTGAACCGCAAGGAGTGGGCCATCACGGTACTGGACAAGGACGAGAACCATTATTACCAGCCCGGGTATCTCTTCATCCCGTTCGGTATCTATACATGGCGGGATGTGGTACGCAAGGGTTCGAAATACATGCCGGAAGGGGTTGACTACCTCCTTGGCGAGGCCGAGCAGATCGTTGCCGACCGGAACCGGGTGAAGCTCAAAGACGGCCGCGAGATAACCTATGACATCCTGATCATCGCCACCGGCACGACCATCCATCCCGAAGAGACCGAGGGCATGGTGGAGAACGGCTGGAGGGAGAACATCTTTGATTTCTACACCGTGGAAGGCGCCGAAGCCCTGGGCAAGAAACTGCCTGACTTCAAGGGCGGCAGGGTGGCGATACACGTGGCGGAGATGCCCATCAAGTGCCCGGTGGCACCCCTGGAGATCGCCTTCATGACCGACTGGTATTTCGCCAAGAAAGGCCTCCGCAAAAACGTGGAGATCGATTTCGTCACACCCCTGCCAGGTGCCTTCAGCAAGCCCGCCACAGCCAAGGTCATGGGACACATGCTGGGCGAGCGGAGGATCAACATGGTCGCCGACTTCGGGACCGAGCGGGTCGAACCCGGAAAACTCATCAGTTATGACAACCGCACCGTGGAATACGACCTGCTCATAACCACGCCGACCAACATGGGTGATGCGCTCATGGCACGTTCGGGCCTGGGAGACGACCTCAACTTCGTTCCTACGGACAAGCACACCCTGCAGACCTCGGCAAAAGACAACATCTTCGCCCTGGGCGACGCCACCAACCTGCCCAGCTCAAAGGCCGGGTCGGTGGTGCACTTCCAGTCCGAGATCCTGGCCGAAAACATCTTGAGCTATATCAAAGGCAAAGAGCTGAAAGCCAGCTTTGACGGACACTCCAACTGCTTCATAGAATCGGGTTACGGCAAGGCCTTTCTCATCGACTTCAATTACGACCTCGATCCGGTGGAAGGCACCTATCCCTTTCCCATAGTGGGCCCCTTCAGCCTGCTGAAGGAGACCCGTCTCAACCACCTCGGCAAACTGTCCATGAAATTCGTCTACTGGAACATCCTGCTCAGAGGCATCCCGGTACCCGGTATCACCTCGAAGATGGGCAGGCTGGGCAAGATCATACCGGCAGACTCCGGCACCGTTTGAAAAACATGATGCATCGGAAAACCGATGCCTGCGAAGGAGAGAACCATGGCTACAAAAGAGTATGCAGGAAAAACAGTCAATGTAACGGACGACGGGTATCTCACCGACCCGTCCCAGTGGACACGGGAGGTGGCGCAGGCCATTGCAGCGGAAGAAGGCATCACTCTCACCAACACGCACTGGAAGGTCATTGACTTTTTAAAGAAGGATTTCGCCGCCACAGGGGCACTGGCATCCATGCGGCGGATCAACAAGACCGGCGGCATCGCCACCAAGGACCTGTACGAGATGTTCCCGGACGGACCGCTCAAGAAGGCAGCCCGCATCGCCGGACTGCCCAGACCAACCAGCTGCGTATGACAGGAGGCTATCATGGCTGACGAAAAGATCAAAAAGGTTTCGATCATCTGCTCCAAGGGTTCCCTTGAAGGCATTTACCCGGCCCTGATCATGGCCAACGGCGCCCGTATGGAAGGCATCGAGGTGAACCTCTTCTTCACCTTCTTCGGCATGGACGCCATCACCAAGAAGAAGATCAAAAAGATAAAAGTCGCCACCGTGGGCAACCCGGCCATGGGCATCCCGACGCTGATCGGAGCACTGCCCGGCATGTCGGCCCTGGCCACCAAGATGATGCAGAAGAAAATGGACCAGCTCGACATCCCGCCCATCGACGAGTTCATCGAGATGATCAGCGCGGCCGGGGGCAAGCTCTATGCCTGCAAGGCCAGCGTGGACATGTTCGACCTCAAGAAGGAGGACTTCGTCGACAGTGTGGAGCGCATCCTCACCGTGGGCGACTTCTATGCGCTCTCCACAGGAGGACAGATCATCTTCACATGATTTTTTTCCGAGATCATGCCCGCTGCGGTTAATTTCTATGGCATAATCGTGGAAGATTTAGTAGCCTGTGCACAGCATGAATTGATGGCTGGAGGTCGCCATGAACCACACGTTCCTGTTGTCCCAGGGCAGATGGAGCGGCAGCGGCATGTTCACCGATGAGAACGGGTCGTCTTCCCCTGCAGAGGCGGAGGTGACCATCACCCACATGGACGACCTCTGGCTCAATGAGGGGTCCATGAAGGTTCTCGGCGAGAAGACGTCGGTGTTCATCAACCGCTATGAGATCGTGCCGCTGCCCGCAGGCTCTCTCACGACCACATGGAAATCGACGAACCCGGTCATCGGCGTCCTCTACGGCATCTTCTCCATCGTGAGCGACTCGATCCTGTCCGCGTTCTGCTCCGACGACGGGTCATACTCCGGCATGGAGTTCTTCAAGAGGATCTCAACGGATGCCTACGAGAACCGGGGCATCCTGCTCCACGAGGGTCTGCGGATCTCGTCCTGGGAGCTGGACCTCACGAAAAGGGACTGATCTGAGGACAGAGTCATGAAATCCTACCGCAGGGAGCTCTGGTTCGATACCGGCAGGCGCATCGAGTTCGTCAACATCACGCCCCAGGTGAAGGAGTGCCTCGAGGAGAGCGGCGTCACCGAGGGCCTGGTGCTGGTGAACGCCATGCACATCACGGCCAGCGTGTTCATCAACGACGACGAAGGAGGCCTTCACCACGACTTCGAGGTGTGGCTGGAGAAACTCGCCCCCCACGGCCCGGTGACGCACTACCAGCACAACGTGGGGGAGGACAACGCCGACGGGCACCTCAAACGCCAGATCATGGGCCGGGAGGTGGTGGTGGCGGTCACCGGCGGCAGGCTCGACTTCGGCCCTTGGGAACAGATCTTCTACGGCGAGTTCGACGGCAGGCGCAGGAAGCGGGTGCTCGTGAAGATCATCGGGGAATAACACCCACCCCAAAGGGTACTTCCCCGCGGATACAGAGTGGCTCGGGTGCATGGTTTGAAAGGCTCAACCCCCGGCATTTTCCTTATTGACAGGGTGGACTATGACTGCTATGAACATCTTCCGTCATACTGCCGAAGTGGTGGAATTGGCAGACACGCCATCTTGAGGGGGTGGTGGGTAACTCCCGTCCGGGTTCAAATCCCGGCTTCGGCACCAACCGAACTTATTATTGTTGAGACGAGAACAGAAAGAGAGCTGATCTTCCATGTCAAGAAGGTGCGATGTTTGTGGAAAAGGCCGGCAGACCGGGCATAACGTTTCCCATGCCCAGAACAAGACCAACAAGACCTGGCTCCCGAATCTCCAGAAGGTGCGCGTCGACACGCCCGAGGGGGTGAAGAGCCTCAGGGTCTGCACCCAGTGCATCAAGTCGAACAAGATCGTCAAGCACGCCGCCTGAGTTCCCCTC
>JALOOZ010000159.1 GCA_025454155.1 Thermodesulfobacteriota bacterium
CTTCTGCATGGTCTCGGAGGGGCTGATGTCCTGTATCTCCACGGTCTTGAGCATGATGCCCCAGTCCGCGATGTCGTCCGAGATGCTCTCCTTGAGCCGTGCCTTGATCTTTTCCCGGGACGACAGGGCGTCGTCGAGGTTCATCTCGCCGATGATGGAGCGCAGCGATGTCTGCACCAGGTTCTGGATGGCCAGCCGGTAGTCCTCCACACCGTAGACCGCCTTCTCGGGGGAGATGATGTTGATGTAGGCCACGGCGTTCACCACTATGACCGCGTTGTCCTTGGTGATGACCTCCTGGGAGGGGATGTCCAGCACGATGTCCTTGGTGGTGACCTTGTGGGCCACGGTGTCGATGTAGGGTATGATGAAGTTCAGGCCCGGTCCCAGCGTCGAGTGGAACTTGCCGAGCCGCTGGACCACGTGCTTGCTCCCCTGGGGAACGATCCTGACGCCCAGGAAGATGGTGAGAAGGACCAGGAAGACGAAAAAGACCGCGACCACGAACATGCCTTGCATGGGAACCTCCTTCTATGGGGCTAGTGCTTTTTTTCAACGAGCAGGGTATTTCCCGAGACGTCCTTCACCACGACCCTGTCCCCCGTGGCGACCTCCTGCTCGCAGATGAAGGGCCACTCGTCCGCTCCCAGCAGCGGCTTGGCGAAGCGGATGATGCCCCGCCTGCCTCCACCCGGGGCGCTGATGACATGTCCGGTCTCGCCGACGATGGCCTCACGGGAGATGCCGGCCTTGGTGCGGTCGGCCATGAAGGGCTTGAAATACCTGAACCACAGGAAGGTGAGCCAGCCCGAAAGGAGCGCCCAGATGAAGAGCTGCCAGGTCAGCTCGACGTCCTCGACGAAGAAGACCAGTGCGGCGATGACAAGCGCCCCGAGCCCGAACCACAGGATGGTCATGCTCCCCAGGAACATCTCGGCGATGAGCAGGGCCATGCCGAAGATGAGCCAGTGCCAGTATGCAATCTCGAATGCCATAGCAACCTCATGAGCGATCACGGTGGGAAAGCCTGCGCTCACAGAGCGCCGCCTCTGCCGATGTTCACTTTTTCTGCTTCAGCAGGTCACGTATCTCCGCGAGCAGGATCTCCTGCTTGGGGGTCTCGGCCGGTTTCTCCTCCTCCTTGCGCTTGAGCGTGTTGATTCCTTTTACCAGAAGAAAGATGGCGAAGGCGATGATGAGGAAGTCGATGACGGTCTGGATGAACTTGCCGTAGTTCAGGGTGACCGCAGGGATCTGGTCCACGGCGGCCTTCAGCACGATCGCGAGGTTGCTGAAGTCGACTCCGCCAAGCACCAGGCCGATGGGGGGCATGATCACGTCCGCCACCACCGACGAGACGATCTTGCCGAAGGCCGCACCGATGATGATGCCCACCGCCATGTCCACGACGTTGCCGCGCACCGCGAATTCCTTGAATTCCTTGACCATACTCATACCCTGTTCCTCCTGTCATGGATTATTTCAGGGTGTCCCCTTTCCCTTATAATACAGGCGGCTCGTGGTGTTGGCAATCTTCGCCGTGGACGTGTCTTCACCTCAGGCCCGGACTTTCGTCTATCCTGCGGAGGGTGTCCAGGTACGCGCCCTTTTCCCGGATCGTCAGGGCATGGAGGACGAGCTCCCTGGCCTCCTTATTGTTCCCCTGCTCGTGCAGGACGGTCGCGAGGTTGTTCATGATGTCCGGATTCTCGCCGTCCAGGGACAGGGCCTTCCTGAAATGATCCTCCGCGCCCGGCAGATCCTTTTTCGTGTAAGACACGTTGCCCAGGTTGAAATAGGGCACTGCCCAGTCCCTCTCTTTCGCTGCAGCCTTCCTGTATTCCTTTTCCGCCAGGTCGGTCCTGCCCTGCAGTTCATAGCTCAGCCCCAGGTCCACGTGCTCACGGGCGGTCAGCGGATCGTCCAGGATCACGACCCTGGGCGCGGAGCAGGCCAACAGGGCCGCCATGGACGTGATCAGCGCCAGACGAGCAGGTATACGGAGCCTTTTTTCACCCATATCTTCTCGAACTCTGCATAGGGAAAGGTTTTCCCCGACTCGTACCCCGTGTTGGCGATGAAGCCCTTCTCCGTGTACCCCGTGACAACGAGGTAGTGGGACTGGGAGAAGACCCAGAGGCCCAGATCCACGAGCACGATGACAGGTCTCTTTGCTCTCAGGACTGCCCTGATGTCTTCTGCCGTGCCCTGGCCGAGCCGTGTCTGGAATCCCTGAGCCCGTGCAAAGTTCTCCAGGTCACTGATGAGAGCACCCTTGAGCTTATCGGTGTACACGGCCTCGGCGATGGCATCCTGGTCCGTGGCGAGGCCGTAATACCCTAGGACACTGGCAAGGGAGGCAGGGCCGCACCAGTGCGAGTCCTGCCTCACGAACGGGACGCCCTCGATCCCGATGGATCCCGGGTCAGCCGAGATGAGAAGGAGCAGAGGCAGCAGGATCTTCAAGGTTGCTCATCCTGATGATGATTTCCTTGTTCATAAGCTTCAGGATGATGATGATCAGGATGACGATGATGAGCACGGCGATGATGACCCCCAGGCCGTCTCCACCGGAGAGCACGTCATCGGAGGCCTGTGCAAGCAAGTGAATCTGGGTCGTGGTCATGGAGGGGAGCTTGGCAGCCACCTCCTCGGCGGTCAGGCCGTGGGCCTGGAGCTTCTCCTGCACCATCTTCGTCTCCAGGGCCCTCTGGATGGTGTCGATGTCCCCGGCCATCTCGTTGCTGGCCTGCCCGGAGGAGTCCATGGAGGGGACCATGGCGGCAAAGGCCGGCGAGGTGGCCAGGAATATCATATGGAAGGTTATCAATGCTGCCAGAAAGCGGTTTCTCATCAGACATATCATGAGATTGGCACCTCCTTGTTTTCCACCCCTGATAGTCCGCTTTGGGATATCCTGTCAACAGGAGGACTGTTCCACGGGGTGCTCTTCAACATCGGTTCAATCCTTTCTTTGTCTTTGCATCATGAGCCGTTCTACGTTCGGCACCACGATCCCGGTAATGATGAGGGACATGCCGAGGATCTGGAGCGCCACCACATCTTCGCCGAGGATCCGGGCAGCGAGAAGCACGGTGACGATGGGCTCGAGGGTGGAGAATATCGACGTATAGGCGCTCCCGATCTTCTCTATGGCCCTGTACATCAGCGAAACAGCCAGTACGGTGGGTATCAGGGCAAGTGAGATCACGATGAAAAGCCCTGTCGTGTTCAGGGTGAATATCCCGAGCGGATTGTGGAGGGCGGAGTAGAACAGTGCGGTGGCCAGGAGTGCGTACAAGGTCACCCGGAGGGGGTGCTCGTCCCTGAGGAAGAACTGGACGGTGACGAGGTAGACCGAGAACCCGGCCATGGAGGCCAGGGCAAGGCCGGCCCCGTACATGCTCAGGCCCTTTACGAATGCATCGTAGAACACGAGGGCGCAACCGGCTGCAAGGAGGATCAGCGAGGCGCAGATGCCCCGGGTGACCCTCATCTTGAAGAAGATGATGGACAGGACCGTCACGGTCATCGGGTAGAAGTAGATGATCAATGTGGCGGTGGAAGCAGGTATGTAGGTCAGGGCCTGGAAAAACAGATAGCTCTGGAAACCATAGAAGACGAAACCGAGGATCAGCCCCCTGGTGATTGTCTTCACGGAAGGCCTGAGGAGAGAGCGATCCTTGATGGCCAGGAAGACGAACATGATGATCGATGCAAGCCAGAAGCGGTACGTGAGTAGATCTACGGGGCCGATGCCTTCATGCAGGCCGAGCTTGCAGAGGATGGAGAGGAACCCGAATGATGCCCCTGAGATGAGTGCGAATATCAGGCCTTCTTTCAATGTGCGTTCTCGTGGAGTGCGGTGGCACTGCTCCCATCCCCTAACCATCTCTGTCCTGGTTTGTAAAGGGGGAACCTCCATATGAATGTACGACAGGTGGATACGTCCCAAGCAAGTGCCCGAGGCCGGACTCGAACCGGCACAGGACTAAGTCCCGAGGGATTTTAAGTCCCTTGCGTCTGCCAATTCCGCCACTCGGGCAGCACCTCCCGATGTAACCGCATCGCTCGTACCCTGTCAAGCTTCACCTGTCCGGCTGCTTGTTCCCTTTCATGAACCGGGCCACCTGTGATATTACCCTTGAATAGCTGAACACTTGGCCGATCTTTGGAAAGAGCAACTTCAATGCAGCGGGAAAGGAGCATGTCATGGTGAAGGTGACCTGTCTGGGGTCTTCAGGTTCTGTCACGGGCGCGAACTTCCTGGTGGAGACCACCACGGGCAGGAAGTTCCTCGTGGACTGCGGGCTGTTCCAGGGCGGCAGGAAGATGGAGCTGCGCAACTGGCGCGAATGGGACTTCGATCCCGGCAGGATCGGCACCCTGTTCCTGACCCATGCCCACATCGACCACAGCGGACGCATCCCCAAGCTCGTCAGGGACGGGTTCAGGGGCCGCATCCTGGCCACTGCCCCCACCGCCGAGCTCTGCGGCATCATGCTGCTCGACTCGGCCCATGTGCAGGAGGTGGAGGCCCAGCTGCAGTCCAGGAAGAACAGGAGGAAGGCCAGGGAAGAGATCACGCCGCTCTATACCATGGAAGACGCCCAGAAAAGCCTCACGCACCTCGCTCCTGTGGAAAGCGACGAGATCATCGAAGTGGAAGAGGGCGTGCGCGCCCGTTTCAGGAATGCCGGCCATATCCTGGGGTCCGCCATCCTGGAGCTGTGGATCAAGGACAGCGACCAGGACATAAAGATCGTGTTCTCCGGAGATATCGGCAAGGCGAATCAGCTCATCCTCAAGGACCCTGCCGAGATCTTCAATGCCGACTACCTCTTCGTGGAATCCACCTACGGCAATCGCCTGCACAAGCCGCTGGAGGAGAGCAAGACGGAGCTGCTGGAGGCCATCAACTACGCATTCAAAAACGGCGAGAAGGTCATCATCCCGGCCTTTGCCGTTGAGCGAACCCAGGAGATCCTCTACGTCCTGAGCGAATTCCACCGGAATGGCAAGCTGCCCGCCATCCCGATCTATCTCGACAGCCCCCTAGCCATCAAGGCCACCGAGATCTTCAGGAAGAACAGGAAGCACTACGATGAAGAGGCCATGGCCATCGTGAAGGAGGGGGCAGATCCGTTTTCGCTGCCGGGTCTGAGCTACAGCGAGACCACGGCCGATTCCATGGCCATCAACGCCCGCCGTGGGCCGGCCATCGTCATTGCAGGCAACGGCATGTGTACGGCCGGCCGCATCAAGCACCATCTCAAGCACAACCTCTGGCGGGAAGGGGCGAGCATGGTCATCGTTGGTTTCCAGGCAGGCGGCTCCACGGGCAGGAAGATCGTGGACGGCTACAAGTCGGTCAGGATCTTCGGCGAGGATGTGGCGGTCAAGGCCAGGGTCTTCACCATCGGCGGGTTCTCGGCCCATGCCGACCAGAGCGATCTCCTGGAGTGGGTGGGCAACTTCGCCGAGTCCGGGCCGAGGGTCTTCGTGGTGCACGGCGAAGAGGCGGTATCCGAGGAGTTTGCCCGGCTCATAACGGAGAAGATCGGGCTTGCCGCCCATGTGCCGCACTGGAGGGAACGCCTCGTCCTCAAGGTCAGGGAGTTCGCCGTCGAGCCCCCCGTGCGGGAGGAGGCCCCGGTGGACCTGAAGGGCGACATGCTCACGGCATGCGCCGACGTGGAGCTCCAGATGCAGGCACTGAAGAGGCGGGTCGAACAGGGGTCCAACCTGCCCCGCATAACGGACGAGGAGATAGACCGGCTCAGGTACATCGAGGAGGAGCTTCGCGGGATCCTGGCCTGATCCCGGTTTCATTTTTCCAGTGGCATGAAAACAGGCCTGTGACCGCCCGCATGAAACCAGGCCTGTGACCGCCCTCTTTCCCGTTGACAACTCGCCGATTGCCCACTAAAAGGGAGTACATGTCAGACAGATCATTGTGTCCCATATGCGCGTGGAGAGGCGACTGTAACAAGAAGTTCAAACCCGGTGCTGGCATTCACTGCGCCGATTTCAGCCGAGACATGGCCATCAAGAACTCGGATCTGGAAGAGGAAGCGGCAAAGCAGTCCGATTCGAAAAACGGGACAAAGAAGCCGAAAAAGGGTCTCTGGCCCATGTAAGGCCTCTGTATCCCGTTACAGTCCGATAAACTGCACAGAAGCGCTTTTATCCTTCACGATCACTGCGGCAGCCTTGCCCTGTACGATGGCGATATCCACACAGTAGCTCCCGCCAAAGTTTTCAAGCACCTCTCTGGAGAACTCCTCCCCGGCAGGAGAGTAGGCGATGATCTGCGCGCTCTCGAACACGTTCAATCGCGATACCATTCCCGCCGCACCCTGGCCGTTCCTGAAGGTGATGATCCTCACCCCTGCATTCAGGATCCTCGGCTTGAGATAATAGCGGGCAGGGAGGTCTCCGTCGAAATTGCTGCCGGACTTTCTCTCCTCATCGATGAAGAGCGGCGTGATGCTCGTGCTGTCGGCATCGGTCCACAGGGCGGCCCTGCCATCGCTGATCGTGAGCCTGTCCGAGGCGTCATAGGAGATGACCTCAGGACCTGTGGAGGAGGTCCTCACATCGGCGGCAATGGCGCACAAGATGTCGAAATCTTTCGGGATCTGTGGAGAAGAACCCATCACCTGGGACGGGTCTGTCCACTGGTAGAAGGAGGGGCTGAAGACCCTGTCGAATCTCAGGGTAGATGAGACGAGGCCGGAGCCGACCGGGATCACGGCCTTGTTCCAGCGTTCCTTGATCTCGGCGCCCTGGAGGAGAAAGGTCTGAAAGCCGTCCATGAGCCTGGCCAGCACGATGAGGGCTTCTCCATGGGGGTAGATACGCAGGATCTCGTTGTTACCCCGCGCCTTCCACACGGGGGAAGCCTTCTCCCTGGTGAGCATGTAGACCGTCTTGGCATCGCTCACGAAGAGCTTTTCTCCGATGGCGGCTATGGACGTGGGTATGAAAGGGAGCTTGATCTTGGCCCCGCTCCCTTCAGCGGCAGCCGGTATGGAAGGTGGAATAGGTGCAGTCCCTGCCGCCCCGTTCTCGGCAAAGATCACCCCGATCATCTCATCGATGGTGGCTGAGAGGGCCGATATGTCCTTCATGTCTTTGTGAAAGGCCCTCGGCGGGGACGTTTCCAGGAGCGCATCGTACGAGATAACATCCCCGAGCCTGCTTATCGCCACGGCCAGTTTCGCATACCTCTCCAGGGGGATGCCCCTGGAGATGCACCTGGTGGTGATGGTCGTGGCGACCCCCTCCTTCAGGGACATCAACTCCTGGGGTCCGGTGATCTCCACCGCCACATCCATGCCCATGGCCAATGAAGGGATGAGGAAAATCGCCATGATGGTCAGCGCCCATAGGGTCTTTCTCATGCCGGCTCCTTTTCGAGTTGGGGATGATAGGTAGGGGCCTTATACCACATGTATGCGTCGAGGCAAAGGTGCCGGAGAAAGGCGCCAAATCGAGATATGAATGATCATTCATTTTTCCTTGACCTTGGCTCTTTCTTTCGTTATATAATTGCGGGTGCAAAGAAAATTATATTCTTTACAAGGAGGCGTTACATGGCTGAGGAGACCAAGGATTTCGGAGAACAGTTATTCCCTGTGCCCCCCAAGGTAAGGGAAAAAGCCTACATCAAGAGCAAGGAAGAGTACGAGAAACTGTACAAGGAGTCCGTGAAGGACCCCAACAAGTTCTGGGCAAAGATCGCCGAGCGGATCGACTGGTTCAAGAAGCCGACCAAGATCTGTGACTTTTCCTTCAAACCCCCGGTCTACGTGAAGTGGTTCGAGGACGGCGAGCTCAACGTCAGCTATAACTGCCTCGACCGCCAGATCAAGAACGGCCGGAAGAACAAGGCCGCCATCATCTTCGAAGGCAACGACCCGGCAGACAACAAGACCTTCAGCTACATGGACATGTACCGCGAGGTGAACAAGTTCGCCAACGTGCTCAAGAAGCATGGTGTCAAGAAGGGCGACAGGGTCACCATCTTCCTGCCCATGATCCCCGAACTGGCCATTTCGATGCTGGCCTGCACCCGCATCGGCGCCATCCATTCCATCGTGTTCGGCGGCTTCTCTTCCGACGCACTGCGTGACCGCATCATTGACTGCAACTCGTCGCTGCTCATCACCTGCGACGGAACCTACCGCGGCGCCAAGGCGGTGCCACAGAAGGACAACGCCGACAAGGCGCTGGAACAGTGCCCCTCCGTCACCAAGCAGATCGTGGTGAAGAGGACCGGCACCCAGGTGGCATGGAAAGAGGGCAGGGACCTCTGGTACGAAGAAGAGATGAAAACCGCCCCCTACTACTGCGAGCCCGAGAAGATGAAGGCCGAAGACCCCCTCTTCATCCTCTACACCTCAGGTTCCACCGGCAAGCCCAAGGGCGTCATGCACACCACGGGCGGCTACCTGGTCTATGTGGCCTACACCCACCAGCTCATCTTCGACTACCACGAGGAAGACATCTACTGGTGCACCGCCGACATCGGGTGGGTCACCGGCCACAGCTACATCGTGTACGGCCCGCTTTGTAACGGCGCCACCAGCATCATGTTCGAGGGCGTTCCCAGCTACCCCGGGTTCGACCGGTTCTGGGACGTGGTGGAGAAGTTCAAGGTCGACATCTTCTACACCGCACCCACCGCCATCCGCGCCATTGCGAAAGAGGGCGACGACTGGGTCAAGAAGCACGACCTCAGCTCCATCAGGATCCTGGGCTCCGTGGGCGAGCCGCTCAACCCCGAGGCCTGGAGATGGTACTACAACATGATCGGCCGTGGTGAGTGCACCATCGTCGACACCTGGTGGCAGACTGAGACCGGCGGCATCCTCATCACCCCGCTGCCCGGCGCCATCGACATCAAGCCCGCCAAGGCCACCGTCCCGTTCATGGGCGTCGAGCCGGCACTGCTGGACGACGACGGCAAGGAGCTTGCCGGCGTAGCCAGGGGCAACCTGGTCATGAAGAGACCGTGGCCCGGCATCATGAGGGGCGTGTGGGGCGATCCCAAGCGGTTCGAAGAGACCTACTTCGTCCAGTTCCCCGGCTACTACGTCACCGGTGACGGTGCGGAGAGAGACGATCTCGGCTACTACAAGATCACGGGCCGCGTGGACGACGTCATCAACGTGTCCGGCCACCGCATGGGCACCGCCGAGGTCGAGAGCGCACTGGTATCGCATCCGCAGGTGGCAGAGGCCGCAGTCGTGGGCTTCCCGCACGAAATCAAGGGCCAGGGCATCTACGCGTACGTGACGCTGAACACCGGCGTGACCAAGTCCGATGACCTCAAGAAGACGCTCATCGCCCACGTGAGAAAGGAGATCGGCCCCATCGCGACCCCTGACCACATCCAGTGGGCCGATGCGCTGCCCAAGACCCGTTCGGGCAAGATCATGCGCCGCGTCCTCAAGAAGGTCGCAGCGAGTGATTTCAAGGACTTCGGCGACACCTCCACGCTGGCGGATCCGTCCGTTGTCGACACCCTGGTCGAGGGAAGAAAGCAGCTCAAGTAGCACCAGCATGAAGCGGAAGGGGGCTCGGCGCGGCCGGGCCCCCGCTTCATATTTTTCATTCTTTGACATGCGAGGCATTTATACTTTTTCTTACTAATGAAACAAGAATGCCATGAAGATCATGCGCGATAAGGAAGGGTCAAGATGAGGGGTGAAGAAAAATATCGCATGATATTGAATGCTGCAAAGCAGGTCTTTGCATTGGAGGGGTTCTACAATTCAAAGGTGTCAGAGATAGCCCGGGAGGCCCATGTGGCTGACGGGACCATATACCTCTATTTCAAGAACAAGGACGACATCCTGATATCGCTCTTCGAGGAAGAGCTCACCAGGATCATCAAGACCGTGAAGTCCGAGCTCGAGAGCATGAGCATTAGCGATCCTCGCGAAAAGCTCATCAAGTTCTGCGACAACCATCTCACCATTGTGGAGGCCGACAGGGCCTTGGCGGAAGTCATGCAGGTGGAGCTCAGGCAGTCGAACAAGTTCATGAGGGAATACAAGAACAAGCATTTCCTCTCCTATCTGAATATCATTGCCGACATTGTCGCACAAGGCCAGCAGAGCGGCATTTTCCGCGACGAACTCAAGCCGGAGCTGTGCGCCAGGGTGATCTTCGGATCGCTCGACGAACTCTCCACCTACCTGGTCACGGCGAAGCGCAAACGCTTCGACGTCCATGAAGTCGCGGTGGTGGTAGGCAAATCTTTTCTCAATGGGATGGTAAAGGAAAAGAATTAACATCGTTTCAGGGGGTTGAGAGTTCCATGCAGATCAGGAAGGCCGCTGTCATCGGTGGAGGTGCCATGGGGGGCGGAATCGACATGGAGCTTGATCATTTCGCGAGGGTGACCATCTCGAAGGACGCCAGGGAAGGGACCGATGCCTTCCAGAACAAGCGCAAAGCCGCCTTTCGGGATATGCAGACCCATGGGTAAAAGAAGTAGGGCAGAGCAGGAAATAAGCCCAAGGGATAAAAAACCTAGGAAGGAGGTTTGTTGTGAATACCGTTGTATGCTTAAAGCAGGTACCTGACACTGAGACCTTGATCAAGATCGCAGGTACGACAATCGCAACAGACGGCATTAAGTGGGTCATCTCTTCCTTCGACGAGTTTGCCGTTGAAGAGGCCATCCGTCAGAAGGAGAAGATGAATGCAGGCAAGGTGACCATCGTTTCCCTCGGTCCCGACAGGGCCATCGAGTCGGTGCGCACCGCATTGGCAATGGGGGCGGATGATGCCGTCCATATCAACGACGGCGCGTTCTACGACAAGGCCGATCCTTACGCAACTGCCCAGGTCCTGGCAGCAGCGATCAAGGGTCTCACCTATGACGCGGTGTTCCTCGGCAAGCAGGCCATAGACGACGACGCCAGCCAGGTCCCGGCCATGGTGGGGGAACTCCTCGGCCTGCCAGTGGTGACCCAGGTCATCAAGTTCGAGGCCGCCGCCGACAAGAAGAGCGCCACCGTGACGCGAGAGATCGAGGGCGGACAGATGGTCATCGACGTGCCGCTTCCGGCAGTTTTCTCGGCCCAGAAGGGTCTGAACGAACCGCGGTACGCTTCCCTTCCCGGCATCATGAAGGCCAAGAAGAAGCCCGTTGACGTGAAGAATGCGGGCGGACTCGGCGTGAGCGCAGGCCCCATGACGGTCATCAAGGAGATGTCTTTGCCTCCGGCCCGCCAGGCTGGCAAGATCATCGCCGGCGACGATGCAAAGGCCAAGGCGGCGGCTCTTGCAAAGGCCTTGCACGAAGAAGTGAAGATCATCTAAGGTGAGGAGGGGATAACAATGGCAGGAACACTCATTTACGCGGAAGTTCAGAAGGGCGAGATCAAGAAGGGCGCCTTCGAGATAGCGAGCAAGGCAAAGGAATTCGGCGGCGAAGTCAGCGCGTGCATCATCGGCAAGGGTGCCGAGGCGCTTGCAGGCCAGCTTGCGAAGTATGGCGCAGACAAGATCTATGTGGTCGACGGGCCCGAGTTCGAGAACTATGTCCCCGAGACCTTCGTCCAGGCCTTTGTCCAGGTCGCAAAGACCGTACAGCCGAGCGTCATCTTCTGCAGTGCGTCCGCACAGGGCAAGGATTTCGCACCGGCAATGGCTGCCAGGCTCAATGTCGGCGCCATCTCGGACTGTGTCGGCGTGACGAAGGAAGGAGACAAGATCATTGCGAAGAGGCCTCTGTATGCCGGCAAGGCATATGCAATGGTCGAGGCGGTGGGCAGCCCCCAGGTCATCTCGATCAGACCGAATGCCCTGGGAGCAAAGGAAGTCGCAGGCGCAGGCGCCGTTGAGAAGGTTGCCGTGAGTCTCGATGCCGGCAAGATCAAGGCGACGGTGAAGGCGGTTGAAGTCGCAGCCACCACCGAACCCGACCAGACCGAGGCCGAGATCATCGTCTCCGGCGGGCGCGGCCTGAAGGGTCCCGAGAATTTCAAGATGCTCGAAGACCTGGCCAAGCTCTTCGGCCCCACAGCCACCACCGGTGCATCCAGGGCCGCCGTCGACGCAGGGTGGAGAGGGCATTCCTACCAGGTCGGACAGACCGGTAAGACCGTGAGCCCGAACCTCTACATTGCCTGCGGCATATCGGGCGCCATTCAGCACATGGCCGGCATGGGCACAGCCAAGGTCATCGTTGCCATCAACAAGGATGCCGAGGCGCCGATCTTCACAAAGGCCGACTACGGTGTCGTGGATGACCTCTTCAACGTCGTCCCGGCGCTCATCGACGAGATCAAGAAGATCAAGGGTTAAGAGGCAGTAAAGGGGCGGGCGTGAATGCCCGCCCCAAGTATACAATTCAAGATTCAGGGGGGGCTATGCACGGTCCACAAGGAGAACTTACCCGCGAGGTCTTTTGGAACATTTTGAGTCCGGGGTCCTACACGGAGCAGATCTTGCTCTACATACTTGCCCTTACGGCGTTCGGCGCACTGTTCAGGGCACTGTACAAGGGCGGGTTCGGAACGCGCCTGAAGGTCATCTTCCAGGCCAAGGGAACGGACGTGAACAGGCTCGACAACTGGACGGAACGCCTGTGGTATGCCGTTGTCGACATCGTCACGCACAGGAAGATCCTCAGAGAACCTTACCAGGGCATATTCCATTTCTTCATCTTCTACGGGTTCGTGGCTCTGGTGATCACCACGGCCATCGTGTTCTTCCAGGCGGACATCCTCTATCCCATCACCGGCATCTGGTTCATGAAGGGGGGCTTCTACCTGGGACTGTCGCTGTTTGCCGATGTGTTCGGCATCCTGTGCATCGTCGGTATCCTCATGGCGCTGTACCGGAGATACGTCATCAAGCCGAACTGGCTCGACCAGAAGCCCGAGGACAACGCCACCCTGTGGTTCATC
>JALOOZ010000160.1 GCA_025454155.1 Thermodesulfobacteriota bacterium
GTGCGCGTCGACACGCCCGAGGGGGTGAAGAGCCTCAGGGTCTGCACCCAGTGCATCAAGTCGAACAAGATCGTCAAGCACGCCGCCTGAGTTCCCCTCTCTCCGATCACTTCATCCCGGACACCCCTTGGGCGACGGGGTGTATGTCCGCCTCCGGGAACGAACATTCTGCATCCTGCAGGAGGTTTTCCATATTCACCTTTGACGGAAACCATGCTAATGGGTCCTCCAGAATATGGTGATTGAATTTGATTGCGGAGAAGATCAATGACGAGAGGATCCCCCCTCTTCGCCACGATCCTTTTCATGCTCGCCGGTTGCGCCACACCCCCGCCTCAGGACCCCATGGTGAACGACACTTCATTCTACCTGGGGCGGTTCGACAAGGTGTGGGAGGTCACCATGAAGGTGCTGGAGAAGAAATCCCTCGAGGTCAAGGAACTCGACAGGGAGAACGGGGAGATCACCACACGGTTCACCAACTACTCCGTGGGCCCCAAGGCCCACCATGAGCTCGACAAGATCGCGGAACGGCCCGAAGTGCGCCTTGGCCTCTACACCCAGGTGGGATATTCGGTGAGCATCAAGATCATCGCGGTCAACGACATGAGCACCCAGGTGAAGATAAGGGCCAATATCGAGGCCTACGACACCAATGCCACCAGGAAGTGGCATCCATGCAAGTCCAAAGGGGTCATCGAGAGGGAACTCCTGGAGAGGATCCGGGGCTCCCTCTAGCGCGGGGAAGGGTCACCTCCGCTCGATACGCTCCACGCCCTTGAGCTTCCTGAGATCCGCGGAGAGCTTCTCCAGCTCGTTGAGATCCTTGACCAGCACGCGGAACACGCACATGGAATTCCCGTCGGGCATGGAGGAGGCGTTCAGCTTGGTGATGTTGATGTTTCTGGCGCCGATGACGGCGGTCATGGAACCGAGCATCCCGGGCTTGTCCTGGCAGATGACCGCCAGCTCGATCTCGTGACTCTCGATGATGCTCGAATCCCATTCCACCGGGATCACCCGCTGGGAGTCGATCTCCGTGGCATAGGGGCAGCCGTACCGGTGGACCGTGATCCCCTTGCCCCGGGTGATGAAGCCGACTATCTCGTCGCCCGGGATAGGCCTGCAGCACCGCGCGAACCGGATCAGAAGGTTGTCGACCCCCTTCACCACGACGCTTGACCCCACCTGCTTCTTCTTCGGGAGGACCTCCTTGAACTCCTTCTTCTGCTCCTCGGGCAGTATCTTGTGGACCACCTGGTTCACGGAGATCCGGCCGAAGCCGATGGCTGCATACAGGTCATCGGCGGTCTTGAAGGTGAAGTCCCTCGCCAGGTGTTCCAGGTCCACGTCCCTGGCAATGTGCAGGCCCCTGAGCTTCTTCTCGAGCATCTCCCTGCCCAGCGCAATGCTCTGCTCCCGCTCCTGGGTCCTCAGCCACGCCTGGATCTTGTTCCGGGCCCTGGCCGTCTTCGCGATCCTCATCCAGTCCTTGCTGGGGTGCTGTTTGGGCGAGCGGAGGATCTCGATGACGTCCCCGCTCCTGAGCTCATAATTGAGCTTCACGATCTGCCCGTTGACCTTGGCGCCGGAGCACTGATGCCCGAGCTGGGTATGGACGCTGTAGGCGAAATCCAGCGGGGTCGCCCCCAGGGGGAACTGGAGCACCTCGCCCCTGGGCGTGAAGACGAAGACATCCTCCGGATAGAGATCGAGCTTGACGCTCTGAAGGAATTCCCGCGGATTCTTGAGCTCCTTGTGCGATTCCAGGAGCCGCCTGAGCCAGGAAAGCTCCTGGCCTTCCTGATCCTTGAGCTTGCCCTGGTCCTGGAGCTTCGAGTAGTCCTTGTAGAGCCAGTGGGCTGCAATGCCCTCGTTGGCGATGAAATCCATCTCGTACGTCCTGATCTGGATCTCGATGCGCTCCCCGGAGGGACCGAACACGGTGGTGTGCAGAGACTGGTACTTGTTCGGCTTGGGCATGGCGATGAAGTCCTTGATCCTCTGCTGGATGGGTTTCCACATGTTGTGGATGATGCCCAGAGCGGCATAGCATTCACCCACGTTGTTCACGATCACCCGCACCCCGAGCACGTCGTAGATGTTTTCCAGCGGGATACCCTGCCGCTTGAGCTTCTGATAGACGCTGTAGATGTGCTTGATCCTGCTCTTGAGCTCGGCATTGATCCCGGCCTCGGTGAGTTTGGCCTGGATCTGTGACATGATTTCCTTGAGATACTCGTCCTTCTCCTGGGCAATGGAATCGAGCTTTGCCTTGAGGATGCGGTAGTCGTCGGGCTCCAGATATTTGAGGCTCAGCTCCTCAAGCTCCACCTGGAGCCAGTGGATGCCGAGCCGGTTGGCCAGCGGCGCGTAGATGTCCAGGGTCTCGCGGGCTATCCTGAGCTGGGAGCTCCTGGCATGGTACTCCAGGGTGCGCATGTTGTGGAGGCGGTCCACCAGCTTGATGAGGAGCACCCGCAGATCCTTGCTCATGGCGAGGATCATCTTCCGGAAGTTCTCGGCCTGCTGCTCCTCCACCGAACGGAAGTCCATCTTGCTGATCTTTGTGAGCCCCTCCACCACCAGGGCCACCTCATCGCCGAATTCCCCCTGGATGTCCTCCCGCTTCGTCAGGCTGTCCTCGATGGCGTCATGGAGGAGAGCTGCGGCCACCGCCGTCACGTCGAGGTGCATCAGGGCAACGATGTGGGCCACCTCCAGGGGGTGGTTGAGGTAGGGCTCTCCGCTCAGCCGTTTCTGCCCCTGGTGAACCTGGGCGGAAAAGACATAGGCCTTCTCGATCAGCCGCCTCTCCGTGTCCGGGACATATGCGGAGACCTCATCGAGGATGTCATTTATCCGTACGGTCAATGACTGCATCCTTTGCCTCGAGCACTTTCACCCCATGCTCGACGGCCCCGGCCACCGGGGTCTTCTCCACCTTTCCGCCCGCCCTCTCCTTGAATTCCACAACCCCGGCCGCGAGATCCTTGGCCCCCACCGTGACCCTCAGCGGGACGCCGATGAGGTCGGCATCCTTGAACTTCACCCCGGGCCGCACGTCGCGATCATCGAGCAGCACGTCGAACCCGCGGGCCTTCAGGCCCTCGTAGATCTGCAGGGAAACCTCCATGACCGGGGCCTCGTTCACGTTGATGGGGACCACCACCACCGGGAAGGGAGCGATGGCCGCCGGAAAGATGATCCCGAACTCGTCATGGTTCTGCTCCAGCGCCGCCGCAACGGTCCTGCCCACACCGATGCCGTAACAGCCCATGACCAGAGGCTTCTGGGTCCCGTCCTCATCGAGGAAGAGGGCATTCATGGCCTTGGAGTACTTCATTCCCAGCTTGAAGACATGCCCCACCTCGATGCCGCGGATGACCTCCAGGGAGCCGTTGGCGCACCGGGGGCAGCTCTCGCCTCCCGTGGCCGCACGGATGTCCGCCACCGCATCCACCCCGACGTCCCGTGAGAACCAGACTTCCCTGACATGGTAATCCCGCCTGTTGCCGCCGGTCACGTATGCGCCCCCTTCCAGGAGGGCGCCGTCCGCGACCATCCTCACCTTCAGGCCCACGGGGCCGGCGAACCCCCGCGGGGCGCCGGTGCTCTTCTCGATGGCCTCCTCGTCCGCCAGCTCCACTGTCTCGCACCCCAGGGCCCTCCTCAGCTTGGCCTCGCTGATCTCGTGGTCGCCCCGGACCAGGGCGGCTACCGGCCCCTTTTCCGTCGTGTAGATGAGTGTCTTGATCAGCTGGGACGGCTGGATCTTCAGATAGGCGCACACCTCCTCCACGGTCCTGATGTCCGGGGTGTGCACCTCCTCGGGGCTGCCTGCCGGGGCCTTCGGGAAGGAGCAGTCGACGGGCGGCGCGATCTCCGAGCGCTCCTGGTTTGCGGCATAGTCGCAGGAGGAGCAGCTCAGGATCAGATCCTCCCCGGTCTCGGCCAGCACCATGAACTCGTGGGAGAAATTCCCCCCGATGGGTCCCGAGTCGGCCTCCACGGCCTTGAATTTCAGCCCGCACCGCGTGAAGATGCGCTCGTAGGCCCTGTACATGGCCTCGTAGCTTTTCTGCGCCCCCTCGTCGTCCCTGTCGAAGGAGTAGGCGTCCTTCATGATGAACTCCCTGGCACGCATGACACCGAACCGGGGCCTGATCTCGTCACGGAACTTGGTCTGGATCTGGTAGAGGTTCAGGGGCAGCTCCTTGTAGGAGCGAACATAATCGCGGACGATGTCGGTGATGACCTCCTCGTGCGTGGGGCCCAGGGCGAACTCGGCCCCCTTGCGGTCATAGAGCCTGAGGAGCTCCTTACCGTACATCACCCACCTGCCGCTCTCCTTCCAGATCTCCGCGGGCTGGACGCCCGGCATGAGGCACTCCTGGGCGCCTGCCGCGTTCATCTCCTCGCGGATGATCCGCTCAACCTTCTGGATGGCCATCAGTCCGTAGGGCAGGTACGAATAGATCCCCGAGGCCAGCTTCTTGAGCATGCAGGCCCGGAGCATGAGCTTGTGGCTCACAACTTCGGCGTCACGGGGTTCTTCTTTGAGGGTGTGCAGGAAAAATGAGGACATCTTCATGAAGGCTTCTCCTTGTGTATTTCGTTCACGATCGTCGTGATGATCTCGTTTTTCCCGATGCGCCTGACCTTTCTGCCGCGGGCGAAGAGCACCGCGCCCCTGGCATCGCAGGCCACTCCGAGGTCCGCCAACTTCGCCTCGCCGGGTCCGTTCACCACGCAACCCATGACCGCCACCACCATATGCCTGCGGACGTCCTTCAGGGCGTCCTCCAGCTCGGATGAGATGGCGGCCACGTCCGCGCATGCCCTGGCACAGGTGGGGCAGGCGATGACTCGGATGCCCTCGGCCCTGAGTCCGAGGCACTCCAGCAGGATCCTGCCGGCGAAGACCTCCTGCACCGGATCTGCGGACAGCGATACCCTGATGGTGTCGCCGATGCCCTCCTCCAGGAGCACGCCCATGCCAACAGAGGAGCGTATGAGGCCTGAGACGAGCGGTCCAGCCTCGGTCACACCCAGGTGAAGAGGCCAGTCGGACACCTGTGAGAACCGCCGGTATGCGTCAATGGTCTCCAGGACATCCGAGGACTTCAGCGACACCTTCAGTGCCTTGACGCCCAGGTCCTCGAGCATCTCCACATACTGCCTGCCGCTCTCCACGATGGCCCCCACATGGTCGTCTCCGTACCGGGCAAGCAGCGATCTTCCCACCGAGCCCAGGTTCACCCCCACCCGCATGGGCACCTCGCGGTCCATGGCGGCCCTGGCGACGGCCTTGAGCTTCTCCCTGCCGCCGATGTTGCCCGGATTGATGCGGATGGCGTCCGCCCCCTGCGCCATTGCGCCTATGGCCAGGCGATGATCGAAGTGAATGTCCGCGATGACCGGGATGAGAGACCGTTTCCGGATCTCCCCGAAGGCCCTCACCGAGTCCTCGTCCGGGACGCTCACGCGGACGATGTCGCACCCGGCCTGCACGAAGGCGTTTATCTGCGAGACCGTGGCCTCGACGTCGGTGGTGATGGTGTTGGTCATGGACTGGATGCTGATCCGTGAGCCGCCACCGACCGGGCACGTCCCCACGAATATCGTGCGTGTCTGCTCGCGATGAGGGATCATTGAAGATGAGTACCATAGAAGGTGTTTTGACTCAAGATTGGAAGGCGTTCGAACGATAAGTTCAGGGATGGCAAAGTTGTCTGCAGAGCAGATTGAATCTCTTCTCAATAACATCGGTGAGCTGCCTACATTACCGTCCATAGCGACGGCCATCATGGAGAAGACCCTTGAGGCCAATGTAAACGCCAAACAGATCGCCGAGTTGGT
>JALOOZ010000161.1 GCA_025454155.1 Thermodesulfobacteriota bacterium
TCGGGGACCAAGCTGACGTTCGCCTCATGAGCTCTGAAGGAAAAGGTAATTGGAGGCTGGCCCATTGTTTTTTTCGATGACTGCCTATAATAATAAAAAGAGATTTACTTTTCATCACCACAATACGATTTAAAAACAACCTTCTGGAGATAGACACAGGTGAATTGAAGGTATGTCCTTGTATCACATGAGAAGAGGGGGGCCTGTTCGATAAAGGGGAGAAACCGACGTTCGACTTCTGGGCGGTGTTCTGGGGCATGTTCGCCATCGGCGGCTCCGGAATACTCCTGTGGAACCCCGAGATATCCTCGTATATAGTTCCCGGCTGGGTGCTGAACGTGGCGACCCTGGTCCATTCCGAGGAGGCGCTGCTTGCCGCACTCTTCATCTTCACGGTCCATTTCTTCAACACCCACTTCGTACCGGACAAGTTCCCCATGGACCGCCTCATCTTCACCGGCACCTATTCCCTCGAGGACATGAAACGGGAGCGGCCTGAGGAGTTCGTACGGCTCATGGCCGAAGGGAAGATCGAAGACCTCAAGCAGCCTCACCCGAGCATCCCGCTCAAGCTCGTCTCGGCTGCTATCGGGCTTGCCAGCCAGCTCCTCGGCCTGGCGCTCACCTCGCTTTTCATCTGGGTGATCGTCACTATGTGATCGGTGGGGGTCTCAGTATCCCTTTTCCTCAGCCATCCCCTCGGGCGAGATCCGCGCGCTGAACAACCTGTAAACCCAGATCTTGTACGCTATGACGATGGGAACGAAGACCAGGGCCACCACGGTCATGATGGACAGCGTTATGCGGCTGGACGACGAGTTGGTGATGGTCATGCTGTACGCCGCATCCAGGCTCGACGGGATCAGGTTGGGGAACAGCCCGATGACGCCGGTGGCGCTCACGAGCACGACGGTGGCGCAGGAGGCGGCAAAGGCCCCGAGCAGGGAGTTCTTCAGGGTCAGAACCTTCACGAGCACCAGGCAGGCCACTGCAAGCAGAGGTACGACGAACAGGGCCGGCACCTTGAGGTAGTTCCCGAACAGAGCGGTGGCGAAGGCCGTCTGGACGAGGAACAGGGCGGCCACGGCCAGCAGGACGAGCCATGCCCTGCCTGCGAAGGCTGCTGCGCGTTCGCTGAGGTCTCCCGTGGTCTTGACGGACACATACAGGGCCCCGTGCACCATGAAGAGGAACACGAACAGGACACCGGTCAGGAGCCCGTACGGATTCAGGAGCGTGAGCAGGCCGCCGTGGTAGCCGGCCGCGTCCATGGGCAGGCCCTGGAATATGTTGCCGAAGGCCACGCCGAAGAGCAGCGCGGGCAGGAGGCTCCCGAGGAAGATGCCCGCATCCCACATCCTCTTCCAGCCCGGGCCGTCCGCCTTGCCCCGGAACTCGATGGACACGCCGCGGATGATGATCGCGAAGAGGAGCAGGAGCAGGGCCGTGTAGAGGTAGCTGAACATGAGGGCATAGGTGGTGGGGAAGGCCGCAAAGGTGGCGCCGCCCGCCGTGACGAGCCACACCTCGTTGCCGTTCCACACGGGCCCGACGGTTGCGATCATGGCCCGCTTCTCGTTCTCGTCTTTCGCCAGGAACGGATGGAGCATGCCCATGCCGAACACGAAGCCGTCGAGCATGAAATAGACCGACCAGAGGACGCTCCAGAGCACGAACCATGTCATCTGGAGGATGTACAGCGTATCCATGTCACACCCCCTTTCCGCCGGCAAAGAGACCCTCGGGGATCTTCTCCTCGGGGCCCAGCCGTGCATATTTCACCAGAAGATACGCATCCACGAGACCCAGGAGACTGTAGAGAACCGTGAACGCGATGAACGAAGCGAGGACCTGGGAGACGCTCACCGACCGCGAAACCGCGTCCGAGGTCTTGAGCATGCCGTAGACGATCCAGGGCTGCCTGCCCACCTCGGCCACTATCCAACCGAGCTGGCCCGCGATGTACGGCAGGGCTATGGCCGGGAGCATGATCTTGAGAAAGGCGGGGGAAGACTCCAGCCGGTCCCTCAACGACAGGTAGACGGCTATGATGGACAGGAGGAACATGAGAAGGCCCAGGCCCACCATGATGCGGAAGCTGTGGAAGGTCAGCCCCACCGGAGGCCTCAGGTCCCTGGGAATGTCCTTGAGTCCCTTGATCTCGGCGTCTGGGTTCCGGTATGCCATCAGGCTCGCCAGCTTGGGGATGGTGAAGAGCTCGACCGTATTCATCTCCCTGCTGCTGTCCGGGATCACGATGAGGCTCAGCCCCGCACCCTTCTGGGTCTCCCAGATGGCCTCCAGGGCCGCGAGCTTCGATGGCTGCGTCTTCGCGATCTCCACCCCGTGGAAGTCGCCGGTGCCCATGACAAGCAGGCCGGAGACCAGCCCGAAGAGGGCCGCGGCCTTGAAGGACCTCTTGAACAGGTCCGTCTGGTTCCTCCTGAGCAGGTGCCATGCCGAGATCCCGGTCACGAAAAACGCGGCCACGAGGTAACCGGAGAGCACGGTGTGGAAGAATTTCAGCCAGCCGTAGGGGTTCGTGAGGACCGCCATGAAGTCGGCCATCTCGGCCCGCTGCGAGATGAGGGGGTTGCCTGTCATCTCCACGAGCTTTGCCCCCACCGGATTCTGCATCCACCCGTTGGCCAGCAGTATCCACAGGGCCGAGAGGTTCGTGGCAAAGGCCACCAGGGTGATGGACCAGGCATGGGTTCTTTTTGAGACCTTGTTCCAGCCGAATATCCATACCCCGATGAAGACCGACTCCAGGAAGAAAGCCAGGGTGGCCTCTATGGCCAGCGGTGCCCCGAAGATGTCACCCACGTACTTGGAATATTCGGCCCAGTTCATGCCGAACTGGAACTCCAGGGTGAGGCCCGTGACGATGCCCAGGGCGAAATTGATGAGGAAGAGCTTTCCCCAGAACCGGGCCATCCTCAGCCATGTCTCGTCCCCCGTCCTCACGAAGCGCCACTCCATCCAGGCCACGAGGACCGAAAGCCCCAGGGTCAGGGGCACGAAGATGAAGTGGAAGCAGCTTGTTACGGCGAACTGCAGCCTGCTCAGCGTCAGGACATCCATTCCCTCCTCCTTTCAGGGTAATCCCTGATAGTATTCATTTCACACTTTTACTTAATAAGAATCATACCTGAAAACGCAAGAAAAAATCTCCTGTGAACTACCTGCGGATGAGACCCCTGAAGCGGGCGTATTCCACCATTCGGCTGAAGGCGTACACGGCACGCTCCGGCGTGGAATAGCTCGGGACACCGAGCGAGAGGAATCCCTCGTGGATGTGGGCGATCTCCTTGGCAGTGCCGCCGTAGTAGCTCGCAAAGACGGGTTTGTGAGGGTGGCGGCCTATGACATCGGCAAAGGCCTCGGAGATGTCGAAGATGCTCTCGGGCATGAGCACGAAGATGACCAGGAGACCGTCTATGTCCTTCTGGTCCAGCAGGCAGCCCGCGATGTGGCTCATGGTCTTCTTCGAGCCGTGCTGCTCGATGGCGGACCAGATGTCGATGGGGTTGCGCACAGGGGCCCAGGCCGGCATCACCTCCCGGAGCCTCCTGAGGGTCGCCGCCTTGAGCCCGGGCAGCACCACACCGTACTCCTCTGCGGCATCCGTGGTGACCACGCAGCCCATGCCCGAGATGGAGAGCACGCCCATGCGGTTTCCCCGGGGCAGGGGGAGCGTCTCGAAGGCGGACAGCGTATCGAAGAAGGCCTCCGAGTCATGAGCACGCACCAGGCCGGTCCTGCGGCAGACCGCATCGAACACCGCATCGGACCCGGCCAGAGAGCCTGTGTGCGAGGCGATGGCAGCGGCCCCGGCCTCGCTCCGGCCGGATTTCACCACCACCACGGGCTTTTTCGCGCTTGCCGTGCGTGCCGCCTTGACGAAGCGCCTTCCCTCCACGACGCCTTCCAGGTACATGCCGATGGTGGTGGTCTCGGGATCTCCAGCCAGATACTCCAGCAGATCGCTCTCGTTGATGTCTCCCTTGTTCCCGATGCAGGCAACCTTCGCCAGCCCGAAGGGCTTGAAGTCGGCTATCCAGCGGCCCCACCCGGACGAGAAGACACCCGACTGGCCGATGAGCGAAACGCCCCCGGCTTTTATGGGCTCGATGCCCACGATTGAGGTGGCAAGGCCCGCGGACGGGTTCAGCGTGCCGATGCTGTTGGGCCCCATGATCCTGATGCCTGCCTTCCGGGCCTGTTCCACGAGGACCTTCTGTTCCTGTGCGCCCTCCTCACCCATGTCCGAGTAGCCGCCCGTGCTCAGGATGACGTTGGTCACCCCCTTGGCGGCGCAGTCTGCAATGGCCTCGGGTACCGAGGCCTTGGGGATGACGATCATGCCCAGGTCCACGGGTCCGGGCACGTCCCGCACGTTTCCATGGGCCTGCATGCCGAGGATCTCTTTCACCGTGGGGTTGATGGGGTGGAGCCGACCCTGAAAGCCCGCCTTGATGAGGTTGCGCAGGATGATGTTGCCCCCCTTGCCCGGGCTCCGGGATGCACCGATGAGGGCCATGGCCCGGGGATTGAAGAAGGGCGCCACCGTGGCAGGGTCCGGGTGCCTCAGCCCACGGCGGGCACGGCTGACGCCGAGCCGGACGAGTGCATCCACGGCCACGGCGCCGTCAGGGTACGCAATGAAGGGGTTGACGTCGATCTCGAGGATGTCGCTGCGGCTGGACATGAGCCGTGAGAGGTTGTTGAGGGCTGTGGCCACGGCCGTCAGATCGATGGCGGTCTGGGAGCGGTAGCCGCCCAGCAGGGCATAGCCCTTGAGGCGCCTGAGCATCGAGAGGGCGGCCGGTCTGCTCAGGGGGGCGAGGTCTATGGCCGTATCGCTCAGGATCTCGGTGAAAATACCGCCGATGCCTGCGAGCACCACGGGCCCGAACACAGGGTCGCGCCGGGCGCCCAGGATGAGTTCGAGGCCGGGCCGGGCCATCTTCTGCACCAGGAATGCATGGGGGATGTCCCTGAAGAGCATTCCCATGCGCAGAACTGAACGGTCCAGATCTTCCGCATCAGTGATGTCGAGCGCCACACCGCCCTGGTCGGTCTTGTGGAGGACAGCCCCTGAACAGACCTTCAGCGCGACGGGATAACCCAGCTTCCAGGCCGCCTCCGAGGCCTCCCTTCCATCCCCGGCAAGGACACCGTCGATCACGGGGATACCCCAGTCCCTGAGCAGGGCCCCCCCTTCATATTCATTGAGCGTCGTGACGTCTGTCTTGGGCATCGCAGTCCTTTCCCTGCATTGATCATGGAACGGTATCAGACAGATATCAGAGGGCAGGGGTGCATGCAAGGGCGTGAAAGAGGCCCAAGACCCGGGCATGAGGTGTATACACCTGTTCATTTCAGATACAGCCCTGTAAAGAAAACATACACCCCCCCAGCCCTGACCGCAACGCTGCCAATAAAATAACCTCAGGATATTCAATGGTTGAGAATGGCACTCTCCTTGCTCAGGAGAGGCCCAAGGCGCTAAGAAAAGAATCATGGGTGGAGAAACATCCCCCGTGGATCCAAGCCCCTCGATTCCTATGCCATGCGCGCCAGGGATCAGAAACCATGGAGGTTCAGAAATGACGAAGACCATAGGTCATGAAAAGAAACAGAACCATTCTCTTCCTGTATCCGGCGCCTTCTGGCTGATGCTCATTCTCATTCTCCTGTGCATGTCCGGGACGGGCCATGCCCAGGAAAAGGCACTGGAAAGCCTCAAGGAGACAGGAAAGGCCTTCGCCTCGGTGGCAAAACAGGCCTCGCCCGCTGTGGTGTTCATCAAGGTCGAGAAGACGGTGACCGGGGGTCCCTCTCCCATGCCGGGGCAGCCTCAGAACCCCCACCAGCAGAGGCGCATGCTCCAGGGCCAGGGGTCCGGGTTCATCATCTCTGCGGACGGCTACATCCTCACGAACAACCATGTGGTGGGTGATGCGGACAAGGTTCTGGTGAAGCTCCTTGACGGGCGCGAGTTCACCGCGAAAACCATCGGGACGGACCCGCCGACGGACGTGGCCCTCATCAAGATCGATGCGAAGAACCTGCCGGTCCTGCCGCTGGGGAATTCAGACAAGGTGGAGGTGGGGGAGTGGGTCCTGGCCCTGGGCAATCCCTTCGGCCTTTCTCACACACTGACGGCCGGCATCGTCAGCGCCATAGGCCGGAATCATGTCGGCATCTCCGACTACGAGGACTTCATCCAGACCGATGCCGCCATCAATCCCGGGAACTCCGG
>JALOOZ010000162.1 GCA_025454155.1 Thermodesulfobacteriota bacterium
GATGGCAATGAGCCGGGCGCCTCGCTGCCGGGCCATGGTCACCGCACGGTTCGTGTCCGTGGTGGTTCCTGACTGGGTGATGGCGATGACGATGGTATTTCTCATGTCTTCGTCGAGGAGAAATCCGCTCAGGTCCGATGCCTTCCGTGCCTGGACAACGACGGGTGCGGACTTCAGGTAGGCCGCGAGGGCCTCGGCCACGGCGGATGCCGCCACGGCAGCCGTGCCCTGGCCCACCACATAGATGGTCCTGATCCTGCCCTGGCGAAGCGACTCCCTGGTCTCCGGATCAACAACCCCTTCGTCGAGGTTGAACACCACTTCCCTACCCTTGACAACCCGGTACTTGCCGCGCAGGGTCTTGCGGATCGAGGCGGGGGCGTCCAGGATTTCCTTGATGAGGAAGTGGGGGTGCTCGCCACGGTCGATGTCGCGGGTCGTTATCTGTGCCCGGCTGATGTCCTGTTCACTGAGTTTCAAGAGATGTCCGTCGTAGGACATGGCCTCGATGCCCCCGATGCCAGGGTCCCGGTCGTTGTGGAGGATGAAGAGCTGCCCCTGCGTGGCCGGGTCTCCCGGTACGCGATGCGTTTCGCCGTCCATCTTGATGAACCTGGGGGTCTCTTCCACCAGTCCGTATACCTCGGAGGCGAACATGTACCCGTTGTCGAGCAGGCCCACATAAATAGTCTGTCCACTGCCCTTCTGGGCGAGGAACACCTTGCCCGGTTCGAGGTTGCTTTCCACGGCGATGGCATGGGAACCCTCAAAATCGTTCACAGCCCTGCGTAAGGCCTCCTTCAGATCGTGTCCCTGGTAGAGGTAGTGCTCGATCTGCAGCGGGATGACCTTGGTGTCGGTGGTCACGTCGGGGTTCGATATCCTGTGGTGTGCTTCGACTGCGTTCTTTATGTCGTGATGATTGTCGATGTCGCCGTTGAGAACCGCGCTGAGAACCCACGCACCCCTTCCGTAGAAAGGATACTCCTTTGTGGCGAAGGGGACACCGCCGACCTGCTGGAGTTGGTCATTGACGGTGTGACTGTTCACCGGGTGGCAGTTGATCTCATTGATGGCACCCACTGAGGCCCAGCGCGTGTGGGTGAGATACGCCTCGGAGGCGTTGTCCAGGACAAGGGTCTCCTTGAGGATGGTATCTTCACCGATCAAACGCCTCAGCTTGGCGGTATTCTCTCCGAGTTCTCCTGATATCTGCGCAGTCTTGTAGGTGAAGGTCAGGGTGGTCTCGCTCAGATGGATGGACCCGTTCATCAGGTCTCCTGGCCTGCATCGGGAGAGAACTTCCTCGAAGAGCCCCTTCTGTGTGAGACTGTTCCGCAGCGAGGACACGGCGCCGCTCCCGGCGAGCTCCACCATGACCTGGAGGCCGGCCGAATCACGGCCCCTCACCTCGAGGCGGTCCAGTGCATTGAGACAGGCATTGATCTTCTGGTACCGGCCGTAATACCCCTGGTCCTTGAAAATCCCGGGCCCGGCCAGTTTGAGGATCTTGTCGTGGTTCCCGATGATGTCCTCCTGCAGAGACCATGAGATATCCTTGAGGGTTATCAAGCGTGCCGCAATGGTCTCCAGATCTCCTGACGCGAAGCCCTTGGCCTCCATCTCCAGAGCCGCATCCTCCCTTTCCACGAAGGCCTTCAGGCGCTCCGATAGGTCCCTGAGACGGTCTAGTCCGCCGCCGCAGCAGAGTACATGCTGGAGACCCGTGTCCTGCTTGAGGAGGTAGATTTCCCTGTCGAGCCCTTCCAGTGATTCGGGGTTCAGGTAAGACTTGTTCTCGATCTTCCCGGAGATCAGGGGTGCGATGCCGTTGGCGCATACGGCATCGATGGAGTACGCGAAGCGGTCAGTGATGTGGTCGTCGGCATTATGGTCTGCACGTTTGATGCAAACAAATCCCGCGAGACCGCAGAAAAGGACATCGTCGCGGACAGGGAAAAAGACGATGGCAGGCCCGGGAAGGGTTCGCGGGTCTTTCCCGGCATACAACCTCCACCTCGCCTTTTGCATTTTGTGGTCTGCGTATGCCTTGAACATGGGGATCCTTATACTTGCGGGCTCGTATTGCCCGTATAGCATCCTACAGGCATTCCAGGCAATCCCCTATGCCGCATGCAGGGTATCCCGCCTCATAAGTTCCATGAATTCCCTGAAGAGATACCCGGAGTCCTTCGGGCCCGGGGCCGCCTCGGGATGGTACTGCACACTGAAGGCATTCAGGTCCGGGAAACTGAGGCCTTCCAGGGTATTGTCATTCAGATTGACATGGGACACCACGGTGTCCCTGGGCAGGGTGTCAGTGAGTACCACGAATCCGTGGTTCTGGGACGATATCTCCACCCTGCCCGTCCTGAGGTTTTTCACCGGCTGGTTGACGCCGTGGTGGCCGAACTTGAGCTTTGCAGTCCGGCCGCCCAGGGCCTGACCCAGGATCTGATGACCGAGGCAGATGCCGAATATCGGCTTAACGCCGAGGAGTTCCCTGACGGTTTCGACCAGGTATGTCAGGGGCGCCGGATCACCGGGGCCGTTGGAGAGGAGGATCCCGTCGGGATTCGTATCGTTAATAACCCGGGATGGCGTCCTGGCGGGCACCACGATGACCTCGCACCCATGCCCTTCGAGCATCCTCAGAATGTTCAGCTTGACGCCGCAGTCCACGACCACGACACGGGGCTTTCCGCACTGTGCGGGCGGCACATGAAGGGGCGTCTTCCGGTTATCGTGCCAGAGGTATGCTGCATCACCGGTGACATCCTTCACGATATCCCGGTCCACGAGACCAGGATAGGTTTTCAGCCTGTCCATGAGGTCACCGGTATGGTTCACATCGGTGGCGACCACCCCGCGCATGGCGCCCCGGGTGCGGATGCGCCTGGTAAGCGCTCTCGTGTCGATGCCCTCGATGCCTATCCTGCCATACTCCTCCAGGTATTCGGCCAGGGTCCTCTTGGATCTGAAATTGCTGGGGAAAGGCTGGTATTCGCGTACGATGAACCCCTCCAGGTGAATCCCGTTCGATTCTATGTCCTCGTCGTTGACCCCGTAGTTCCCGATGAGGGGATAGGTCATGACGAGGATCTGCTCCTTGTACGAGGGGTCGGTGAGGATCTCCTGGTATCCGGTCATGCCGGTGTTGAAAACGACCTCCCCGAAACGCCGGCCCTGACCGGCAAAGACTCTGCCCCTGTAAATGGTACCGTCTTCCAGCACCAGGACAGCGGGTCTCTTCGCCTTTCCTGTCAACTCCATGCTCCTGAGGGGGTCACGTATACTCGTCAGGCCGCCCGGTCCGTCAAGACCGGGCAGCCTGTTCTGCCATCATCTATAGCACTGCAAGGTAGGTGTCAATCTCATACTTGCTGACGTGGATGCGGAAATTGTCCCACTCCTTCTTCTTGTTCTCGATGAACTTCTCGAAAATATGGTCACCCAGCGCCTCACGCACGATGGCGCTCTTGGCTACCTCGTTGGTGGCCTCGAAAAGATTGCCGGGCAGCGAGCTGATGCCCGCCTCCTCCCTGGCGTGTTCGTCCATCTCGAAGATGTCCTGTTCGATGGGATCTGCAAGGGGATATTTCCTGATGATGCCTTCGAGGCCTGCGGCGATCTGTACGGCAAAGGCCAGGTAGGGGTTGCAGGCCGGGTCCGGTGCCCTGAATTCGATGCGGGTGGCATTGGCCTTGCCTGGTTTGTACATGGGCACGCGCACCATGGCCGATCGGTTCCTGCGCGCCCAGGATACGTACACCGGGGCCTCGTACCCCGGCACGAGGCGCTTGTAGGAGTTCACCCACTGGTTGGTCACGGCCACCATTTCACGTGCGTGCCTGAGGATGCCGGCGATGTAGTGCTTGCCGACCTTGGAGAGATGGTACTTGTCCTTGGCGTCGAAGAAGGCGTTCTCTTCGCCCTTGAAGAGGGACTGGTGGACATGCATGCCGCTGCCGTTCTCGCCGAAGATGGGCTTGGGCATGAAGGTGGCGTAGACGCCCTTCTGCCGGGCGATCTCCTTGACCGCGGTGCGGTAGGTCATGACGATGTCGGCCATCTTGAGGGCCTCGGCGTACCTGAGGTCGATCTCGTGCTGGGACGGGGCCACCTCGTGGTGGCTGTACTCGACCCTTATGCCCATCTTCTGCAGGGCGAAGATGGTCTCGCGCCGGAGGTCGGTGCCGAGGTCGATGGGCAGCCCGTCGAAATAGCCTCCCCTGTCGATGATCTCCGGGCAGGTGCTGTTTGCGAAGTAGAAGTACTCCAGCTCGGGCCCGAGATAGGCAGTGTATCCCATCTTGGCTGCCTTCTTGACGACCCGCTTCAGTGCGTACCGGGGGTCGCCGTCATAGTGGGTTCCGTCCGGGTTCTGGATATCGCAGAACATCCTGGCAACGGGCTTTTCCGCCGGCCTCCAGGGAAGCATCTGGAAGGTGGTCAGGTCGGGCTTGGCGATCATGTCGCTCTCGTGGATGCGAGCGAACCCTTCAATGGAGGACCCGTCGAAGCCCATGCCCTCGTCAATGCCTTCGTCGAGCTCCGACGGCGTGATCTGGAAGCTCTTCAGCCTGCCGAGCACGTCGGTGAACCAGAACTGGATGAAGCTGATGTCGTATTCCTTCACCGCCTTTAGAACATCACTCTTGGTCTTGCAGTTAAACATGTATCCATCCTCCATCGATTTAGTTATGGATATACCCCGACAGGCCGTGCGACCCTACCCGATGGGGTCGTTCTCCTTCAGTTCCCATATGCCGCACGGGCAGGCTCCAGAACAGAAGCCGCAGCCGATGCAGCGCTCGTCATTGACCACATACTCGTACCCTTCTCCCTGAAGCGGCCTCCGGGATATGGCCTGCTGCGGGCAGAGCGTCTCGCACATGCCGCAGTCCCGGCAGCCCCCGCAGGAGGCGCACGCCACAGAACAGACCTGGATGTCCTGAAATTCCCTCACGCCGGGATCGTAGTACTCGAGTCTGATGCGAGCCGTGTCGATTGCCGGAAGCCGGTCGTAAGACTCGTCCACCCCCCTGAAGGATGCATCGATGCTCAGGGCGACGCTCCTGCCTGCACCGATGGCATCCGTGATGAGGCCTGGCCTGACGCTGTCGCCGATTGCGTATACCTTCATGTCCGCGGTCCGGTACCTACTGTCGACCTTGATGTATCCGTCTGCTGTGTCGATCGTATCGGGCAGGAATCCCAGATCCGGCTTGTCTCCTATGGAAATGATCACGGTATCAGCGCCCAGCACCTCGCCGGACGAGAGCACGACGCCCTTCCTGGTGATGGCCTCGGCAGCCACGGGCCACAAGAACTTTGCACCCGAGGCCTCTGCGGCTTCGCGCTCCTTTCCGAATGATGCGGGTTCCTGGATGTCGATGAGTGTGACCTCTCCCGCGCCGAGCCGGTATGCCTCCGTCGCGGCATCGCACCCCACATTGCCGGCACCTATGACCACAACCTTTTCTCCCACGGCGATGTCGTTGACCTTGGCGCGCCGGAGAAATCCCAGGGCGGCTACGGCCTTTTCATGACCCTTGATCTTCAGTTCCCTGGGATTCTGGGCTCCCACTGCAATGACCGTATACTCATACCTGTCACGGATGTCCATGAAAAGCTCTTCGGTGATGCCGTCCTCGCCGAGCTTCACCCGGGTGACCTTTCCCATGATCCTCCTGAGCTCGTGATCGAAGACCTCCTTGGGCAGCCTGCTCGACGGGATGGCACTGCGGATCTTGCCGCCCAGCTCACTTGCCCGGTCGTACACGACAGGCTCATGGCCTTTCATCCAGAGCTGCCAGGCAAGGGACAGCCCATCGGCTCCGGTTCCCTTGCATGGAGACTCGCCCTCCCGAGCAGGGAGGTGTCTATGGGGGCCATGTTGCCCTGGGCCCTGGTGCAGGCATCCATGCAGAGGTTCGGGCAGAGATGACCGCACACCGTGGTGGGAAAGGGGGTATACTGCAGCGAGAGATC
>JALOOZ010000025.1 GCA_025454155.1 Thermodesulfobacteriota bacterium
GGGGTAATGATCGATGTACCTCCATCCACGGAGGTGGTTGTGACCTTGATCTCCTGGATATAGGAGGTGTTTGTCCCCACACTGAGAAGAGCCGGCTGGCCGTTGGTCACCCTTATACGGGGGTTGGAGAGTACCTTGATGTCCCCGAACTGCTCGAGGGCGTTCATGGCCGCATCAAAACCGTGTTTGGTTGAACTCACCTTGATCTCCAGGGCAGGAGTCAGATTGTTCGTGCTCAGGGCCAGGTTCTGCTGGATGGGATTGAAGGCATAGTCTTTGATCGTGCCGTGTATGCTGGTCCAGTCGATGCCGTATTTACTCTCGTCCTTCAGGGCCACTTCAATGATCTTTGCCGTGATGAGGACCTGTGCGTTGTAGTAGGTCTTGACGGTCTTTATATAGGCATCGATGCGCTCTACTGCATTGCGCATGTCATTGACTTCCAAGAATCCCAGAGCACGATTCATCGAGTAGGTGCCATAGCGGGTCATGGAGGTCTTCACCACATCCTCGATCTGGGTGCAGATGTCGTTGGTGGCCGGGGGGATAGTGTCTCTGATGGAGAACTCGCCGCTTAAGGGGTTCGTCCCGGATGACGAGCTGGCAGAACTTCCCGAAGAAGAGCTCGAAGAGCTGGTTGAAGTGCTGCTCGAACTGCTCCCGATGACGTCTCCCCCCACGGTAATGGAGGTTTCCTTCTGGGAAGAGAGGAAGTTGAGATGATAGGTCCTGGATTCGGTCCCCTTCACATACAGGGTATTCTTTTTCACGCTGGAAAAGATTTGCAGTGCCGTGTCCAAATTCTCCAGTGCCCCCTCCAGGGGAGTCTTGTTGAAGGAGATTGACACAGGAGGGACTTCAATGCGCCCCTTTGCCGGGGTCTTGCCTGCTGTGGCCTCATGTGGTGCTTCGGATGCGGATGCGTTAGGATGAACAACAGCCACCAGACGTGAGTCTATGACCAGGTCCAGGCCCGCTTTCTCTGCAATGGCCGCATATACGTCGGTGAAGGCGGCATTGCTGGCGGTCAGGGTAATGGTCTTTCCCTTCAGCGGGCTTGGTTGGGCCGGTTTCTCCTTGGGCTTCTCAGGGACGGACGGTCTCGGCTCCACAGGCGCCGCTGCGGCCTTCTCCTTTTCGATGGAGAAATCCTCCTTCTTCATCGTTCTGTCCACTGCGCATCCGAAAAGCAGGGTCAAACAGAGGATTGCGATCACCGTGGATCTAATATGCTTTGACATGGTGGATCTCCCTGTTCCCGTTATTATAGGTAATGGTAACGTGGTCTTTACCGATGGACGTTACCCTGAAACTGTCAGTTTTTTCTCCAGGATGCATTCTCTTGCCATTGAGGATGCAGAAACTATTGCGGCCGGCCTCCACGATCATGGTGACACTGATCGTAAGAGCTTCCGGGGGAGCTTGAGGTACTGAATACTGCGACAGGTCACCATCAGCCATGGTCCATTCATGGCGGAAGACGTCCTTGATACCCATGACCTGAGGATTCTGGTCTCCTTCCATGGTGAAGAGGCTCAGCTGATCGATGAGAGAGAGGAATTTCGGCTGCACGGGATCGTATCTTGAGTTTTCAGAAAGAACAAGAGAGGAACCCAGGCAGAGAAACACGGCAAGGAGTGCGGGAATGAAGAGCACAGGGATCTTTCCATCGATCTTCATGGCATAGGGGCCCCCAGCTTGAAGCCTTTCATGTTGACAGTTATGCCTGCAGATGTGCTCTCAACGACGGCCTGTTCAAGGAAGAACATGCCTCCCGAATAGGTTGACGCAACCTCGCTCATCAGCCTAGAGAGATCGTGGTCCTTGATCACGATCTCATAATCCACATTTGTTCCCCTCTCTTGGGACAAGGCTACGAGCTTGGAGCTGCCCTCCTTGATAGCCTCGATCTTTTTGCTGTAATCCTTGCGCTGATCTTCTGCTGTCAGGACGGACGATAATTTGGCTCGCTGAAGCCTCACGTCCTTGACGCTGGTTCGGTAGAAAATGAAGGCCGAAGAGACCATTATGAAACTGATGATGCCGAGGAGGAAGGCAGTCCTGAAATATTTCATAAGTTCATCTCACAATTGAGGCTGAACTCGGCATAGAGCTCCTTATGATTGAAGGTGGCGCTTTCTACCGAATATACCCCCTGCATGTTGGTCATGAAGGCTGAGAAGACCTCTTTGGAATGTGGGTACGGAGCGTTGATGACCCCGCTTATGACAATTCCGAAGGAATCGACGTGGGTAGTCCGAAGAGCGGCCCCCTCCTGAGACTCCACCCTGGCGGGAGGTGAGTCTTGCTGCTTATTGGGCCTAATCACCTCGATCCTGGTGAGGAAAACAGAAGTCGGGACTTGATGTGAGATGGTGTCCACGATGGTGTGCAGTCTCGGTTCCGACTGGAAGTCCTTGTATGCTTGAACAATTGCATTGATATTTGTCAGATCGAGATCCTTGCTGACCAGGGTATAATTCCTCTCAAGCTCTCTGAGCTCCCGCGAACTCTTGCTGGTCTCGGCATGGAATCTTTTCCGGAGATCCTGTGCCTTGGAGACATTGCTCCAACCCATAGCGATGAAGAGGGCAGCAATGACGATCATGACGAGGGAAACACCCAGGGAGACCTTTGCATACCTTGCCAGCAATTTGGTTTTCTGAAGTTTCTCGGTTGTGAAATCGTATCGAGGGTGTATGGCGGTCCCGTAAAGTACAGGTTTTGCGGTATCCGAACCCAACGCAGAACCGAGGGGGAAAGGTTCGACCTCGATGCCGGCATGAGATGTCATCTCACGAATACCTGAGACCGTGTCTGCAAGGGCATCGAAAGACTCAGCGGCATTGATGGTGATGAGATGATAAATGACTCCGTCTTTCGCGGCGATGATGCGGATGAAATGCGTGTCCTCGTAGATCAGAACAGCCATGTCTTTTTCCACGGTGCCGAGCGCTGCCGCCAGGGAGGCCTCAATGGGACAGAAGGTATCGACTATGGCGTTGTTCCCATCCACGAACTCAACCCTGTTCAACTCAGAGTTGGGTATGGCCAGATAGGAGTACCTGCACTTGAGATTGTCGATGATCTGGAGTTTGGTGAAAGAGATCCGATACTCATCCTTGAAGAGCCCTATCTTGTCCAGGGTGGAGCGTATATGGGCCGAGGTTGCATCCTGAGAGACGCAGGAGAAGTCCCCGATGTCGGAATAAATGGTGCGTGGCGAGAAGCACAGCGAGAGATTGACGCTCTTTTTCGAGAGCCCCATGAGGGTGTTGGAATCGATGGTGCTTGCCTGATCGAGGCGAATCGTCTCACCGAGTCCCTTGAAGGCTGCCAGGGAGTGCGCGGTCTCTCCCAGGAGCACGGCATATCCCTTCTTCGGTTTCAGTTTCATGGGAGTAATCATTGCCCATGCCTCTCTTCACACAGGGATTCTCCCTGCGCTTCTACCCATGTTCTCGGAAATCAGAAGAAAATTCTTTACAGGAATCTATGGGATAAGCCCATAGAGATAGGTCAGGCTGACAGCCTCGAGGATGTCATCGTAGGTGGCGGTAATGACAGAAGACGGGGATGCGAACCGGTTGTTGTCATTGACATCAATCCTGCCGTTGTTGTTGTCGTCGTTTGGTGTGTTCGCGCGGAGGTTTTCCCCTGCCGAGACCACGATGAAGGCAGCCCTGATGGTCGTTCCATCGCAGAATAGGTCGGGCGAGAGGGTTCCGCTGATGAGGTCTCCCAGACGCTGCTTGAACTGGGCCACTGAAGTGGTATTGGCCAGGTGAGAATCGATTGCATAGTAGAGGGTCGTGCTGTAGGGGTCTCTGCCCGTTATGCCGAGGGTGGCCCAGGGCAGGTATCCGCTCAGCCTGCCTGCGGTCTGAGACCCGTTCACATTGGCGCTTGCATAGGGCAGCCTGCCCGTTGCATGCGCGTAGCCGATGATGGCGGTCCTGGCCTCTTTGACGAGCATCCGGTTGTCCTTGAGCTTGCTCTGCTTGACGAGCATGGGAAGGAGCTCCGCCCCGAGCCCGAGGAGCAGGCCAAGGATGATCATCACGATAGCCACCTCTATGAGGGTGAATCCTCTCCGCGAAGAAGTCCCTTCAGTTTGCCATGAAATACGATCGAAAGGACGGTCGAAACCCATCCTAACCTCCTCCGAGCTGTGACATCAGGTCGTAGACCGGCCCGATGAGGGAGATGACGATGAAGATGAAGAGGCCGCCCGAGAGGACCATGACGATGGGCTCGATCATCTTCCCTGAAAGCTCCACGAAACGGGTTGTCTTCTCCTGGTAGGTATCCGCCAGATACCTGAGCCTCTCATCCAGCGTACCGGTTTTCTCGCCGACGCTGACCATTTTCAGGGTTACGGCATCGAAGAACTGGGTCGACCTGAAGGACTCTATCAGGGAATTCCCCGAGCTGGTCTCTGTCTGGATCGTACGGATCATCTTCTTCAGGAGGGGATTCCTGAAGATCCCCACGAGCACATCCAGGGATTTCGTAAGGGTCAGGCCGGAGCGCAGCATAAGAGACAGGCTCGAAAAGAAAAGCGTCAGGATGGATGCCTTCAGCAGGTCCCCGAAAACAGGCGTCTTGAATGCCACTTTCGTGCAGAAAGACCTGACCACTTCGATCCTTGCGACGAACATGGAGGCTGCAACGAGGCAGGCCAATCCGACCGGGATAAGATACCAGGCGTGCTGGATGAAGGTGACGAAATGCACCAGTGTCAGCGTGATTTCCGGAAGCTGGACATTGATGTCTTTGAAGGTCTCCGCAAGCCTCGGCAGCACATAGAAGAGCCAGAAGACCATGACGCAGCCCATGGCGCAGATGACAAAACTCGGATAGATGAAGGCTCTCTTTACCTGAGAGAGGATGGAATCGACCTTTCTGAGGTATTCCGCCGTGTTGTTCAAGGCGTTCTGGATGGTACCGGTCTCCTCGCCTATGCTGCAGAAGAACACGAGCATCTCCGGGAAGACAGTTGGATGATGGGAGAAGGCCCCTGACAGGGTCTCCCCCCTGGAGACCTCTCTGATGACTGTTTCGAGGGCTTCCCTGAGCCTCTTTACCCGGATGGTGTCCTTGATGCTCTCCATGGAGTCCAGCAGCGGCAGGCCGCTTCCGATCATGGATGCAAGGGACTCGCTGAACTCCACGATCTCCATACGGGAGACTGCCGGCTGGAGCATGTTGATTGTGGCATCGATCACCGGATAGGTTTTCTCCCGGTAGCTCACCAGGGTGAGATCCTGGGAGGCCAGGGTGTCCATGAGATCCTGGATACTGTCGAAGTCGGCCCTGTCCCTCAAGGTGGTGCCGTCTCTTTTCAGGGCGCAGTAGGAGAGCATCATTACCGCAGGACCCTCCAGACCTCCGCGAAGCTCGTCATACCCGAGAGGATCTTGCGGACTCCGTCACCGCTCAGGGTCACCATGCCTTGCTCAATGGCCTTTTCCTTGATCTCGAAGGGGTGTGCGCCAGTGGAGATGAGACGCTCGATGTCCTTCGAGACCACGAGGATCTCAGCCACCATAAGCCGGCCCAGATATCCGGTCTTGATGCAGCGGGGGCACCCCACAGGGGCGTAGACGGTGGTCCCCGGGGTAATTCCGAAGAGCCTCTGCTCCTCCTCACCTGAGACGTATGCCTGCTTGCAGTGCGGACAGAGAGCCCGGACGAGCCGTTGGGCGATGACGCAGATGAGGGCCGACGAGATCATGTAATCCTTCATCCCCAGATCCTTGAGCCTGGGAACCGCACCGGACGAGTCATTGGCATGGACCGTGGACAGCACGAGATGGCCTGTCTGGGACGCGCGGAGACCCATGGTGGCCGTATCGCTGTCCCGTATCTCGCCGATGAGGATGACATCGGGATCCTGTCTGAGGAAAGCCCTCACCGCGCTTGAGAAGACATACCCCGCCTTCTCGTTGACCTGGGTCTGGCGGATGAGAGGGAACTGGTATTCGATGGGGTCCTCAACGGTCACGATGTTCTTTTCTATGGAGCTGATCTCCCGCAATGCGGCATACAGGGTGGTTGTCTTGCCCGACCCTGTGGGCCCGGAGACGAGAACCATACCGTAGGGCTTGTGAAGAAGGTCCCGCAGCCTGGTGATATCGTCGTTCTCCAGCCCGAGGTTCCTGATGTTGTACAGTTCTTCGGAAGAGGCGAGGATCCGCATGACCATGTTCTCCCCATGGGTGACTCTCAGCGTGGAGACGCGGATGTCGAAACTCTCGTTCAGGAAGTCGAAGGAGAGCCTCCCGTCCTGGGGTTTGCGCTGTTCCGAGATGTCCATCTCGGCCTTGACCTTCAGCGTGGAGATGACCCGGGAGTGGAGTTCCACAGGGAAGGTGTAGAACGGGTAGAGGATGCCGTCGATACGGTAGTGGATCTGGGTCGTCTTGGTGGTCGGGGTGATGTGGATGTCCGTGGCACGGGAGTTGATGGCGGACATGAGGAGCAGCCTCACCAGCTTTTCCGTATCCACGTCATGGGGATTGAACTTGGCATGTTCCAGCTGCTGGTCGATCTCCTCGTCTATGGGGTGCTCCAGGAGGTAATAGTCCTTTTCGATGTGTTTCTGGATCTGGGACGGAGACGCAGCCACGCATCGGATGCGCTTCTTGGAGATGCGCGATGCAAGGTCCTGAAGTTTGGCGTTGTCGGGTTCGCTGGTGGCGATGGACAGGGTGCTGTCTTCCACGCCGATGGGCAGCACAGAGTTGTCGCGTGCGAACTGGACAGGGAGCGAGGACAGTGCATCCTTGGCGGGGGTAAAGTGCCGCAGCTCAATGAATTCAATGCCGAACTGCTTGGCGATTGCCTGGGCGAGCTCAGTCTGGGTGACAAGCCCCAGCCTCAGAAGGATGTCGCCGACCCGTTCCCGGGTGGCCCGCTGCTCCAGCAGAGCGAGGCCGATCTCCCGGTCGCTGATGATCCCCTCATCCTTCAGCAGGTCGCCGATGCGTTTCTTTTCCATGGTATCGGTTGTGCTCCATCCGGCATACACCCATCAACGCATGTATGCCGCTTATCCTGACAGGATCCCCCGCCGGAACAGTGAATCGGGGAACGGATGCTACATGCGCCAGTAGACCACCTTGTTGGTCTGGGTGGTATAGATGGTGTTGGCCCGGATAGACCCGGTATTGTACACACCGTCGTCATACTTCCTGTCCACCTGTTCGGCCGTGTCGTAGGGTATGGCGTTGAACACGACCGCGTTCGACTGGAGCGCCGCGTTCCACTGGATCTGCACCCAGCTCCCGTAGGGATTGGTGGGGCAGCTGTTGGCAGTGCCGTTATAGCTCCCGTTGATGATCTGGGCGAGGACAAGGTCCTGGAAGAGGTACCAGTACTCGTTGCCGGCGATCTGCCCGTTCTGGTTGCCGTTGTTGGTGTCGTTCGGCGGTATGGTGGGGATGTTCTCGTCCCCCGGGAAGGCGTTATACCGGTCATAGAACGAATAGTAGGCCGCGGTGAGGGATTCCTTCTGGTTGATGAGCTTCTTGGTCTTGGCGTTCTCGATGAGGGCTTCGCCCTTGAGGACGCCGGTGATCAGAAGGCCTATGATCACGAGCACCAGTGCGAGCTCCACCAGGGTGAACCCCTTGTTCTGCCAGTTCCGAAATCGCTCCATTGAGCACCTCCGTGTGGAAAGAATGCTGGTACATTCGATACCAGTATGAATATCATCGGTTTTCCGTTCAGGTACCTTTAATAACGATCAAGATCCCGGATACTTTGTGCTGATACATGCCGGGACGTGCGTTCGGTATGGTCCTTATTCGGATTGCCTGAGGAGCTTTTTCCCGAGCGGACACGGGCTCATTCCTGTCAAGGCGGAGATATCCCTGTCCCGGATCTCGCCCGACCCGGAGATGAATTTCAACGCGGCACCGTCCAGATCGATGGCCGGGCCGAAGGCCCTGCCGACGAAGAGGGGCTCGGATCCGATCCTCTCTCCGGTCAGGGCATCGTATTCAAGCAGGGTGGACATGCCGGTGTCCATACCCCTGCACGGAGCTTCAACATTCCAGAGGGCCACAAAGACCTTGCCGTCCATGACCGTCACGCCTTGAGGCTCCCCCGCATCCAGGGAGACGGACCACACGGGACCCGATGCCGTGCAGTCCATCAGCCTTGTCCTGCTCATGGCGAGGAGGTGGAGAACCTTGCGCCGGGTGAAGGGCCTGATCTCGATGACGGCATCGTTCATGCCGGTGGATATGATTCCTGTGAGGCCCAGTCCCTGACTGAGTGAATACAGGAGCCCGTCTGCGGTACCTGCCAGGACTGAACCGGAGACCGGATCATAACGGATGACCGTGATGCCGTGCATTGTGTCGTAGGAGGACAACAGGATACCGTCCTTGATGGTGATAGGCTGTATCACGGAGCCTGCACTCACAAACACGAGAGAATCGGAAGCATCCATGCATGTCCCCGGATGATGCCAGAGGAGGTGAGCATCCTTTGTTAGGCAGGAGATGACACCGTGTCTGTTGGGTCCTGCGATGATGTGGTTGCCCCTGAGAAGTACCGTCCCCCCGATGTCCTGCACGAGCCATGAAAGATCTCCTCTTGAAAGGTCGATCTTGACGATCTGGTCTCGAGAGGTTGTGCAGTACATGTTCGATGCGTCGCATGCAGAGGAGCGCGCGATGCCGGTGACGGAAAGATCCGAGCATGACACTGACTCCAGGGGGTCAGTGATGCTCGGCCGCGCGTGAATACCGGTATCGGACATGACCCAGGGTGGATGAAAGCATGCCCTCGGGTTTGTCAGGGAGAGAGGTCTGCCCTGATGGATCGCCAGAGGTCCGGTCACGGTTGTGCCTTCGGGTGCGATATCGTCTCTGAGGGGCATCAGACGGCCCCCCCCCTTGGCTGCCACAACCCTGAGGTATCCCGTGTCGGGCCCCATGACATGTACCAAAATACCCAGCGACCGGACGTAGGCTGAGACATCGTCGAGGCAATGAGACCCTTCACCCTCGAACGCGGTATCTCCAGGGTTGTTGTCGCGGTCATAATCCTTCAGCCATGAAGGGAGATGGCCGTCGTTCACCGGAATACCAGCCGTTACCACCAGGATGTGCCTGTTCGAGATGCATTGTGCGGGAAAGATCTCGGAGGCACGGTACAGGGATTCAGAGAGGGGGGCCTGGGGCGAAGTGGGGTGGATTCCATCCAGTGCCTGCATGATCTCCGCTCCATTGTGGGTGAAAGGAAGGATCTGGCCCCGCGAGGTGCTCATCACGGCCACCTCGCACTGGTCCAGGGATTCGATCAGCGATCTCGCCCGTGAGAAGGCCAGCGTCCACGACGGCATGGCCCCGGACAGACCGTTCGCTGACGGCGCTCGATGGTTTGCATTGCCCCACCTACCGCTGAAATAGGTCCCATCGGCGCTAGGATGGGTGTCAGCTATTTCGCAGCATTCGGATGCGTGTACGACTCCCCCCGCATTGTGCCACAGGTAGAGGGATTCCTCCCGGTAATCCTGTCCGGAGGATGCATTCATGGCAAGGGAGTCATCGATGATCACCACGACATGGGGCCTCAGGGAGGGCACAGGATAGCCCCCAGGGATCTCCCGGGGCTGGTCGCGAAGGGTAACGCGCCAAGAGAAGGACCGTACATCCTCGACGCCCTGGTCGACGAGTTCGGTGAAAAAATGGATGTGGTCCCATCCTTCAGGGGCGGAAAGGCGGGAGATGTTCCGCGAGAGGGTCTTCCCGCCTTCGGTGGAAACAAAGGCATCCTGCACGATGCGGTAGTATGCGTGGCTCGATTTCAGATGGAACAAGACCATGGAGGCCGAGGCCAGGGTGAGGCCCAGTGTCACGGCCAGGATCATGAGAACCATCGCGATGACCCAGCCCCGATCAGTGGAGTGGGTATGACAGGGAGATATCCTTAACGGTTTCATGGTATCGGGACCTCATCTGAAGGGTTAGCTCCTGACCTTTGATCTGTGGATCAAAGTGCACGACGGCTTCGGCAAGGAGCTGACTGTTACGGTACAGGCCGTCTCCCTTGAGTTCGTAATGGATGGCTGGGACAGCCCTGTCGCCCGGGAGAGGCATGCGGCCCGCTGCAACGGTGAGGTTCGTGTTTCCCCGGACATAGGCATGACTGATCACACAGAAGGAGCTGTCCGTGATCATGCCCAGGTCGGCCCAGAAGTCAGGACGGGCATCTCCATCAATGTCAGTGGTATCGACCGAGGCCCCCCGTGCTTCTGAGGAGACGACAAGGGAATAGTAGGGTGGCGGGATATGAGGAGACAGAGAGATGCCCGGGTGCTGGGACGTGACGGGTATGCCGGCAATGAAGAGGTGGGATCCCTCGGCCCTGACCTTGAATTCCTGAGGCAGCAGGCAGGCCCCCTGGACCAAGTCGCTGTTCAGCTGGAGCGTCGCCTGGCGGAGCGACTGCATGCAGTACCATGCATCCCGCATCTCGCCGTGTGATACGGCTGTTACCCGGTGAAAATGGTACAGCGCCAAAGCCAGAAGGGAGGAGCATGCCATCGCTATGACCAGCTCCACCAGGCTCATGCCCCTTATCACCGCACCCTCCTTTCATACGCCAGGAGACACAATTCATTCCAGGAAAGGAGGGTACAAAGCCGGAAGAAGAGAGGGGAAGGTGATCCGGCCTCCATGAAAGGGCATTACAATTACACCCTGCTACCATACCATGGTATCGCAGCGCTGGTCAAGGGTTGAGCGAGCGTGAAATCCATAGCGGCTGGAGACCATGGAAAAATGGCCGTAGACAACCTATAGATATCTTGATAATAAACCCTTCCAATCGACATGTCACGGACGCAGACCAGGGTGAATACCGTTATAGCGATAATCGTGGTGATCGCCATCACCTTGGCACTATTCCTGATTGTGCCTCTCGGCGGTCGACTCGGGTTGCTCCGGGAGGCCACCATATCGTTCATATTCAGGACCCCCCCCCGATTCATCTCCATGGAGGTAGATGTGGAGGGGATACCTCAGGTGGTGAAGGCCGGCGACTCAATGAGGATCAAGGGCGGCGAGACCGTTCTCATCAGAAAGATCCATGCGAACACCTTCTTCGATTCCTACCTGGGAGCTGACATCGCGGGCTTCGGAAAGCCAAATGACCTGAACGAACCCATCGATACGGCCGAGATCCGAAACCAACTCATGGGTGCGGGGATACGGTCAGTGCCCATCGACATCTACTACATCGACCGCAAGATAGCCAAGGTGCCCCTGGAGATGGAACTCTCCGAGCAGAACTTCATGGATCAGCTGAAGTCTGCCAGGAGTGACGAGGAGAGGATCGCAATCCTGAGATCCGCCCACGCGACCTTCCCGGGGAGCGCATCATTTCTGGAAATGCTGGAGAACCTCCTGAGCTCCAAGGAGGATTATCAGTCCCTTGTTGCTGTCTATAAGGCCATCTCTGATGCAGATCCTGCGAATATGACGGCCCTGTCCAACCTTTCGCGATATTATATAAAACTGGGAAGGTTTGACGATGCCCTTGCCATGTGCAACAAGATCGTGGAAGCCGGCAAGGCTGATGCAGCCATCTACCGTCGCATGGCCTATATCGCAGGAGAAAAGGGGGATTTCGAGGGCCGGGTCGCCTATTTGAAGAAGGCCCTCGAACTTGACCGGAACAGCGACGAGGTGGTCATTGATCTAGCCAAGACCTATGAACAGGCAGGCCTCAAGAGACAGGCCCTTGACGTGTATGCTTCGGCATCGAAGACAACCAGTGACAGGGAAATTCTGGTACCTCTCATCAAGGAGGCGCTTCAGAAGAATGATTACGCAAAGGCGCGTGAGCTCCTGGAACGATACGTGGGACTCTATCCCCAGGACAAGAACGCCACGGCGCAGCTGGCCATGGTCATGGGCAAGCTCGGTGATACGAAGTCCCAGGTGGATTACTACCAGAAGGCCGTCAAGCTCTCGCCGGCAAACAGCGTGCTCTGGTACAACCTGGGCGTCGCCCGTGAGAAGAACGGCGATCCCAAGGGTTCCCTGGAGGCCTATGCGAAGGCACTCCAGTTGAAACCCGGAGACCTTGACTCCCTCCAGGGGGCAGCCAGGTCCTCCCTCAAGATCGGCCAGTACAAGGACGCCTATGGTTATTACTCGGCCCTGGTGAAGAGGAATGGGGGCCGAGAAAACATGAAGGGCCTGGTGAGTGCAGCTGTCGGATTGAAGGACCAGGACAAGATCATCGAGGCCTGTACGTTGTTCCTGAGAAAGAACAGGGACCACGATGTTGCCATTACCCTCGCCTATGCCTACGAATCCCGTGCTGCGAACCGGGATACGCGCGGGAGGCTCGACGATCTGAACAGGGCGCTGGAGGCGTACAAGATCGCCAAGGGGGTCAATCCCCAGTCCAAGGTGGCCGGGGAGAAGATCCCTGAGCTGAGCATCGAGATCATAAAACTCAGAAAGGCCCTTCAATAAGCCCAACCCCTCGAGGAGAGGTATGGGAACATCAGAGCGCAGCCAATGAACAGGATCTTTGCCATCGGAGATATTCACGGGTGCCTGGACAAGCTCGAAGACCTCATTGCGGTCATGGATCCAGGGCCCCGGGACCGGCTTGTCTTCCTCGGAGACTATGTGGACAGGGGAACCAGCGTTGTGGAGGTCATCAACTGCCTCATCGACCTTGCGGGCAGGTACGACTGTATTTTCCTCAGGGGGAACCACGAGGACATGTTCCTTTCGTTCCTCGAGTTCGGCGCGAACCAGACGGTCTTCTTCGCCAACGGGGGAAGGAAAACCGTGGAGTCCTATGTCGGACCTGGAAGGTTCATCTCCGGGGACCAGGTCGCCCGTGTCTTACCGGATGCCCACCGGGATTTCTATTCTCGCCTCAAGTGGCACCACAGAGATGAGCACTACCTTTACGTCCATGCCGGCATCAGACCTCAGGTAGCCCTTGCCGACCAGGACAGGCAGGACCTCATATGGATCAGGGATGAATTCATATCCTCCCCCACCGGGATCCCGCAGAAGGTGATCTTCGGGCATACGCCCTTTGCCAGGCCCCTGGTTAAACCGGACAAGATCGGCATCGACACGGGGGCCGTCTACGGTGGATGCCTGACCGCAGTGGTGCTGCCGGAAGAGAAATTCCTCCATTCCTTCAGGTAGACGCAGGAATCACGAATGGGTCGCTGACATGTCCAAGGACTACTACCGTGTCCTGGGTGTGGCAAAGGAAGCCACCAACCAGGAGATCAAGAAGAGCTACCGCATGCTCGCAATGAGGTTCCATCCTGACCGCAACCAGGACGACCCATCTTCTGCAGAGTACTTCAAGGAGATCACCGAGGCATATGGGGTGCTCATAGATCCGGACAAGAGAAGGACCTATGACAGGCAGCGAGGCTTTTCCTTCAACCGTGAGACGGTGTTCGACGACATCTTTTCCCGGTCCGAGTTCAGGGATGTCTTTGATGATCTGCCCATCAGGAAGGAATGGATAGAAAGGATATTGAACATCAGCCGTGTCATAGCCTACGAGGCCTTTGTGGTAGGGGGTACACCCGGCTCCGTGCTCAGGCGCTCCATGGTGCGCCTTGCCGCCCAGGGACTGGACAGGGTGTTCCACGCGGTCATGGACATCCACGAGAAGATCGTTATTCCCGGCACCATCGCTGTGACCGGTGGATATATGACCCTGGAATACAGGCCCGGCTTGCTCAAGCGCGGCATCAAGGTGAAGATCCCCCGGAACACGACCAGCGGGATGGTTCTTAGGATTCAGGGTATGGGGAGAAAGAACCCCTTACGGAAGGCCGGGGACCTCTACCTTCACGTCGACATCGGGTCTTCGTAGACGACGATCTGATTCTTCCCGTGGGTCTTTCCCCAGTACATGGCGGCATCCGCCATGCGGATGATGTCGTGGGGTTCGCTGGAGTTTGCAGGCAGACTTGATATTCCGATGGTGACACTTACCTCCAGGGTGGACACCACGGTGCTGCAGATACGCTGCGAGACCACCAGTGCCTCGTCGATGGCGGTCTCGGGGAAGATGATGACGAACTCCTCGCCCCCATACCGGGCGAGGATGTCGCAGTTGCGGGTGTTGTGCTTGAAAATGTGGGAGAGTCTGGTAAGCAGGTCGTTGCCCTCTTCATGGCCTCTGGCATCGTTGAACTTCTTGAAGTCGTCGATATCGATCATGGCCAGGGACAGCGTCCTGTTGTAACGCAGATGCCTTGAGACCTCGCTCTTGAGCACCGTCATGAGATGGCGGAAGTTGTACAGCCCGGTGAGTTCGTCCATACGGGACAGGTTCCGGTAATAATCAGCCAGTTCCGCTTCTTCTTTGAGCCGGGCTTCTTCGAGGATCCTGCGCATGGTCAGGTGAAGGTGGTCCAGCAGTATGGGCTTGGTGATGAAATCCGATGCCCCCAGCTTCATGCATTCCACCGCATCCCGGATGGTCCCGTATCCGGTGATCATGACCACCTGGACATCAGGGCGGATCTTCTTTATGGATTTGAGGAGCTCGGCGCCAGTCATGCCCGGCAGGTGGAGATCAACGACCGCTATGTGGAAGAGATCTTTCTGAACAATCGCGACCGCCTCTTCTCCGCTCATGGTCGTGATCACTTCAGAGCCCCGCCCATTGAGGTATTCTGATATGAGATCGAGGGTTTCCTGTTCGTCATCAACGATCAGGACCCGGGTCTTTTTCATCTCGGCGGAGGCGCTCATTCTTCCGGGGTGTCTCCTTTACTCTCACATAATAATATGGTTTCTTCCCATGACAACTCTTCCCATACTAACGGATATTCCCAAATAAATCATGAGAGATATTTTTTCCCTTCCCCGCTCTCCTGATGGTTGCAGACACCCTAAAGAAATACCGTGAAAAGGCCGTTAATGCCTTTCATGGAACCGGTATGTCTCATGGAGAAGATCGAGCATCACCTGGAAAGCATTCCTACACTGGAGTCCAGCCGCATGAGGATCTTCCAGGTGCTTCAGGATGAGGAGACCTCCATCGAAAGCGTCGAACAGGTCGTTTCGAGCGACCCCGCCATGGCCGCAAAGGTGATCAAGCTGGCGAACTCGGCCTTTTACCGGCATGCGGACCGGCACGTGGGTATCCAGCAGGCCTTGCGGACCATCGGACTGGATATGGTGAAGTGCATAGCCTTGTCCATGGCGGTCATGGAGAGCTTCGGAAACGAGACCTCTTCGATGAAGGGTCTCTGGAGGCATTCCTATGCTGTGGCCCTGGTATCGGGGCTGCTCGGCGGGACGAGGTCGGAGAAGGAGGGTCTGTTCACGGGGGGGCTCCTGCATGATCTCGGCAGAATGGTGCTGGTGTGCAGGATTCCCGATGAATATCTTCCCCTGTATGACTTCAGTGGATACTGGCCTGATCCGGTTCTCGAACGGGACAGCTTCTCCATGGACCATTGTGCCATTGGGGAGATGGTGGCCCGGCGGTGGCATTTCCCTCCCGAGGTGATCCAGATCATCAGACATCACCATGAACCGGTGAATCGGTTAACCGCGCTCGTGGGTCTGACGGATCAGGTTGTTGCACAGCATGAAAGGGGGATCCTGTCCGGGGATTTCGAACGGGAGGATCTCTTCCTGGGCCATCTCGGCCCAGAGTACAAAGAACTTGTAAATACCATCCGAGATAGGTATAGAACGAACACAGCCATAGTTGAAAATATGGGTTAAGGGGCATAGTGTTTGCCGTGAATGACCTGAAATCTCTTCGGGGTGATTCAATGGAGCCCGCATCGACTCGTGAAAAAATCCTTTTCGATCTCCTGGGCAAGGCCTCTGACTTCTATGAATATACCGTGGGCATCCTCTCCTCCATCTTCGAGATCACTGAATTCGTTTCCAAGGGATCACCCGAAGAGGATTTCTTTTCCTGTGTGACCAGCGTGCTCATCGCCGAATCACGATGCGAGAACGCCTCCATCTTCATGGTGGAGGGTGACGAGGTTGTTCTCAAGGCAGCATCAGGGAAAGCCGTCAGTGATGTCAACCCGAGCGTCAGCATGATCTTGGGGGAGGGGGTGGCGGGGACCTGTGCAAAAGAAGGCAGGACCATCCTGGTGAGCGATGTGAAAGACTGTGATTTCTTCAAGGAGATAGACACCACAAAGGTCCGGATAGGTTCCATGCTCTGCGTGCCCATCAAGGAAGGAAACAAGACCCTCGGGGTCATGAACCTGTCCCATTCATCCAAGAGGTTCTTCAATGTCCATTATATGAGGGTCTTCGAACTGCTCGGACTTCTCATAGGACAGATGCTCACCCTCGTACACCTCTACCAGATCTTCAGGCGGAAGAATTCCGACCTCAATGATCTCCTGAGGCAGAAGGATGAATCCCTCAGGAGCATCACCGAGCGATACAAAGCGGTCGTGGACGCTTCAGAAGAGATGATCTGCATACTCGATGGATCCGGCAGGGTGTCGTTTCTCAACAGCGCCCTCCAGAGATATCTGGCCAGCCCCCCCCACACTGCCGCCGAGATCTTCGATGAGGCTTCGGCGGAGAGGATCCTCGATAAGATGGCCTCACTGGCAAGAGACCGATCCATGGAATTCGATCTCTCCGTGAAGGTCGGCGAAAAGGCGGACATCATCGGCCAGTTCTTCATCAAGCACATCGATCATGACCAGGTCCTGGTGATCCTGCGCGATGTCACGGCCAAGAAACGCATGGAACAGAAAACCATGCAGACCGAGAAGCTCACCTCGCTGGGGCTGCTGACCTCGGGCATCGCCCACGAGCTCAACAACAAGCTCACGCCCATCCTGGGATTCGCAGACCTCATAGATGCGGAAAGCATGAACAGCCAGGACCGGAAGAGACTCTCGGTCATCATCAATGCTGCTTCCGCGGCGAAAGGGATCGTGGAGTCCCTTCTCAAGTTCTCCCGGAACAAGCCGCCGGAGAAGGACATCTTCGATGTGCGGGAAGTCATCCGCAGGACCGTCAACCTCTATTCCCCCATCATCAAGAAGCGCGGCATCAGCATCGTCAGTGAAGACTCAACGGATCCGCTCTGCATCAAGGCGGACATGAACTGCATCGAACAGGTGCTTGTGAACTTCATCAACAACTCCATCGATGCCATAGACGAAGAGCAGGGAAACATCTGGATTCGGTCGTGTCTGAAGGACGACCATGTACTGGTCTCCATCGAGGATACCGGGCCCGGCATCCCCGAGAGTGTCATGACCAAGATCTTCGATCCGTTCTTTACCACCAAGCCCAAGGATAAGGGGACCGGGCTCGGGTTGTCCATCTGTTACGGAATCATCACGGATCATAAGGGAGAGGTCTTCCTGGAGAACACGATGAACGGGGCGATGGCCACCATGAAGATACCTGTGGTTAGAGACGTTGAAGGCGCCAGGCCCGCTGAACGTACGGACCACGACCCTATACAGCCCTCGGAAGCGGACAGAAGGAGTCTCATCATGGTGGTGGAGGATGAAGAGGACCTCATGGACCTGATGGTGGATACCCTGAGTCCCTTCTACACGGTCATGACCTTCGAGAACGGGAAGAAGGCATATGACCATATCGAGGAACATGCCTGGGAACTCATCATTTCTGATCTGAGGATGCCGGTGATGAACGGCATGGAGCTCTATGAGGAGGCCGTCAAGAGGAACCCCGGCCTGAGAAAGCGGTTCATGTTCATCACCGGAGACACCTATGACTTCCAGGTGAAGGAATTCCTCGAGAGTACCGGTGTTACCTACCTGCGCAAGCCCTTCAGGATCAAGGAGCTGAGGGATACGGTCAGCAGGCAGCTGCAATACAGGGCGGTCAGGGAATGAGCGGCAAGAGGATCCTCGTGGTGGACGATGAGGAGATCGTCCGCTATTCGCTCAAGAATATCCTCGTTTCCCGCGGCTTTGAAGTGGAGGCCGTGTCCAGCGCGGAAGAGGCCTTGACGCTTCTCTTCGAAAAGAGCTTTCATCTGGTGCTCACGGATCTGCTCCTGGAAGGCATGGGCGGACTCGACCTGCTGGAGAACATCAAGGTCATCTCACCACGGACCCTCGTCGTCGTCATCACCGGCTACGGATCGTTGAAGACGGCCGTGGCAGCTCTCAGGCTCGGTGTGTACGACTATCTCATCAAGCCCTGCGACGAGAATGAGCTCGTCCTGCGGGTGCACAGGGCGCTGGAGATGCAGACCTACGGCATGGAACAGAAGCGGCTGCAGGAGCTCGCCGCCATTGCCAAGACGGCGGTCACCCTTTCCGACAGGATCAATACACCCCTCAACATCATCCTGGGAAATATCGAGATACTCCAGCTCAACCCCGAGATGGAGAGCAACACGAAGGTCCAGGAAACGCTCAGCGTCATGGAGGCACAGATATTCGCCATCAAGAAGGTCATGGAAAAGCTGGCCGGCCTCACGAATGCCGAGACAAAGAGATATCCGGTTCTCAGGGATTATGAGATAATAGATCTGACAAGTGAGGAGGCCAGTGATTAGCTCGAAAGAGATCCTGATCGTTGACGATTCTCAGGACCTCACCCATGTGATTGCAGATTTTCTGGGCATGCACGGGTATCAGGTCCACACAGCCCACGATGGGTATGACGCACTTCAGTGCATGGACAGCAAGCCCATCGGCATCGTGGTGACCGACATCCATATGCCGCGCATGGACGGATTCACCCTGATGGGAGAGATCAGGACGAGATATCCCCACGTGCCCATTGTCCTCATCACGGGTTTTTCAGTGGGCGAAGCAAGGAAGATGGCCTTTGAGCGGGGGGCCAATGCCTTTGTGGCGAAACCCTTCAAGCTCAAGGAGCTGAAGAAGGTGATTGAGGCAATTACCAAAGATACTTCATATACAGCCGAGAGGAGATAGAGTATGAAAAAGTCCAAGGTGAAGAAGCCCCAGAGGATCCTCTGCTATATCGATTACGCCAAGGCGAGCCCCTATGTCGTGGACTATGCATACCAGCTCTCATGCATCCTGGAAGCGGAGCTCTTCGTGCTCCATACCGTCACCGACATCAAGAACGCAGCAGGGTTCTATGTCCCGCACATCAACACGGACAGGCTCGAAGAGGAAGTCATCAAGGCCGCCAAGGACAAGATGTACGCCATCTGCAGCCAGGTGGGAGACGACGTCATCGATGCGAAACACCGTCTCGTCATGAGGGGGGTCCCCATCGACGTGATCAACAAGGTGATCAAGGACAAGGGTATCGAGCTGTTGGTCGTCGCTCACGAGGTCGTCAAGGGCTCCCTGTCGATCTTCAGGGGAGATCAGGCCGAGAAGTTCATGAAGAACCCGTCGATCCCGTTCGTGGTCCTGCCGGTGTAGTGATCCGGGCACTCTCGAGGATCCCGGCTGCAGTGCCTGCCGGTATTCTTCCCGTGGCGGTCATCACGATCACCTTTCCTGCCGTTCTTTCCGCTCAGAACCATTTGGGGGTGATGGGCTTGCTCCTGTCGGGCTGTTCGTAGTCATGCCGTACGGGCGGGCCGGGATGCTCGTCCTGCATGGGAGTCCCGCCGGAGGCATCATGCTCCTCAGGCGGCTCGTCGCCTCTGCCGGCCGAGGTGCGCCTGCCCAGCACCTTGAGCACGTAAGGAATGACGAGGAAGAGGAGGAGGACGATGATGGGGAGCAGGGAATTGATGTCGGTTGCCAGACGCGTATCCATAGCTCGGTGATAATAGCACATGGAGACAGGGAGTAAACAGGAATCTGCATCGGCAGGTCAGGGTAAAGACAGGCCATCGCCATGCATGAGCGGCCCACGAGAATCATGGCCAGTGCCCAGGCAGGGTCCTCTTCACTTCTCCGGGAGCGCCTTCAGGATGAGTGACCAGAGCCCGTCCATGCCCTCGCCCGATGTCGCCGAAGTCATCACCGGCTGCAGGCCGCTCTGGCGCGAGAGCTCTGGTGCCCGTTTCATCCTCTGGCCGAAGCTGACCTTGTCGGTCTTGGTGGCCGCAAGCACGACCTGTGCCCCGGACCCTTCCATGAGATCGATGAGCATATGCTCCTCTTCCCCCAGGTCCCTGCGGATGTCCACCAGGAGCACGAGGAGCCGCAGATCACGGTTGTGGTCCAGAAACTTCCCGATCAGGTCCTGCCATCCCCTGCTGATGGACTTGGGCGCCTTGGCATAGCCGTAGCCCGGGAGGTCCACGAGATAGAGGGAAGGCAGGTCCACGAGATCCACCTGAAAGAGGTTCACGGCCCTTGTCTTGCCCGGTACCTTGCTGATCCGTACCAGTGCCTTCCGGCCGACGAGCCTGTTGATCAACGACGACTTGCCGACGTTCGATCTGCCGGCAAAGGCGAACTGCGGGAGTCCCGCTGCGTTGTGCGGGAACACTCCGGCAAAGGATGCATTGCGGATCTTTACCCTCATAAGGCCTTCAGGTAGGCGGCGACGCGGGAGATCCCATCCACGATGTTCTTTTCCGCATTGGCGTAGCTGAATCGGATGTATCCCTCCGCCCCGGGGCCGAAATCGATGCCCGGGGTCACTCCCACACCGGTATGCTCGAGGATTTCAAGGGCGAAGGAACGCGAATCCATGGTGTACCTGCGCATATTCACCAGCACGTAGAATGCCCCTGTCGGCTCCACTTCCACATTGAATCCGTGCCGTGCCATCTCGGCGAGCATGACCCTCCTGCGCCGCGCAAAGGTCCGGTGCATCTCAGCCACGTCGGGACCAGCCTCCCGGAGAGCCGCGACGCCGCCCCACTGGGCGATGGAGGGGGCGCAGATCATGAGGTTCTGCTGGAGCTTCTGCACCGACCGGATCAGCACCTTCGGGAAGACCGCCCAGCCGAGCCTCCAGCCCGTCATGGCGTAGGCCTTGGAGAAGCCGTTGATGACGATCACGTTGTCCGTGAACTCCAGCATGGTGTGCTGCTGCGAATCGTAGACCAGGCCGTGGTAGATCTCGTCGGAGATGATGGGGACCGGAAGTCGGGCCAGGGCCTTCATATGGGCCACGTCCAGGCACACCCCGGTGGGATTTGCCGGAGAGTTGACGATCAGCGCCCTGGTGGTCTTCGAGAGCTTGCCGGCCACCTTTTCAGGGGACAGCTGGAACCCGTCGGTGCTGCCTGTGGAGACGAGGAGCGGCCGGGCACCCAGGACCTTGACGAAGTTCGGATAGCAGGCGTAGTAGGGGTCGGTCATCATGACCTCGTCTCCTGCGTCCACCAGGCAGGCGATGGCCATGAGAAGGCAGGGAGAAGACCCGGCGGTGACGACGATACGGTCTTCGTCAACTGAGACCCCGTACGTCTTTGCATAGTGCTCCGCGATGGCCTGCCTGAGTTCGGGTATGCCGAGCGAGTCGGTGTAATGGGTCTTCCCCCCCGCCATGGCATCAATGGATGCGTTGCGTATGCACTCCGGGGTGTCGAAATCAGGCTCGCCAACCTCCAGATGGATGACGTCGCTGCCGGCGGCAGCCATGGTGTTGGCCTTCTCCATGATGTCCATGACCAGGAAAGGCTGGATGGTCTGGGCGGTGCGGGATGGATTCATGGTCCCCCTATAACAAACCTCTGCAGTACGGGTCAATGAAAGGCTCCGGGCCCGTCACCGGTCTTCTGAGATCCCTTCGGGTTCCCCTTCGATCTCCTGCAGCACCTTCGATATCTCTGCCTCGGTGGCTTTGAGCTTATCCTTCAGGTAGCGGATCTTTACTGCTGCGGATTTGATGGTCTCCTCCAGCTCGTCGATGGGGATGTCCCCCCGGTTCATCTTCTCGAGGGTCTCCTCGAGCTCCCGCAATACGGCCGAGTATCCCTTGGGTTTTTTCATCTCTTCATGGCTCCTTATCGCATATCACGGAGTATATCGTGCCTTGTGCGAGCATGGT
>JALOOZ010000163.1 GCA_025454155.1 Thermodesulfobacteriota bacterium
CCTCGGCCCAGAACAGGTTGGCCCCTGCCAGGCCGCCCAGGGTGCAGGGCTCGTGGGTGCAGTTGCCCAGCACGGTCCGGGGCATGCCGAGGCGGGTGACGGCCACGATCTGAGCCATGCGGAGTTCGGTGATGGTGCCGAGACCGGCCATCTCGGTGCCCGGGATGGGTATGCGTCTTGCCGCACCGCTGTAGGCAGGGTTGATGGAAGCCGTGTAAACGATCAGGTCGGCAAGTTCCTCATTCGTATGCTCAGGCCCCACGGGCTCCACGCAGGTCCCCACCAGGAGGCCCGCCTCCTGGAAGTTGCGGATGCTCTCCTTCCTCTTCGCCGGCGACAGCCTCGAGTCAACGCCCTCCCGCAGGCGCAGGGCATGGTAGACCCCTGCGATTCCGGCATCCTTCATCTGCCTGGCACCGGCATACGTCTGGTCGCCAACATTGGCGATGAGGATGGTCTCGGGCCTGAGATTCTTCCGGATCTCCCGGGACATTTCAAGGAACAGGCCGAAGGGATACCTTGCCGTGGTCATGACGAACACCGCGTTGGCACCATCCATTTCGAATTGCTGCGCATAAGCCACGGCCTGCTCCGGGGTGACCCGGGTCTCCTCCTGAAAGATCCCGTTCACCCGTGCAAAAGAGCAGAATCTGCAGTCAGCCGGGCACGGGGCAAGGTTGAGCGCCAGCTGGGCATGCACCTCGGCCCTGTTTCCGGTCAGCTCCTTGGATATGCGGTTGGCCTCGGCCATGACGAGGTAAGACTCCTGGCTATCAGGCCGCAGGCCGAGGACATACATCAGTTCATTCTTTGACAGGAGCTGGTTGTCCTGCGCCTTGCGAATCAGTTTCTGAATATCCATGGTCCACCCCCCACCATTCCCCATCAACCTATCTGGTTTTATAAGCCTGCACAAGCATGCAGTCTGCGGCCGTCATGACCCGCGGAAAAATGGGAATGTCATGCTCGACGTTGGAGAGACGGGAATCCTAGCCTTGGTGAACCTGTCGGCCTGGAGAAATCCCTGTACTCAAAAACAGATGCCTGCTAGGAAAATAAAAGGATGCTTTTCCAAAAATATATTCCGTGAGAGGGCAGGCAAACAGGGCATGCTGTTCAGGACTGTGGTGCTGATATTCTTATGGATCGTCGGCTTGACTGCGGCCGCCTTCGGTGCCGACGCTGTCCAGGGCATGACCTACTTCCAGGCAATCATCCTGGGCATCACCGAAGGACTCACCGAGTATCTCCCCGTGAGCTCCACCGGCCACCTGTACCTGGTTTCCCGCATCCTCGGCCTCGGGGCCTCACCCGAGGGAAAGACGGCCACGGACGCCTATGTGATCGCCATCCAGATCGGCGCCATCCTGGCGGTCCTGTGGCTCTACCCGAAAAGGGTCTCCTCCATGGCACTGGGGCTCCTGGGCCGGGACAGGCAGGGGCTCTCCCTGGCATTGAACACCTGCACGGCCTTCCTGCCCGCCGCATGCATCGGGCTGATCTTCGGCGACCTCATCAAGGTTCAGCTCTTCGGGGTGTGGCCCGTCATGTGGGCCCTGCTTGCAGGGGGTGTCGCCATCCTCATGGTGGCCAGACGCGTGCATCGCCATCCTGAACAAGGCCTGGATCTGGGAGAACTGACCATCAAGGGAGCTCTTCTCATCGGGCTGATCCAGTGCATCGCCATGTGGCCGGGCGTGAGCAGGAGCCTGGTCACCATCCTGGGGGGCGTCCTGGTGGGCCTTTCGGTCCAGTCCGCGGTTGAGTTCAGCTTCCTCCTGGGCCTGATCACCCTGGGCGCTGCCACGTGCTACGAGATCCTCAGGGAAGGTCCGGCCATGCTTCTCCAGTTCGGCCTCGCAGCGCCCGCCATCGGTATCCTGACCGCCTTCATCTCTGCCGTGGCAGCGGTGAAGTGGATGGTGGCATACCTGAACCGGCACGGGCTGGAGGTTTTCGGGTACTACCGGATCGTCCTGGCGTTGTCTGCCATGGCCCTCGTCCTGGCAGGGGTGCTATAAGGGCTCGGGCCTTTCCTCGCCTGCTCGGATCCCGTCTCCCTCTCCTTCTTGACAAAAAAAGGGGGCTGCCATCTCCGGCAGCCCCCTGTATGTTTCTCGTGAGCTGATGCTAGTCGCAGAGCTCGAACAGTGCCGCAGCACCCATGCCGCCGCCGATGCACATGGACTCGATGCCGTACTTCTTGCCACGTGCCTGCATCTCGGTCATGAGCTGGGAGCAGAGCTTGGCTCCGGTGCATCCCAACGGATGGCCCAGCGCGATGGCGCCGCCGTTGACGTTGATGATGCGCTGATCGCTCTCATGGGAGAAGTACTTCTCGTCGTAGAGACCGATCTGCTGCAGAGAGTAGATGGCCTGGGACGCAAAGGCCTCGTTCACCTCGAAGATGGCGTTGCCTGCTATATCGGTGGCCTTCCCGAGGCCGGCGACCTTGAGGACCTTGGGAATGGCGTATGCGGGACCCACGCCCATTTCGTCGGCACGGCAGCCTGCGACCACGTATGCCTTGAACTTGGCGATTGGCTTCAATCCGAACTTCTTGACCGCTTCGCCGCTCATGAGAAGCGTCGCGGCTGCGCCGTCGGTGGTCTGGGAGGAGTTGCCCGCCGTGACCGAGCCCATGGCCGAGAATGCCGGGCGGACCTTGCCGAGTCCTTCCAGGGTGGTGTCGGAGCGCACGCCGTCGTCGAAGTCCTGAATGAAGGTCTCCTTCACGGTGATGCCGTTCTTCTCCTTGAACCTGACGGCCTCCACCGGCACGATCTCCTTGAACTTGCCATTCTTCTGTGCCGCAGCGGCCTTCATCTGGGAGCCGTATGCGAACTTGTCCTGCATCTCGCGGGTGATCTTGTACCGGTTGGCCACGTTCTCTGCGGTCATGCCCATGGAGATGTAGACATCCGGGTTTTCCTTTGCCCAGTCTGGATGGGGCCTGGGCATGTTGCCGCCCATGGGAACGATGGACATGGATTCGAGCCCGCCGCCGATGGCCACGTCGCACATGCCTGCCATGATCCTCATGGCCTGGAGGCAGATGGCTTCCAGCCCGGAGGCACAGAAGCGGTTGACCGTGGCGCCGCAGGTGTCATCAGGGAAGTGTGCCATCTGGGCTATGATGCGGCCGATGTTGAGCCCCTGCTCGGCCTCTGGGAAGGCGCAGCCGATGAGGACGTCTTCCACATCCTTCTTCTCCACGCCCTTGGCCCTGTCCATGAGCCCGTTGAGTGCGGCCTTAAGAAGGTCTTCGGGCCTGGTATATGCGAAAGCACCCCTGGCCCTTCTGCAACCGGGAGTCCTTACTGCCTGAACGATATATGCTTCTCTCATTGGTTTCCTCCTAGTTCTTTCTCGTATGTTCCGATTACAGGAACAACGGCTTGCCCGTGGCCATGATGTTCTCGGCCATCTTCTGGGTGTTCTCTGTCTTCCACAGGTCCACAAAGGCCTCGCGCTCGAGGGTCATGAGGTGATCCTCGCTCACTTCCGTGCCGCAGGGCACGTCGCCGCCGGACATGCATACACAGATCTTCTTGGCGATGAATTCCATGTGGGGGGTGATGTATCCGCCGCCCTTCATGTTGTTCATCTCGGCCCAGACCATACCGTGGGCCTCGCGGCCGAAGACCGGGATCTTCTTCTTCAGAGGCGGCGCATAGCCGTCGTCCACCATCTTGAGGACTTCCTTCTTGGCCTCGCCGATGAGGTTGTCGCGGTTCATGACGATGCGGTCGGCTCCGCCGAGGAACCCCCTGGCGCGGGCCTGTTCGGCCGAGTTGGATACCTTGGCCTGGGCCACTGCCATGAATGCGTTGAGGAAGAATCCGCCGTAATCGGTGACTTTGGCCTCCTCGGGCTTGGACGTGATGAATTTCCTCCAGAGGTTGATCATGCCGCAGCCGCCAGGAACCAGCCCGGCACCTATCTCCACCAGACCCATGAACAGGTCGGAGTGCGCCACGATCCTGTCCGCCGACAGGCACGTCTCGGCGCCGCCGCCCAGGGTGAGACCGTAGGGTGCAGCGACCACCGGGTAGTTGGCGTACCGGGTCCCCATGATGCCGATGTGGACGTTCCTGATGAATCCGTCGATCTCATCGAACTTGCCTGCCTTTGCGAGGCCCAGCATGTACGCCAGGTCTCCGCCGGCGGAGAATGCTCCAGGCATGCCGCCTGCCTGGTTGCCGATGACCATGCCCAGGCCGTTTTTTCCGACATACTCGCCGGCCTTGGCCATGAAGTCCACCATCTCCTTGTTGATGGCGTTCATCTTGGAATGGAACTCGAGGCAGAACACGCCGTCACCGATGTCGATGAGCGAACAGGAACCCGAGGTGAGGGCAACCTTCTTCTCGGCCTTGAAGTTGTTGAGGTCCAGGGCCTTGGCGCTTGCCTTCACGGGCTTGTATCCCTCGGAGGCGAAGTCATAGAACATCTTCTTGCCCTTCTCGAGCTTGTAGAAGGAGGTCGCCTTTTTCTTGAGCATCTTCTTGACGTTCTCTGGGACCTTGAGGCCTTCCTTCTCCATCTTCTCCACGGACTCCTTCACACCGATGGCGTCCCAAGCCTCGAAGGGACCCATATCGAAGTTGTAGCCCCACTTCATGGCGTTGTCGATCTCGACCACGGTGTCGGAGATCTCGGGGATGCGGTTGGCTGCATAGATGAACTGCTTCGACGTGACTTTCCATGCGAACTTCGCCGCCTTGTCGTCACCGTAGAGGACCGCCTTCAGCTTGTCTGAGGTCGTCGGGGCCTTCTTGGCAGCATCGAGGCAGGGGAAGCTGACCTTGTCGAAGGTTATGTACTCGCCGGTGGCGGGGTCGATGACCTTCTTGATCTTCTTCCACTCGGGGGTGACCTCTTTCTTGTAGAAGCCGGCCTTGGTCTTGTTGCCAAGGAGCTTCTTGTCCAGCATCGCCTGGAGGAACTCGGGCAGCTTGAACACGTCCCTCTCCTCGTCATTGACGCAGAGGTCGTAGGTGTTCTTCATGACGTGGGTCATGGTGTCCAGGCCGACCAGGTCGCTGGTGGCGAAGATGGCGGTCTTGGGACGGCCCATGGGGGCTCCGTAGATGGCGTCCACCTCGGGGATGGTGAGGCCGTCCTCGAGCATGGCCTTCATGGTCGCGCCGATGCCGTGGATGCCGATGCGGTTGCCGATGAAGTTCGGGGTGTCCTTGGCCCAGACGATGCCTTTGCCGAGCCTGTTCTCGCCGAACTCAGCCACGAAGTCGAGGACCTCTTTCTTGGTGGCCTCGCCGGGGATAATCTCCAGCAGGTGCATGTACCGGACCGGATTGAAGAAGTGCGTACCGAGGAAGTGCTCCTTGAAGCCCTTGCTCAAGCCCTCGGACATGGCCTTGAGCGGGATACCGGAGGTGTTGGAGGATATGATGGCGTCCGCCTTGCGCACCTTGTCGATGCGGGCGAACAGCTGCTGCTTGATCTTGAGGTTCTCGACGACCACCTCGATGATCCAGTCGCAATCGGCCAGCTTGTCGAAGTCGTCTTCCAGGTTGCCGGTGCTGATGCGCATGGCATGGTCCTTGTTGTAGAACAACGGCGGCTTCGCCTTCATGGCTCCTTCCAGACCCATGGTGACGATCCGGTTCCTGGCCTTTTTATCCTTCTTCTCCTCTTCCTTCAGGTCGAATGGAACGATGTCGAGCAGGAGCATGTCCACGCCTGCAGCGGCGAGGAGCGCTGCGATGCCGCCTCCCATGATTCCAGACCCGATAACCGCGGCCTTATTGATTCTCCTGACCATTATACCCTCC
>JALOOZ010000026.1:0-21033 GCA_025454155.1 Thermodesulfobacteriota bacterium
TTCGTTGGTCTCATCTCAATATCTCCTTTCTTTAACAGGGCAGACGATCCAGGCAGTGACATTGTCTACATCTATTTCAAAAAATATTCTCGACCGGATCAAGAAGCAACAGATGAAAGAGCCTTTTGAAATCAGGCAGGTTGATATGATTGATACATATTCAAAGCCTTTTTCATGAACTCCAGCTCGGATTTCCTGCCGGGAACGGCCCTCTGAACCCATAGCTTGAAAGCTAGAGATATGATCCCATGATCGTCAGTCATTGAATATGTTCAGACCGACTTCAATCTTTCACCATAGTGATAATTGATTCCTAGCTGGTTCTTTTTGATGCAGCGGTCGTTGTAACAACTGACTTGACGTTTCTATACTTGTCCTTGGTGACCATCTTTCTTATGCCGGCGATGGTTTGAATGCATAGATTCCTTGTGAAAAGATTGACCACCATTGATGGAAGGTTTCCACCAGGATCAGCGAGGACTATACAGGTAACCTCGGTCTTGTCCGGGCCCTTGGGCACCAGGATAGTATCACCTATCATTATGGGCATCCTGACCTTCTTCTTGTCGCTTCTATAACTAGTATTGACACCTTCAAAATGAACTCGGACAGTTCCGGAGGCCTTATCGAGCGTATATTCGCTCTTAGCAACTACATCACGGTCATACACCGGATACGGCATGGAGGTGACATTATAGATATGCACGGTATCCGTGGTGTTAGTAAATCCCGGGGCATTGACTACCGAGGCTTCTTTGCACTTGTAGATATACTCGGTCTGCGCCGATACATCACGGATAACAGCCTCTACAACTGCAACAGGCGCCTCTACGATACCAATCCCCATCAACTCATCGACGCTGCTCCTCGTCGTAGGTCTGGTATACCCCACAATGCCGTCAGATTCGCCAATCTTTTCCCATCCGGCATCAAGAGCCATTAAACCCGAAAGACAAACACATGAAATAAACATTCCAATGATGCTTACCTTGAATAATTTCATTCATTATCCTCCTGGAAACAATAGGTAGACCTGATGTCTTTCATAGATGAATCCTTTATTTTTTGCAAATCCGGATATGAGTCATGAAAAATAGGTAGCATAAGGAATCGTTGATTTCGTGATATATCCAAGTCCACTCCATCCAGGTATCTTGAAAATCGTTTTCTATCCTCTAACAAGTAAGATAACATCACGACAACCGTGAGAAGATATTCAAGGAGACCATGATGTCATTATTTCTGCTCACTATTTTCAGCGTTTACAGCGCCGTGCACGTCTATGCCTTCTTCAAGGTGAAGGCCGCCTTCCCTTTCGGGGTTGCTGCTGGCATGTTACTGGGGTTCTTCTTGGCAGTCATGACCCTTGCCCCCATCTTTGTCCGCATACTGGAAAGGCATGGGTATGAATTTCCAGCCCGTTTGATGGCATACGCCGGTTACAGCTGGATGGGTATTATCTTCCTGTTTTTCACCCTTTCTCTCTTGATCGATCTCTACCACCTCTTCGTGCACATTACTGGGCTGATCTTTCACAAGGATATGGGTCTGCTCATACCCTCAGCTGGAATAGCCTTTCTCGGCCCCCTCTTCCTTGCCTGTGGCATAGCCCTCTATGGATACATCGCAGCACAGGACATTCGACCCGAGATGATAACACTCAGATCATCCAAAATACCTGAGGCAATCGGGCGTCTGCGGATTGCACAGATCTCCGATGTCCATCTCGGCATCATCGTGAACGAAGGGAGATTAAGGAAGATCCTCCAGGTGATCCGGATGGCGAACCCTGACATCCTCGTATCTACGGGGGATCTTGTGGACGGTCAGATCGACAGACTCGTGGGGCTGGCCGAGGCGTTTCAGGAGATACAGCCGAGATTCGGTAAATATGCCATTACCGGCGAATTCTATGCAGGGCTCCCGCGGGCCCTGGAAATTACCAGGAGGGCCGGTTTCACCGTCTTGAGGAACGAGGCGGTGACCGTAGAGGGCACCATCAATATTGCAGGAGTCGATGACCCTACCGGCAGGTACTTCGGCCAGTCCGGAGGAATGTCGGAAGATGAACTGCTCTCTTTGCTGCCCAAGGATACGTTCACCCTTCTCCTCAAGCATCAGCCTTATGTAGATCAAAGATCGCTCGGGATCTATGACTTGCAACTCTCAGGACATACCCACAAAGGACAGATCTACCCCTTCCGTTACATGGTGCAGCTCTTCTTCTCATATACTGCAGGATGGTATGACCTTTCCAAAGGGTCTCACCTTTACGTGAGCCGGGGAACTGGGACCTGGGGCCCGCCCATACGCTTCCTCTCCCCTCCGGAGGTTACGATGATCGATCTCATCCACGGCCGGTGAATGCAGATTCAAGCCTTATGTTGAAGCCATGGAAACCACTCGAAACTGCAACCTAAGGTGCAGGCACTGTCCCAAGCTGTTCGATGAGAGCCCCTTCGTGGAAATATACTGACCTGGTCAGTGGGCTTCCACTCCATGAAAAAGGAAAGCCCGGCGCCAAGACGCCGGGCTTCCGTCCATGCACGGGGTCGGGTTAGAATTTGTAGCTCAGGGTCGTGACGACCATGTGCCCGCTCGCATCCCATTCTCCGGTCACTTTCCCCAGGCCCGGGGATACGTTCGCGTCATAGTCTCCGGTTTCGTTGTCGTACTCCATCTTCGTCGGCCAGAAGATGTAGTTGTAGGAGAGGTCGATGACAAACTTTTCCATGGTATATCCCCCGCCCACACCGAAACGCCAGCGGTAGTTGGTGGGAACGGCCGGTTCCTGCGTTGAAAGGGGGATGGGATTACCCGAGTACTCGACGCCTCCCCTGACATCGAAGGCATTGTTCACGCTGTAGTTGGTTCCCAGCCTGTAGGTGAAGGTGTTGCGGTAATCCTTGGGCTCTGTGCCCGAAAGGGGCAGCTGGTCGAACTTGATCGTGCTTTCGTCGATGGTGGACCACTGGGTGAAAACCACATCGCCTTCCACGGTCAGGGGCCCCTTGCTGTATGCAAGCCCCAACCGCGCTATGGCGGGCAGGGTCATCTTCATGCTCACATCGTCCTTGGCATTGAACTGGCCACCAGGGGTGCCGTAGAGTTCGAAATCACCGTCCATATCGTGTCTCACCGCACTCTGGAAGGCTATGCCGAGGTTCACGGCATCAGAGAGCCTGGCAAGAAAACCGAGACTGTATCCAAACCCGGAGCTGTCTTCTGCGGTGACCTTGACCGTCGCATCGGGGATACCCGAACCGGGCGCCCCCATCAGGTACTTGTTCCTCGACTGGACTTCAAGGGTCTGGTACACGATGCCCGCGGCAATGCTGACGTTTTTGTCGACCCGGTAGGCCACGACCGGGTTCAGTGCCATGGTCAGTATGTCAGAATAGACGCCCCCTGAAACATAGCGGCCCTCCCAGTCTTCCGGCCATTCTGTGGACAGCCCGAAATTGGAGAACATCCCGAAGCCGGCGCTCCAGTCGTTGTTGATCTTGTGCGTGGCAAAGAAGGAGGGGATGTAGGCGGTGAGGGTCTCCGAATCGGTCGTTTCGCCCGGGGCGCCGAACACGGAGGTCCCGTTGCTCTCGAAGGGGACATCCTCGCCCGGGATGTAGACAAAGGTGAGGCCTGCGGAGACCTGGGTTCCGTCCACATTCACGATGCCCGCCGGGTTGTAGTACACCGCCGAGGGATTATCGGCCGTGGCCGCAAAGGCCTCCATCATGCCGTTCGCCCTTGCATCCTGCGTATCTACGAAATATGCATTGCTCGCGAATCCCTGGGATGGAAGCAGGAGCGCCAGGAATATGAATAAGCCGTATGCCCCGTTGAATCCTTTCATGTCCTTCATGCGATCAGTCTCCTTTTGAATGGATGTATGAAGCTATGCCTCTGCCCCAATCTGAATCCCTCATGTGAGATACTCATCGACAATCCGTGTCAGAAAATTGAATGATGACGTGACGATGCCAGCTTCTTCGCGATCATCACCACCATACCACTCTACCAGCCTCGGTACAACATGATGACATTCGGTGACGAAATACGGAAATACGGTGACACCATAGAAATACGGTGACACCATACGTATTTCGATGAATTGGGGAATATTCTATTTCACTACAAGAGGTTCGAAATACATATGGTGTCACCGTATTTCCTCACCGTAGTTCTCACCGCATTTCAGGGACCATTCATCTTGATGATTGTTGAGGGAGTTGACAGGAGGGTTTTCCCGTGCCAGATGGTGTTAGACCTGACATGGGAACGTGAGGGGAGATATGGACAGGCAGGAAAAGCTGAACCTCATCTATGATGCGGCATTGAAGGTCTTCGCGCAATACGGCTTCAGGCGAACCCGGGTGGAAGACATAGCAGCCGCGCTCGGCATGACCAAGGGGAATCTCTACCTGTACGCAAAGGACAAGAGAGACCTCTACGAGCGGTCCGTCTCCTATGGGCTGACACACTGGCAGGCCAAGGTGAGGGAGTCCATCTCCGGCATCGACGATGTGGTCGAGCAGTTCCTTGTCATGTGCAGGAAGAGCTTCATGTACCTCTCACGGGACGTGGCGCTGCGCACCATTCTCATCAACGACCCGTCCATCTTCCCGCTCTCCGCTCAGGAGGACAGGTTTTCAGAGATCAACCGGGCTTCCATGGATCTGCTCAAGGGCGTTCTGAAGAAGGGCATCGACGAAAAGAAGTTCCGTGAGGTGGACATCACGCACGTCACCGAGCTGCTCTTTTCCATCTATGTCATGTTCATCATCAAGACCTATATCAAGTCCGAGGTAAAATCGGCCGGAAAGATGTTCGAGCAGGCCGTTGATCTCATCCTGGGCGGCCTCCTGAGGCGGGATTGATCCGGATAAGATCTCTTTCCATTCTGCATCCGAGGAGGCGACCGTCTTGACAGCATACCTGCAAACCCCCATACATACAACACAGATGGTTCCATCAGCCCGGAAGGCAGGAGAGCATGTGCATGATGCACCCGCAGTGCACGGAGTGTGCCGCGATGGGACGCCTTAGCAGCGTCCAGGGAAAGAGGTGAATATGCCTTCTGCCATCGGGGACTTGCTCCAGAGCGTCTCCACCTGGTCCCAGGAACATCCGGTCCTCCTGGTATGGATGTGGGCGGGTTCCCTGGCCACCTTCTTCGGCACGCTCCTTGTCATACCCATGATGGTGGTCAGGATGCCCCGGGACTACTTCCTCTATGGCAAGGCGGACCTCAGGGAATACCGGAAACAGCACCCGCTGTTCCGGCTCTTCTCGGTGATTGGGAAAAATGTCCTTGGCGTCGTCTTCATCGCTGCCGGCTTCATCATGCTGTTTTTTCCCGGGCAGGGGGTGCTCACGATCCTCATCGGGATAACGCTGGTGAGCTTTCCCCGGAAAAGGGCCCTGGAGATCTGGCTCATACGCCGGCCCTCGGTGCTCCGGTCAGTCAACTGGATACGGGCCAGGGCCGGAAAGCAGCCCCTCATCCTCCCTGCCCGTATCCGGCGCGGGGAATCCGCAGACGCATGAAATATATTTTGTCACCCGGTGGCAAATGTGCTAGCCCATTGTACCACAAGCGCCATGACAGGTAAGAAGACACTGGCGGCCACATGAAGACAACCGCAGTCGGACCCTTGAAATGCGAATTCGCCGAAGAGGGGGTCTTGTGGATAGACAAGATCGCCACGGGCGTAGGCATCATTCTGTACAACCCCCAGCACAAGTTCGCCGCAGGAGTCCACGTCCTCAGGGGCCTCTCAAGAGGACAGCGTGTGGATCAGCCCGGTTATTTCGCAGACACGGCCATGGAATACGTCATCCAGGAGTTCTCCCGCAGAGATATCCCGCTGAAGGTTTCAGTGGCCATTGCCGGGGGGGCCTCGCTGCTCTCCGGCACGGAACCGGACGAGGTCGCATCCGCCCTGGTACACCAGGTCAGAGGGATCCTGGCGGACAGGAAACTGGATGTGAAACTGGAAAACATAGGGGGCACGAGGCTTCATACCATGATCCTGAATATTGATGAGGGAAAGATAAAGATCTCATAATGGAAACTGCCGATGGACCCTCACCACGACAACAGACCTGGGAGGAAGTGACAGATGAATATCCGCTGCCCCCACTGTCAAAAGGGATATCACATCCCGGATGAACGTATCCAGACGATCAAGGAGAGCATAACCCTTCACTGTCCCAGCTGCAAGGGTGCCATGGTGGTGCAGCCACCCCTGGAGAACCCCATGCACGGCAAGAACCTGAGGGCTTCGGTTCCAGCCGGCGGCACCGTGCTCAAGGAACGGATCCTGAAGACCATGCATGATCTACCCCCCATGCCCCAGGTCGCCCAGAAGGCCCGGGAGGTCATCAGCAACCCCGCCTCGAGCTTCAAGGACCTGGCAAAGGTCATCGAGACGGACCAGGCCATTGTCACGCGGATCCTCAAGATCGCCAATTCCCCGTTCTACGGCTTATCCGGGAAGGTCTCGTCGGTACAGCATGCATCCGTCGTCCTCGGCGCCAAGACCCTCATGGAGGTCCTCACCCTGGCCTGTTCGTCGGAGATACTGGGGAAGACGCTCTCGGGTTACGACCTCGATGCAGGCGAGCTCTGGAAGCATTCCCTCGCCGTGGCATCGGCATCCAGGATCATTGCCGGGCGGGTCAACCGCAGCCTGGAGCAGGATGCATTCTCAGCAGGATTGATCCATGATGTGGGAAAGATCATCCTCGACCCCTTTATTCTCGAGCGCAAGGCCGCCTTCAAGGCCTTTGTGGACGAGGGAAGGGAGACCTTCCTGGATGCGGAGAAGCACATCCTGGGATTCGACCATGCCGAGCTCGCATCCGAGGCATGCCGGCTGTGGCACATCCCGGCCTCCATCACCCTGGCCATCAGACATCACCACGACCCCGCGCCGTCCGATGGCGACCAGCTTTCCTTCATCGTGCACATGGCCGATGCCATCGCCATTATGAGCGGGATCGGCGCCGGGATAGACGGCCTGCTGTACGCCATTCATCCCGAAGCCTCGAAGGTCCTGAGGCTCAAGGGCGATGACGTGAGCGAGATCATGGGTGCCATCGCCGATATCGTGGACAAGACCACCCAGGCCGCATGACTTCCATGCCCCTCTTTGAACCGGTGTCGCTTTCCCGGCAGGACGAGTACCTGCAGCTCCTGGCTGCATCGGACATCGCTGCATCCGACTACAGTTTCATCAACCTGTGGGCATGGGCCGAAGAGCATGGCCTGTCGTGGGCGTTTGACGGCGGCCTCGCATGGATCAGGCAGGAGAACCCCGTGCCGTGCCTGTGGGCACCGGTGGGTCCCTGGGAAGCAATGAACTGGGCCGATCTCTTCAAACGGGCCGACCTGCGGGAACTTCCCTTCGAAAGGGTCCCCGAGGCCCTCCTCTCCCGGTTGACAGCGGCCCTGCCTGGCCGGTTGCAGGTGGATGAAGCCAGGGATCAGTGGGACTATCTCTATTCCGTCCCGGAGCTCGTGGACCTTTCTGGGAACAGGTTCCACAAGAAAAAGAACCTGCTCAATCAGTTCATGAAGAGATTCGTTTATGGGTACCGTCCCATCGACACCTCGCTCATATCCGGGGTCCTTGCCACCCAGGAGGACTGGTGCGCCTGGCGAGACTGCGAGTCAGAGGAGACCCTTGCCGCAGAGAACAGGGCCATCAAGAGGGTCCTGGAACACTGGACGGAGCTTACGGGCATCATGGGCGCCGCCATACTCGTCGATGACCGGACCGTTGCCTTCACCGTGGGAGAGGCATTCAGGGCCGGCACGATCCTGATCCATTTCGAAAAGGGGCTGGGCGAATTTACGGGCATCTATCAGGCCATCAACAGGATGTTTCTCGAGGCGCACCGGGAATTCTCCGTGGTGAACAGGGAGCAGGACCTGGGCAATGAAGGCCTCCGGCAGGCCAAACTCTCCTACAACCCCACCGGGTATGTCCGGAAGTACCGGGTGAGGATCACCTGAAGAACATGGGATCGGACCGCCACCTCCTTGCGTCACTCATCGCCCTGGCGCTCCTTGCCGGGCCATGGGCCGCCCCGCTCCATGCCCAGGGGCTGCACCCCGGCGGTTCCGTCCTGATCGAGGCCCAGCCATGGGAAGAGGCGCAGAAGCTCTTCAGGACCGATGTGCACTGGCTGGGGGGGGACGGTGCGTCTTCCGTGGACCTGGGCGATGAACGGGTCCTCTGGCTGTTCGGTGACAGCTTCGTCAACCCTGCCGGGTCACGGTCGCGCAGGGATGCCGCGCTCGTGAGGAACAGCGTGGCCATCCAGAAAGGCTATGCTCCTGCCACGGCGAAGATGACCTTCTCCTGGAGGACTCTCGGGAACAGGCCCCGGTCCTTCTTCCATGAGGAGGGGACGGAGTGGTTCTGGCCGGGATCAGGTATCAGGATCAGGGACGTCCTGCTCCTTTTTCTCATGCGGGTGCGGCGCACGGACAATGCGCTCGGATTCGAACCCTCCGGGTGGAAGGCCGTGCTCGTCCCCAACCCGGACAGCCCGCCCACCCTGTGGGGCATGGTGAATCCACGGGTCCCCAAGACGGGGCGCATCCTCGTCGGCTCTTCGAGCGTCGTCATCGCCGACGGCTTTCTCTATGCATTCGGGACCGACGGGAAGGACCAGTCGGTCTACACGGTCAGGTGGCCTCTTGCCGATGCTGCCGGAGGGACGCTCCTGGCCCCCCAGTGGTGGGTGGGTCCCGATCGGGGGTGGACAGGCGCTTTGGCCCCGGGCCACAGACCCGTGCCGGTGTTCACGGGCGGCCAGGCCGAATTCACGGTGCACTTCGAGCCGGATCTCAAGGGGTTCATCCAGGTTCAGACGCTGTCGCTGGCCGACCCGTGCCTTGCGGCGCGGTTCACCGGGGGCATATCCCTTCCCTGGTCGGTCCCGGAGTGTTTCTTCCAGCCGCCCGAGAGGGCAGTGAGGGGCCTGCTCATCTATGCCGGCAAGGCCCACAAGGTCTTTGAGGGAGCCGATCTGGCCTTCACCTACGCCGTGAATACGATGGACGTGGAACGGCTCATGAGCGACATGGAGATCTACTATCCGGTTGTGCTCAAAGGTTCTTTCACCGTGAAGCCTCAGGAGAGGGCAGGGGAGGACCACGCCCCGCAGGTGCCCGGCGCATCCCAGGGCCACTGAAGATCCATGCCTCATCCTTTCCACACTGACCCGGCAGGGCGCATCGTCGAGGTGCTCGGAGCACTCGAGACCGCGTTCCGCAGGCTGCATCCCCTGGCCATCCCCCGGCTCAGGGATGGCCTCCGCTCCCGGGTCGAAGGGCTCGAAGCTTCCCTGCTGCAGCTTTCTGAACGGGGCGTTCCTGATGCCGACGCCACCGGCCTCCGGCTTCTCGAGGCGGGCGGGCTCGTGCTGGAGGCTCTTCACCGGTTCGGCGGGGGACACGACATGACCCAGGCCTTCATGGCCGTGCTGAGGGCTATGCGCTCGTGGTGCAGGGCCCAGGAAGTTCTGTATCCCCTCAGCCGTGATTTCCCAGGGATCGACAGGTTCTTCCTGGAGCCCGGGGCGATTGTCCAGTGGGGGAAGAACGGGGAGATACCGGAGAGTTCAACCGGGATTGTCCACCGGATCCCCGGGGAGGAAGCCTATGGCCGGGGCGGGTATTCCCTCTTCGTGCCGGGGGTTCAGCCGTCCGGACGGCCCTTGGCCCTGGTTGTGGCCCTGCACGGGGGCTACGGCCACGGCAGGGACTTCCTCTGGACCTGGCTCCGCGAGGCGCGCAGCAGGGGCCTTCTCCTCATGGCCCCCTCCTCTGCGGGCAGCACCTGGTCGCTGGCGGACATCGAAACGGATGCGGTCCCCCTGGAACAGCACCTCGCCGAGGTGTGCTCCAGGTATGCCGTTGACCAGAGCCGCATCCTGCTCACCGGCATGTCGGACGGAGGGACCTTCGCCCTGGGCTTCGGGCTCCGCAGCGGGAGTCCGGCCTCCGCCGTCGCCCCGGTATCATGCGTGCTGCCCCCTGTCGGCCTTGAACATGCGAGGGAGAGACGCATCTTCTGGGTGCATGGAGCCCAGGACTGGATGTTCCCGGCGAGCAGGGCGGCCAGGGCATGCGAGGAGCTCTCCCGGGCAGGGGCCGAGGTGAGGCTCAAGATCGTGCCCGATCTCGCACATGCATACCCGCGCGAGGAGAACAGCGCCATCCTGGGGTGGTTCGCCCCGGAACCTGCGTGAGGTGCCGTTTCCTGCCGGAGAAAGGTGGACCATGTCATGAAGAAAGCGATAGCCGTCAAGTTCTTTGCCGTGGGGGGGACCATCGACAAGGTGTACTTCGACCGCCTGAGCGCCTACAAGGTTGGAGAACCAGGGGTCGAAGGCATCCTGAAGGAGGCGAACGTGAGCTTTGCCTACGAGTGCGAGTCCATCCTGCGCAAGGACAGTCTCTCCATGAACGGAAAGGACCGGCAGGCGGTGTATGACCGGATCAGCCGCGACGAGTGCCCCCTCATCGTCATAACCCACGGGACGGACACCATGGTCCAGACGGCGAAGAAGCTCAAGGGCATACCCGGGAAGGTCATCGTGCTCACCGGTGCCATGCAGCCTGCCCTGATCAAGGGCAGCGACGCCGAGTTCAACATCGGCGCCGCCGTATCAGCGGTCCAACTCCTGCCCGAGGGCGTGTACATCGTGATGAACGGCCGCATCCTCGACCCGGACAGGGTGAAGAAGAGCCGCAGGCTCAACCGGTTCGAGGCGACCTGATGCCCGGAATAAGGTATACTGTCACCATAAAGCGATGCTGACGTTCCTCACCATCTTCGCCACCTCGTTCGCGGTCGCCTTCTCAGGTGCTGCCATGCCCGGTCCCGTGATGACCGCAACCATCAGCGAGAGTGCGCGCAGGGGGCCTCTGGCCGGGCCGCTCCTGGTTGCCGGCCATGCCGTTCTGGAGCTCGGCCTGGTGATCCTCATCGTGCTGGGACTGGCGCCGTTTCTCCAGAAGGGATGGGTCTTCGCGGCCATCGCCATCGTCGGATCCTTCATGCTCGCCAGGATGGCCCTTGGCATGTTCAGGTCGATCCCCACCCTGAGCATCCGCACGGAGGGCCGGGTGCAGGGCGGGGCGAACCTCATGGTGACCGGGGCGATGCTGAGCCTGTCGACCCCCTACTGGAGCCTGTGGTGGGCCACCATCGGGCTCGGGTACATCCTGTACTCCGCCCGGTACGGTGCCGGAGGTGTCGTGGCTTTCTTCATCGGCCACATCCTCGGGGACCTCGTCTGGTACAGCGGAATATCCGTGGCCGTGGGAAAGGGGAGGCGGTTCCTGGGCGACAGGTCCTACCGCGTTCTCATCGGCTCCTGTGCGGTCTTCCTCCTCGTGCTTGCGTGCTACTTCGCCTGGAGCGGGGTGCACAAGGTCCTTTCGCTGTGAGTCTTCACTGGGCATGAAGGCGTTGCCTGCTTGCCCGGGGGAGCGATATCCTTCTACGGAGGTCCCATGAAGAGACCGTTTCTCCTTGCAGGAATCATAGGCCTCGGTGTCGTCCTGTGCAGCGTCGTGCTGATCCTGGTCTTCCCCGGGAAGGCCGGCAAGCTGCCGGATGGCTTTTTCACCCCCATCATCGCCTTCGAGTTCATGCAGACACCCCAGGAGGTCATCGACCTCTTCGGCCCGCCGGAGACTATCCAGCACGAGTACTTGGTAAAGGCCATGGACCTGGGGAACCGCATCGACTTCCTCTACATGATCCTCTACAGCGCCTTCCTGTTCGCATTCTGCATGAAGGTCGCTGCGCTCAGGGGGAAAGGCATCTACAAGCTCGGTGGCATCCTGGCCCTCGTGATACTGGCCGGCGATCTCCTGGAGAATCTCCAGCTCCTGGGCATCACCTCCCTGCTCGGAACGGGTGATTTCACCCGGGAGCTCTTTCTGCTCCGGGTCTTTACCTGGCAGAAGTGGGGAGGGATCGTCCTGGTCTTCATCCTCCTGCTGCCCCACTTCATGAGGGACGGCCGGCTCTCGAGGGCCATAGGCGCCTTCTCCGTGCTTTCCGCAATCCTGGCCCCGGCTGCGTTTCTGCACCGCGGGGTCCTCAACGAGATCTTTTCCCTGTCCGTGATGGTTGTCTTCCTGCTCATGATCTCCTATTCTTTCCTGTACCGCCGGCTCCAATGAATTGACCAGGCAAGGCGGATCTTGCACACACAGGAGGGGAGGCATGAAAGACAAGGCCAGAGCTGCAGTACTGGCGTCCTTCGCCGGCGACTCGCTGGCGCTCGGCGCCCACTGGATCTATTCCACGGGCAAGATCGCCCGGGAGTTCGGCCGGATAGAGACCTTTCTCGATCCGGGCAAGGACTCGTATCACCCCACCAAGAAGAAAGGGGAGTTCACCCACTACGGGGACCAGGCCTTGGTGCTCCTGGAATCGCTGGCCGCAACGGGCGGCTTCGACCCCGGAGATTTCTCGCGGCGCTGGCGGCAGCTCTTCTCAGTCTACACCGGCTACTACGACCAGGCCACCAAGGGGACCCTGGCGAGCATCTCTCAAGGCAAGCCCTTTCTCGAGGCAGGCTCCCCATCCAATGACATCGCGGGCGCTTCGCGTATAGCACCTCTCGTGGCCATGCTTCATCATGACGAGGAGGGCCTCGTGGCAGCCGCAAGGATGCAGACGGCCATGACCCACACCGACAGTCTCACGGTTGACGCGAGCGGGTTTTTCGCCCGGGTTTGTGCGATGGTTCTGGAGGGGTCTTCTCCGGGCGAGGCTGTCCGGGATGTGGCTCTCCGGCATTTCAAGGGCACGCCCCTGCAGCGGTGGGTGGAGATGGGGACAGAAAGCCGGGGGAAAGGGAGCGCTGAGGTCATCAAGGCCTTCGGTCAGAGCTGCCACACACCCGAGGCCTTTCCAGGTGTGATCCATCTCATCGCCACGTATGAGAACGATCTCAAGGAGGCACTGGTTCAGTCTGTCATGGCAGGGGGAGACTCGGCCGCCCGGGGTATGCTCGCGGGCATGGTTCTGGGTGCATACCACGGGATGAAAGCGCTTCCGGAGGACTGGCTGAAAGGGCTCGTGCGGAGACAGGAGATCGAAACCCTCCTGGACAGGATAAGCTCGTGACCCGGCTCCGGGAAGAGGCTTGAGGAGGCAGGCGCCATGGCTCAGTCCCTCATGCTCACCTCCGATCCCATACCCGGCCTGGTCAAGGCCCTTGCCGTCCCTGCGAGCGTGGGTTTCTTCTTCAACACCATGTTCAACGTGGTGGACACCTACTTCGCAGGGCTCATCTCCACGCAGGCCCTGGCCGCGCTGTCGCTGTCGTTCCCGGTCTTCTTCATGATCATAGCCCTGGGAGGCGGGGTCTCCACAGGAACCACGGCGCTGATCGCCACCTCGCTGGGCGCCGGAGATACGGATCATGCGCGCATGATGGCCGTACAGGGGTTCGTGTTCGGCATCATGCTCTCGGTCGTCATCACCGCGGTCGGCCTTTTCGCATCAGGGCCGGTCTTTTCCGTGCTCGGCGCCTCGGGACAGTACCTGGCCATGAGCGTGGCGTACATGAACACGATCTTCTGGGGATCAGTCTTCTTCGTGCTCAACAGCATGCTCAATGCCGTCCTCAATGCCCAGGGCGACACGAGGTCATTCAGGAATTTTCTCGTCCTGTCCTTTTTCCTGAACTGCATCCTCGATCCCTGGTTCATGTTCGGCTGGCTCGGTTTTCCGGCGCTCGGCGTGGTGGGGGTGGCCCTGGCAACGGTGGTCTGCCAGGCCATGGGGTGCGTGTACCTCGGGTTCCGGGTGTCCCGTACCGGGCTCATGTGCAGGGACTGTCTTCATGAGATCGTTCCCAGGCCGGATGCGTTCCTCGAGATCCTCAGGCAGGGGCTCCCCACGAGCCTGAACTTCATGTCCGTGGGCCTGGGGGCCTTTGTCATAACCTATTTCATCAGCGCCTTCGGCAGCCAGGCCGTTGCGGCCTACGGGGTGGCCCTCAGGATCGAACAGATCATGCTGCTTCCCAGCATCGGCCTGAATGTGGCCACCGTGACCTTGGTGGCCCAGAACAGAGGTGCGCGCAACTTCTCGCGGATCGTCGATACGGTCCGCACCGCCCTTTTCTACGGCGGCCTTTTCATGGCTGCAGGCGGGGCAGTCCTCTTTTTCTCGGCAGAACCCCTCATGCGTCTTTTCACGAGGGACGCGGCAGTGGTCGACGTGGGGTCTTTCTACCTGCGCATCGCCTCATTCCTCCTGTTCGCCTACGTCGTCCTGTACGTGAACGTGGCGGCCCTGCAGGGCATCAAGCAGCCAGGTTACGGGCTGATCATCGGGATCCTGAGGCAGATAGCCCTGCCGCTTGCCGTGTTTCCCCTCCTCACGGGGGCCATGGGTCTCGGCCTGGAGGGCATCTGGTGGGGCATCTTTGTCATCAACTGGGTTGCGGCAGCCTTCACCTTCTTCTATGCACGCATGCGGCTGAAGGCCCTGCATTGAGCCCCTTACGTGGATTGAGCCATGACATCTCTGCTGAAATACGCTATAGAATGAGTCGCAATTTCAAGCAGAGCAGGAGGAGAGCATGCTGAACGAAAGGATCGAAGACGGTATCATCATCGCGACGTTCGAAAACGGAAAGATAAACTCCATCACCCTTGAGACTCTTCGGAAGCTCAGGGACATCGTGAAGAAGGCCAATGAGGACGACGCGGTCAAGGGCATCGTCCTCACGGGTGCGGGCAGGATATTCTGCAGCGGGTTCGACCTCCCCATGTTCCTGGGGTTCAAGGATGTCGACGAGATAGTGGCCTTCTTCCACGAGGAAGAGGAGATCCTCCTGGAGCTGTTCATGTGCCGCAAGCCGGTGGTCTCGGCGCTCAACGGCGCCGCGGTCGCGGGCGGGCTCATCTTTGCCATGGCCACGGACTACCGCATCGTCAAGAACCACCCCAAGATAACCATCGGCATGTCCGAGATCAGGCTCGGCCTGCCGCTCTCCCTGGCCCAGTCGGGGATCATGCGCTTCGGGTACGACAGCGACAAGAAGTTCACCGACCTCATGTACTTCGGCAGGATGCTCGACGTGAATGCGGCCAGGGATCTTGCCATCGTCGACGAGATCGTGGAGGAGGCCGACCTCATCCCCCGGGCCAAGGCCGTCATCTCCGCCTGGATCGACAACCCGGGCAGGGCCTTCATCAAGCTCAAGGAGGGACTGAAGAAGCCGGTTGCGGACAGGATCAGGGAACGCATCGCCAAGGAGAACTGGCAGGAAGGCCTGAACTGCTTCTTCAACAAGGATGTGAGGGAGGCCCTGGAGTTCGTCAGGTCCATGATGTAGAAGTCACGCTCAGATATGAGGCGGGTCGTGGAAGCGGCCCGCCATTCGTATGCTCATGATACCTGTTGCCGATACCATCGTTCTTCAAGACAGCGAGCTCCAGTGGGATTTCGTGCGCTCGGGAGGACCGGGCGGCCAGAACGTCAACAAGGTGGCCACAGCGGTCCAGCTCCGGTTCGACGTGGCGGGCTCGCCTTCCCTGGTCCCGGAAGTCAAGGTCCGCCTGGCCAGGATAGCCGGGAGGCGCATGACCGCGGAAGGCGTGCTCATCATCAGGGCCCAGCGTTTCAGGTCACAGGAGCGCAACCGTGAGGACGCGATGGCCCGCCTGCAGGAGCTCATCGCCGAGGCCCTCCGCAAGCCCAGGCGCAGGATCGGGACGAGGCCCACCGCGTCATCCCGGGCGAGGCGCCTGGAAGGAAAGCGCAAGACGGCGATGAAGAAGGGAAGGCGGCAGGGAGTGGGTCCTGAGGATGCATAGTGTCTGAAACCATGAGCAGAGAGAGACCTCGTTGAGGCGGGTTCTACACGGAGAAGATTATCTTCCCCGAGTCCCGGTCGAAGGCCAGGTGACCTGAAGCGACGATCCGCTCCTTTTTTCTTTTCGCAAGCCTCTTGAAGTGATGCTCCACCCTCAGCGCCAGGGGTCTGTCCCCGATGGCACGGTCGAAGGCCAGGCATAGGGGCTTCCGGGCACGGAGGTATCGCGCGGATTCCCTGCCCTGGGACAGGTGCTCCCGGTAACGTCTTTCGACATCGGTGGAAATTCCCGCATACAGAGAGCCGTCCACGGTCCGGACCACGTAGAGGTGCCAGCATGCCACAGGACCCTTGGTTATGCCGGGATCAGGAGTAATCTTCATCTGAAAGCCTGTTCGTTGGATCGCCCTCGCTCACCATCTGTCCGAGAATGGCCCGTTCCCCTTCCATCGGTAGGTGTCCCGTGACCAGCGCATAACAGACCTGCTCCCCGTCCTGGTTCGTCAGGATGGCCTCGGCCTCGGCCCGCCCGCTGTCCTCGATCTTCAATACCCGGATGGTGCACCGGATCGTGTCGCCGGAATAGACGGGCTTGATGAACTTGAAGTTCATGCCCGTGGCGAGCCAGCCCACCTGGCCGCCGAACTCGCAGATCATGGACCCCACGAGGAGTCCATGGCAGATGAGGTCTCTGTATCCTTTTCCCCGTACCCAGCGGGGCTCGTAGTGGACAGGGTTGTAGTCCCTTGTCAGGTCTCCGAAGGACTCTGTTTCCCCCCGGCTGAACACCCGCTGATAGCTGAACGTGTCGCCTTCCCTGAGGCCTTCGATGGCTTGCATCCGGATCGGATTGTTCATGCTGGGTTTTCCCTGGCGCGGGCGCCTAGCTGGATTCTCTCGCCGGGCGATGCATCATGGTATTCACCCTCACCTGGAGGTCCCGGTAACGGTACCCACGCATGCCCGCAGAACCGCTCCCCCTCCCGGGTTCTTGTCGAAGCACTCCAGGATCTTATCCATCAAGGTGGTCTGGTCCTCGAAGTGCTTCGCCCTGTCCTTTGCATAGGCTTGCCTTTGCTCCAATAAAGCGTTGCCCGGGGGCGGGCTCTGATGCGCCAGGGCGAATCCCTTGAATGTCGGCACGTAGGTCTTGTTATATTTCGCCATGTAGGAAAAATATCCCTGAGCACCCGTGCGTGTCTGCTGGGCGTATTTCATGCCCGCTATCTGCGCCATTTGACGCGCCTGCATTTCTGCCTGGGAGGTTGCGGCATACTCTTGCGCCGCAGCTGCCATGGATTGAAGTACGGTCGCTCCAATCTGTGTCCACATGATCTTGCTCACGTCTCCATTATATTTGTCAGCTGATTTCTTGTAGTAGGCTTGAGCTCTTCCATAGGAAGCACGGGCTTTGTCGAAATTGTCTCTCGCCAGGAAATAATCGCCCAGGATGTGCTGCATGGTGCCGTTCAGTTCAATGCCTTCGTCCGAAGTGTCATCAAAGTTCGGATCTGCGCCTTTTTGGTACAGATACATGGCCATGGCCGCATTGCCCGATCGACATGCGACCTTGAGAGGAGTCAGCCCGTTACGTGCCGTCAGATTGACGTCAGCTCCCTTTTCTACCAGTCGATCTGTGATGGCGGGATCGACGCCTTCAACCCCGGCAGCAAAGAACAGCGCGCTGCAGCCTGCATCATTGATGCTGTCGATGCGGGACCCCGCCGACAGCAGCTTGTCCACAAGGACCAGCTTGCTGGAAATCACCGCGACTATGAGCGGGGTGTTGCCTGCGCGGCCCGCAAGATTCGGATCGGCCCCGGCTGCAAGGAGACGGTCAAAGAAGGTTGCATCATCGTGTCTGATGGACCAGATCAGGGCGGTGTCGCAATTCGCGAGCGCGGTGTTCGGCCTGGCGCCGCGCTTGAGCAGAACGGCAAAGAGCTCCTTGTCTTCCTTTGCTGTAGCGATGGCAAGGGCGGTGTTGCCATCCTCGCCAAGGATGTCGACCTTCGCACCCCTGCGTATCAGCGCTTCCGCTACCGCACTGTTCGATTTCCTGGCGGCAATGAGCAACGCCGTCTCGCCGTCATGGGCCATGTGGTTCGGATCGGCGCCCTTGTCAAGAAGATGCTCAACGACAGAGACATTAGGGGTGGCTGCAGCGTACAATAACGGCGTCATGCCGTGGCCGTCAGCCTGGTTGACGTCATCCCCCGATTTCAGGGCAGCGTCTATGGCGGATACATCACCGGCCTGGGCCGCAAGATGCAAATTCCCAGCATTGGCGGCCATCGGGTCCGACTGGCAGGATAGTCCTGCTGCCGCAACTGCGAGTGCAACCAGGAGCAGGCCGGAACGATTCATAACACCCTCCGGGAAAGTCTTTTATTTGGGGATGGTCGGAACCTCGTCCTTGTAATCAAACCTGTTGTCGCCGCTGAGTTCATACTTGCTGACGAGCCGTTTGCCTTCTTCCTCGGAAAGAGGATCCAGATTCAGGCTCCAGCCAACGGTCGCGTAGATGAAGTAACACGTTCCCTCTTCAGCTGTGAACTTGATGAAACGGCTCTTGCACCCGGGGAAGTCCGCGGTCTCCAGTATATGCTCGCGGGGCGACACCTCTCCGTAGAGAAAGGTCCCGGCCGGCAATCTCCCGAATTCCCGGTGATCTATGAACAGATGCATGGGTGAACCTGCGGCCACAAACCCGAAAGGGCGTATGACATAAATGGCAGCCCGGCCTGGCGGTGGGCTGAATTGCAATGCCTTCTGTGCGAGCGAGTCGGAGGCCTTCTTAACAGGACTGCGGAACGACGCACAGGCTGCAGTCAGGAAAACGAGAATAAGTACTGCTGCCATGAGCCACATGCGGCTCTTCACAGGTCTTCCCTCCACAAAGCGTGTGGGTAGCCACCGTCGCTCCTTCCCGTCCCATGGCTCTGGAGCACATCTCGGACCGCACTCATCCGGGGTATCCAAGCTCATTGAGTATCCTCCTCTTCATTCGGCCCCCTCGTCACGATCCGGCCGGAGACATCTTTCTGCAGATGCAAGAACCTATGAAGGCTTCCAGCAGGCTGAGGGGGGCTGCATACATGAGAACGGCTCCGGGGAGTGTTACCGCAAGGATGCCTCGGGACCACTGGTTCATTACAAGTCCTTACATATTCCGTAGTGGGTCATCTCCTCTCCCTCAGTCAAACTACCTAAAAGGTTGACAGAAAGCAAATGTGGAAATGATGGAACCCATGGCCATCTCCGGTGTCGATCCCCTCTTCAAGCATTCTGGTGTCGGGGATTGTCCTTTCCATGAATATGTGGGATGGTGATGCCTCCCATGTCCGACAGAAAACTCATAGTCCTGGGTACTGCGAGCCAGGTGCCGGGCCGCACCAGGAACCAGAACGGGTACATGCTCCGGTTCGATGACGAGGGGTTCCTCTTCGACCCCGGGGAGGGGACCCAGCGCCAGATGATCATGGCCGGCGTGTCGGTGAGCGAGATCACCAGGATCTTCATCACCCATTTCCATGGAGATCACTGTCTCGGGCTGGCCGGGATCATCCAGCGGATCTCCCTCGACCGGGTACCCCATGACATCCAGGTCTACTATCCCGCCTCCGGGCAGGTCTACTACGAGCGCCTGCGGGATTCATGCCAGTACTACCATGCAGCCAGACTCAGGGAATGTCCGGTACACGAAGACGGGACGGTCTTTTCGGATGAGCGGGTCACCGTCGTTGCAAGGAGACTCGATCACACCGTGGACACCTACGGCTATCGCATCTCGGAAAAGGACACCTACACCCTCGACCCGGACAAGCTCAGCCAGGCCGGCATCAGGGATCAGGATGTGGGGGCGCTGAAAGCGGAAGGCAAAATCACGCGCAAGGGCAGGACGTTCCATGTGGAAAGCTTCGGCACCATACGCAGGGGACAGAGCTTTGCCTTCATCATGGATACGGGCGTCTGCGATGCCATCCGCGAACTTGCCGGGGGGGCGGACCTGTGCGTGATGGAGGCCACCTTTCTCTCCGAGATGGCGCAGACGGCCCAGGAATATGCACATCTCACCGCCGCCCAGGCGGCCGGCATAGCCCGCGATGCCGGGGTCAAGAGGCTGGTCCTGACGCACTTCTCCCAGCGGTACAGCGCGCCCGAGGAGTTCGTGAGGGAGGCGGCGGCCCACCACGGCGATGTCATCGCGGCCGCCGACGGACAGACCATCCATTTCCCCCGGAGGAAGCGGGCCTTCAGCTGAGGGCTGCACGCGGACCGGCGATCCGTTCGGGGGCATTTCGCGGAGATCATGGATTTCCGGGGATCAGTTCCTCTTCCTCCTCTTCCCTGAGTCGCCTCTTTCTGATGCGGTATCTCACATAGCCTGCCACGGTGGAGAGTGCGGCGAGGAAGAAGATGACGGTGTAGATGTTGGTCATGATGAATGCGAGGAGGGCAGGCCAGGTTCCGATGCTGTCCCGCCAGTCCTCTTCGAGCCGGGAAAGGGAGGTGCCCAGGCAAGCCCGGAAGGCATCCTCGAGGGACAGCCCTTTCTGGAGCGAGAAAAGGAGGTTCGGGATGCTGTTCGGGCCGTACCGGGAGACGACATAGTCGATCACGCTCCTGCTCTGGTCGTAGGCCAGGGCGAGCCCCCGCTCGTCCTGGGGAAAATGGAGGTCAAGTGACCTCAGGGGTAAGAGGGCGCCGCTCATGCCGATCCACGAAAGGGAAGCCCCTCTCCTTTCCGAAAGCAGCTCGGCGAGCCCGTCGCTCGCCCACTGACAGATGCCTTCGTCGAGCCACCGCGGGATGGAAGGGATGTGGCGGTGGAGCACGAGGTGGCAGAGTTCGTGCTTGAGGATGGCCCTTGTGCTGAAAGGGTCTTCGCTCGCCCGTGGATAGTCTATGACCATGAGCGTCTGGGACGGGACGGCATAGGCCACGATGAGACGGCTGCCCGTCGCCTGCTCGAAGGCGGCCCGGTCCGAAAGGAGCATCACTGCAGGCCTGAAATCCGCCCGAAGGCCCAGGGTCGTCTCGAGCTCGTCCCTCACCGAGGGATAGATCCCTGCAATCTCGCGGGCCGGGCCTTCCAGGGACCGGTCGTGGAATACGGAGATGTCCCTGGTGTTGAAGGCCTGCAGCGGATCGGCCCGTACC
>JALOOZ010000026.1:21046-21704 GCA_025454155.1 Thermodesulfobacteriota bacterium
GCCCATTGAAACGGGTGGCATCTCATAGGTCAGGTGAATATATAACATAGCGAGATGGAGTAACAGATACTATATGATGTTCGCCGATGGTTGATGTCATTGGATAAATGATGGTTGCGGGGGTAGGCCATTTATATGGCTTTCCCCCGTTTTCGCTAATGTCTGGTGCACAGGGAGTGCACAAGGGGGGAGGGGGCCGACGATGCCTTGTTCTTAGCTGTAGGGAACAGCCGGATACACACGGGGTACAATTGAGGTGACCTGTGGGTTCAGACATTATATTCCAAGATCTCTGGTCGATTGGTCACAAGTCAGACTGACGATTTATCGCAGAAAGCAACACTTTGGGATAACCATAACAAATGGGATGTAATCTATGGTTTTGAACATCCCAACACAGTTTGTTTCTTTCTGCCTTGAAAAGGCTCTGAAATTAGTTAATCTTTCACTATGGATATTTATCAGAAAGTCCTCTTTGTAGATGCCGGAACAGCATTTTACAGGGTTGACCGATTCAAAGTAGGCGATTTCTTCGGCCCGGTTGACTTGGGAATCCATCTTGCGAGTAGGTACAACAGTCTCAATATCGGCACCGGCCTGCTTGCGGGATCGATCCTCCCCGGGTCAAACCGCCTGATCTTTACCGGGTTCTCGCCTT
>JALOOZ010000164.1 GCA_025454155.1 Thermodesulfobacteriota bacterium
ATGATCATCTCCTCGCCCATCAAGCTCCTCAAGGAAGTCGCCGGCAGCCTGAAGGGCATGTTCACCCCAAAGCGCTACGACTCAAAGAAATTCATCGAGGTGCTCTCCCTGCTCTACGAGATCTTCAACAAGATGAGAAAGGAGGGCATCATAGCCATCGAGGCCCATGTGGAGGAGCCCCAGAAGAGCGATATCTTCAAGAAATACCCCAATATCCTGAAAAACCACGACACCCTGGACTTCATCTGCGACAGCCTCAAGATCCTGCTCTCCATCGACATACCGCCCCATGAGTTCGATAACCTCCTGGAGGTGGATATCGAGTCAAATATGGCGGAAAAGAGCCACCCCCTCCACCGCGTGGAAAAAATGGCCGATTCCCTGCCCGGGCTTGGTATCGTGGCCGCTGTCCTCGGCGTCGTCCTCACCATGGGCAAGATGAGCGAGCCCCCCGAGGTCCTTGGCGAAAGCGTCGGAGCAGCGCTCGTGGGAACCTTTCTGGGCGTGCTCCTGTGTTACGGCATCGTGGGTCCCATGGCCACCCTCATAGAACACCATCTCAAGGAAGAGGAAGCCTACTTCCAGGTCATCCGGATCGCCCTGGTCTCCTACGTGGCGCGCTCCATTCCCCAGATCGCCATCGAGTTCGCCCGCAGGGCCATACCTGAGAGCGAGCGACCCAGTTTCAGCGAGATGGAAAAGATCATGAAAGGCAAGGGCAAGTAATGTCCGACGGGAAGGAACAGTCCGTCATCATAAAGAAGTACAAGAAAAAGGGTGGTGGAGCCCACGGAGGGTCCTGGAAGGTGGCTTATGCGGACTTCGTGACCGCCATGATGGCCTTCTTCCTGCTCATGTGGCTCCTCAACATGACTTCTGCACAGAAAAAGATCCAGCTCTCACAGTACTTCCAGAACTATTCCATCTTCGAGAAGGGCGGCGGAGCCGCCGTAGCGACCCAGCAGGATGTCCCCGGAGAGGGGATGTTCGATGCCGGCAAAGGCAGAAAGCCGGCTCCACCCAAGACCATCATGGCCAACGAGCTGGCCGACAAGATAAAAAAGCAGGTCGACGAGAAGTTCAAGGAATACCGGGACAGGGTTCTCATCATCGATGACAACGGCAACCTGAGGATAGAGATCATAGACACCGTGGGCTCCTCGTTCTTCGACGTGGGCGGCACCGATCTCAACGACAGCGGGAAGACCCTCATGCAGGGCATCGCCCCGGTCCTGAAAGGCATGGACAGGAAGATCATCATCGAGGGCCACACCGATTCGCTGGGGTACAAGCGCAAAGGCTTCACCAACTGGGAGCTCTCCACGCAGCGGGCCTTGGCGGCGCGGCTGGAGCTCGAGAAGAACGGCATCCCTCCGAACCAGATAGAGATGGTGGCGGGCTATGCGGACACCAAGCCCTTCATCAAGGGCAACCCCTCGGACCCCAAGAACAGGCGCATCAGCATCGTGGTGGACTACAAGTCATCGAAATCCCAGGTCCCGCCCGAAGAGGCCATGAAGAAACCGAAGCTGCCCGACTCACCCCCCGATCTTGTTCAGTAAGGGCGCCCCTGCCCTCGGAAATCCCTGCACAACGTTCTACCTGATCGCCTCTTTCCATGATATATGCATGCAAGGAGGGAACCCCATGAAAGGATGGAGCGAGGACGAGATCAGGAACCGGGACCTCATGGCACCCTGCGGGCTCTACTGCGGGGCATGCGGCGTCTACATCGCGACAAGGGACAACAACGAGAAGTTCAAGACCGTCATGGGGAACCTGTACGGGACGAAACCCGAGGATACCGCGTGCCTGGGATGCATGCAGCCGGACCCGCCGAAGAAGCTCTACGGGTACTGCACCATGTGCACCATCCGCGACTGCGTCCGGTCAAAGGGGTTCTATTCCTGCCACCAGTGCCAGGACTGGCCATGCGATCAGATCAGGAACTTCGGCTTTGCAACGGGAAGACAGGTCATGATGCAGACCATCCCGGTCTGGAGAGAGAAGGTGGAGCAGCTCGGGGACGAGGAAGGCAGCGTGGAATGGGCCCGCTCGGTATGCGGGCGGTACCACTGCCCCGACTGCGGCAACCCCCTCTTCCGGGGGGCGCAGAAGTGCCGGGGCTGCGGCAGGATCGTGGCGGAGGATCTGGACGGTTCTCTCTAGGCCTTCACCATAAGGAGGGTTCGTGATGGCTTTCCCCGGTGATTTACTCATACTCCTCTCCATCGGACTCGTTGCGGGAGTCCTTGCAGGGCTGTTCGGCATCGGCGGTGGAATCATCATCATCCCGGCGCTGATCTACATACTTGATTACTCCCAGCACAGGGCCACCGGCACGACCCTGGCCGTGCTCCTTCCTCCGGTGGGTCTAGCCGCCTTCCTGGAGTATCACCGCCACCAGAACGTGGACGTCCCTGCAGCCCTCGTCATCGCCGCGGCCCTCGTCGCAGGGGGGTGGGTGGGGGCGTTCATTGCGAACAAACTCTCGGGGCCCGTTCTGAGACTGTCCTTCGGCGTGTTCATCACGTTCATGGGCTGTTACCTGGTCTACGAGGCCGCCCGGAAGCTCGGATGGCTCTAGGAAGATGTCTCCAAGGACCGGATCGTTACGGCCCCATGTATCTGATTGATTTTTCCCGACAAAGGCGGATGGTTCCCTGATGGATTCGATATCGCACGAGAAGCTCCTGGACAGCCTTTTCGACGGGGTATACTTCGTCGACCTCGAGCGGAGGATCATCTTCTGGAACAAAGCCGCCGAACGCCTCACCGGGTACAGCAAGGACGAGGTCACAGGGTCGTGCTGCGCCGACAACCTGCTGCGGCACACCGATGACAGCGGCCGGGAGCTCTGCTTCACCGGATGCCCGCTGAGCGGCACCATGATTGATGGAAAGACCCGGGAGGCCCATGTCTATCTCCACCACAAGCAGGGGCACCGGGTTCCCGTTTCCGTCAAGGTCTCCCCGGTCAGGGACGATGAGGGAACGATCATCGGCGGCGTTGAGATCTTCTCGGACAACTCCAGCCTCCTCCAGATCCTCAAGGAGATGGAGCGGCTCAAGGCGGATGCCTATGTAGATGAGCTCACCAGCGTGGGCAACCGCAGATACTGCGAGATGATACTGCAGACAAAGCTCTACGAGATGCAGTCATTCCACATCTCCTTCGGGATCATCTTCTTCGACCTGGACCATTTCAAGGAATGCAACGACACCTTCGGCCACGCCATCGGCGACGAGATCCTCATCATGGTGGCGAAGACCGTGACCAACATCCTGCGACGCATGGACTCCTTCGCCCGCTGGGGGGGTGAGGAGTTCGTGGTCATCATGCCGAATATCGATGAGAAGACCCTTGAAGACGTCGCCGAACGCATCAGGATATTCATCGAGAAGAGCTTCCTGGTGACCCAGGGCAAGATGCTCAACGTCACCGCCTCCCTGGGCGTCGCCATGGCAAGACCGGGAGACACCCCCGAGTCGGTGATCCAACGGGCGGACAGCCTCATGTATGCCAGCAAGGCCGCGGGCAGGAACCGGTTGACCGCGGAGTGGAGTGATCCGGGCAGGACGATGAAGGGATGACATGAAGCTGCGCCCCCACCACCTTCTCTGCATACGTTTCTTCAGCATGGAGCCGCCCGGCCGTGGCGGGGACTTCGACGACCTGTGCCGCAGGATCAGGGGGATGATGTCCTCGGGCGACGGCACCCCCGTCGAGGTGGCCGAGGGTATCGACGACCTCTGCGCCTGCTGCCCCCACCTGGGAAACGGCCGCTGTGAAAGCCCCTTCGGCGATGAGGACAAGGTGCGGAAATGGGACGCCCGGGTCATCGAAGGCCTCGGCCTGCGCTGTGGCGAGACCCGGAGCGCGGCCGACCTCAAGGGCCTCATCGACGGGAAAGCGCCGCTGAGGTTCTGCCGGGAGCGGTGCCCGTGGAGAACCGTCTGCGACGTCTTCGGGCCTGGACGGGAAAAGGGACATCAGGTATAGATTCATCTCCCGTTCGGGGATCAATCTTTCTCGGCTTTCGTCCCGGTCACAACCTTGAGGCCCGGCCGAGGCCCCTGTGCCTGCTCCTCGGGAGAGGTGTCGTACGGGCCGCCCCCCTGGCATGCAAGGCAGGATGACCCGTCCCTTGCCGGGTACGCCTCATTGCACGTGGGGCACGTGGCGATGGCCCCCTTCCCCTTCTTCCCGAGGCCTGCGATGTCCACATGGACGCGCCCAAGGGAAAGGATCTCCGTACCCGCCTCGATGATATGGTCCCTCAGGGCTGCCGGATCCTGATCCTTCTTGGCCTTGAGCTTGAAGAACCAGTCCCTTATCTCCGGCCAGTCCTGGAGTTTCTTGGTATCCATGAACACCCTTACCCCGTCCCCCTGGTACTTGTCGTAGAGGCACAGGGCGTAACGGCCGAAGTTCACCACCCTGAGCCATCCGTTGCCCACGGTGCAGGGTGTCAGCAGCTGGATGGCGTCCGGCAGGCAGGAGCTGGTCTCGCTGATGGCGTCGAACAGGACCCCTTCCGGGATGTTCTTCATGGCCAGGTCCACCATGAACCCCCCGATGATGAGGCCGGGTGCGACATTGCCGTGGAATGACTTGACCAGGTGCATGTAGTCGTCGATGGTATACGGTCCGATATTCATCTGAGATACTCCTTCGACCTCATGGGCAGTTCGATTTCCTCGCTCCCCTCTTCCGCAGACATCCGGCTGTGCCCGCCGCACCGGAGGGCCTCCCGCGCCGAGAACAGGAACTGCAGCAGCCACTTGTTCTGGACCCTGCCCTGCACCACCGGCAGCAGATCGTCGGCCAGGAACAGGGCCTCCCTGATGTCATGGGTGATGTGAATGACGGGTATGCGCAGCTCGTGCTTGAGGGCCTTCAGCATGCCCCTGAGGTTCCTGCGGTTCAGGGCATCCAGCGCGGAAAAGGGTTCGTCCATGAACAGAACCTTGGGTTCCCGGGCCAGGGCCTGGCAGATGGCGCACCGCTGGCGCTCTCCTCCTGAGATGAGGTGGGGCCTGCTGTCCCTGAGATGCCATATATCGAACTGCCTCAGGAGTTCTTCCACGGTCCTGTCATCCTTGGCCGCAAAGGCGACATTCCGGTACACGTTCAGGTGGGGAAACAGGGTGAACTCCTGGAACACATAGCCGACGCCCCTCTTCCTGGCCGGCAGCAGGATCTTTCGCTGGATGTCAGTCCAGGTCTCCCCCCTGCAGGTTATCGTTCCCTCATCCGGCCTTTCGAGGCCCGCCAGCATGCGCACGATGGTGGTCTTGCCCGCCCCGGAAGGCCCCACGATGGCGAGCAGCCTCCCCTCCTGACAAGTCAACGAGACATCAAGAGTGAAGTGCTTGAGCTTCTTGCGCAGCCGGGCCTCAATGGACATGGCGCACCTCCGGGGTGAGACGGTTCACGATGAGGAGAAACAGGTAGCACACCGGGACCAGCGCCAGGGACATGAGCCAGGCATCCCGGTACCGGAGCGCTTCAACCGCCTCGTAAATGGCTATGGATGCCACCTTGGTCCTGCCCGGTATGCTTCCTCCCACCATGAGGATGACCCCGAACTCGCCGATGGTATGGAGGAACACCAGGATGGCGGAGGCCGTTATTCCCGGGAGGGAGTTGGGGAGGATGACCCGGAAGAAGACCTGCAGGGGGGTCAACCCCAGGACCTGGGCGTTTTCCACAAGCCGCGGATCCATCCTGGCGAATGCGGA
>JALOOZ010000165.1 GCA_025454155.1 Thermodesulfobacteriota bacterium
TTTCCCGGGGCTATCGGGGGGAGTTCTTTCTGCGGAGGCCTTTGGGGCTGAATCCAGCAGACTTCATCTTCTGCGTGGGCTGGTCCGCTGCCTTCGTGACGCTCCGCTTCGTCAATCTGCCTCGGGCCGCCGGCCTGTTCATCATGGGGGTGCTTCCATGAGCCACCATATCGTCGAGTTGAATGACCTGTCGCATGTCTATCCCGACGGCACAACCGCCCTCAAGGGTATAAATCTGCGCATCACCCATGGCGAGTCCGTTGCCATTGTCGGGGCCAACGGAGCCGGTAAATCGACCCTGCTCCTCCACCTCAACGGCTTCCTGTGGCCCACTTCGGGCAGTGTGCGGATAGGTGACTACCCGCTCACCAAGGAGACGCTGCGTGAGGCCAGGAGGACCGTCGGCATGATCTTCCAGGACCCCGATGACCAGCTCTTCATGCCCACCATTCTCGACGATGTGGCCTTCGGACCGTTCAATCTGGGCCTGCCGCGGGATGAGGTGGAAAGGAAGGTGGAGGACGCGCTTGCACGGATGGACATCGCTCACCTCAGGGACAAGCCGCCCTACAAGCTCTCAGCGGGAGAGAAGCGTCGCGCCGCCATCGCCACGGTGCTCTCCATGACACCGGACATCCTGGTCCTGGACGAACCCACCACGGGGCTCGATCCCCTTGGCCGAAGGCAGATCATCGCCATCCTGAAGGAGTTCACGCACACCAGGATCATCGCCACCCATGACCTGGACCTGGTGCTGGATCTGTGCATGCGGACCATCGTTCTCCACAAGGGGAGTATCCGTGCCGACGGCAAGACCCTCGACATCTTCAAGGACCAGGCCCTCCTAAACGAGTGCCACCTGGAACGTCCCCTTTCCATGCAGGGGTGCCCGGTGTGCAATGCCCGGACGTCACCGTAATGTGAGGGGGCCATGCTCCTCGGGATTCTCTTGATCCGTGCAAACCTCTCCTTCATCCTCGTTACCCTATGATTTTCCTTGCCTAAAAAAAAGGGATCATGGTAACTCTTTTGCAGTGGATCCGCTCTGCAGCCATTCACGGGCCACGATTCCCGTCACCAGAGAGGCTGACCGTATGACAGACCTGCTGCAATCCCGGATGGAGAGGGACTTCAGTCCATATGCACTGTTGATGCTGACCTTCCTCAGCGTTCTCCTGCCCGCCCCGTTCTCTAACCCCGTACTGGCCATGGAGATCACGGGCAAGGTCGCCCTCGATGCCGTCATAATGACCGGACAGAGCACCAACAGAACCACCTTTGAAGGAGGGGTGAGCAAGCTGCAGTGGCCCATTGACGTGAAGGGCCCTTCCATCAGTGCGGGTGTCACCTGGGGAGACTTCATGGATCTCGATTTCGGCCTCATTGCTGAACCCTGGGGCTCGAACAACCGAGTCATGAAGGACTTCGACTACCTCGACGAGGGGGAGTTCCCGGGGAGACTGCCCCATGACGGCGTCGACATCTATTCGGAGACCGACCTGGACTCAAAGGCACTGGCGATGTCCGTCTACACCCGAGTATTCCCCCTGCGCTCATGGTATCTTTCAGCAGGCCTGACCGCCGGTTACCGCTACGAGGAGTATGACTATCGGGGTTACAACACCCGCCAGACCGGGTACGGTTCCTGGCAGGACCAGACGAACACGGTGAGCGGGCCAAGCTCGTTCTATACGGTGGAATACGATATCTATTCCATGGGGATTGCCCTGGAGTCTCATGTGGAGGATATCCTCGTCATCGCCCTCGAGGCCTCCTGGCTGCCCCTTGTCTACGGCAGTGACGAGGACGAGCATCTGAGGAGGAACAGGGTCACCTTCACGAACACGAACGGGTCCGGCTATCAGACCTCTCTGAAGGGTTCCTTCACCGTCACGGAGGGCTGGGCCATAAACTCGGAATGCCTTTATGCGAGGATAGCCACCGACGGCCACCAGAGCCAGTTCTGGTACGGGGACGATCCCGCCACTCCCAGTTTCAACGATACCGGATACCAGCTTTCCGGCATCGACGCCGAACTGAACCAGGAGAACTTCCGCTTCTCCATCGGGACCACCTGCCGGTTCTGATCTCTGCCCCCGGGTGCATACGACCCCGAACCTCTTCCACGAGAGGGAGGGGAGCTCCACCTTGCACCTGCGGCCGAGTACCTTTATAATTGAGTCAAGGAACATCTATGGCCATAGCACCCGATATCCGGATTCTCCTCATCGGCCGGGGGGAATTCTTCCACATGAACCTGACGGCCATGCTCTCGAAGATCGGGTACACAAACACTGAGCACGCCGATGACGGACCCACCGGCTGGGAGATCATGAAACGGATCGAACCGGGCATCGTCATTGCCCAGTGGGACATGCCCGAGATGAACGGCCTGTCCCTGCTCAAGGTCATACGGTCTGACGCCCGGCATGTCGATACGCCCGTGCTTCTGTGGACCACCGAGATCACCAGGAGCGACGTCATCAAGGCCGGAGAGGCCGGGGTGAACGCAATCCTCGTGGAACCGTTGAGTGTGGAGATCCTGGAGAGGAAGCTCGGGTTCATCCTGGAATTCGACATCAGCCCTTCGACCAGGAGAGCCAAGGCCTTTCTTGAAAAAGGTGACGGCTACATGAAGGCCGGGCTTTTCGAGCTTGCCCTGGCAGAGTACGAGAATGTCCTGTCCATCCTCGAGTCTGCAGAGGTCTACTACAACATCGGCTATATCAAGACCGCCCGGGGCGAATACGACGAGGCGCTGGCCGCCTTCCGGAAGGCCACCCAGATCAACCAGCTCTTCGCCAAGGCCTACGAGGCCATGGCCGAAGTGTACATCAAGATGGCCAACAACGAACTGGCAGAAAAGTACCTCAACATGGCGGGAGAGATCTTCCTGGAACGCGACATGCACGAAAAGGCCGAGAGTATCTTCAACGAGATCATCGCACTCAATCCCAATACCACGAATGTCTACAACAGTCTGGGGATCATCTACCGGAGGCAGAACCGCTATGCCGATGCCGTCAAGATCTATCAGAAGGCCATCAAGATCCACCCCGACGACGAGAACATCCACTTCAATCTGGGCCGGGCCTATCTGGACATGGGGCAGAACGACCTGGCCAGGGAGTGCTTCGTCAAGTCCCTGTGCATAAACCCGGACTTCGAAACCGCCTCCGCCATGGTCAAGGCCCTCGAGTCCATGGGAAGGACTTTCTGACCTACTGGTACCTCTTCAACTCGAACACCTTGCGGTCCTGGGTCGCCACGATGTGGTAGAACTTGTCCTGGGGCACGTAGATGTACGGGACATCATCCTCCCGCCGGTAGAGGAAGTGCGAGAGGATCATACGGTTGACGGCCCGGTGCCCGATGATCATGATGTTGTCGGGCCGCTGGTTCAGGAAAAAGGCCTTCTTGATGCCTATCTTGATCCGCTCCTTCATGCTGGCATAGCCTTCCCCCCCGGGATAGGCGTAGTTGTACTTGTTTGCCTTGCGGGCCGAGTGGATATCGGGCTTGAAGCGCTGGATCTCGTCGTAGGTCATGTCCTCGCAGATACCGGCGTTGATCTCGTTGAACTCCTTGAGCTGGACAATGGTGCAATCGTGCTGGAGTTCCCTGATGGGCTCGGCGGTCTGAATGGTCCGCTTCTTCTCGCTGGTGAAGATGTAGGATATCCTCTTCTTCTGGAAAAACCGACCCAGCGCCTCCGCCTGGGCCCTCCCCCGGGGGGTGAGGTCCGGGTCTCCGCCGATGCGGTCCTCGATGTTGAACATGCTCTCGGTGTGGCGGATGAGGAAGAGGCTCTTCACCACATCGGTGACCAGGCAATCGCGGATACGTGAGTACAGGGGAAGCTGGTCCTCGATCTGCTCGCTGATGATGCGGTTGTGCAGGGAGTCCATGAGGATGTAGTTCCGCTCGACGTGCAGCGGGTTGTAGATCATGCGGTAGTATTCGATCCTCTTCTTGAACTCCATGACCGCCTGCTCCTGGCTCATCGATGCGAACTCCGGAGAGCGGACCTTGTGCCGGATGCTCAGGTCGACGATGTCCCCATCGTTGTTGATGCACTCGATATAGAGCACAGGGTGGTCCTGCAGGTGCTCCTCGATGAGCTCGCGCCTGGACCGGCTCACGTTGGTGGCATCCAGAACGGCCACCTGGCCCTTGTTCTTCAGGTATTTCTTCGCCCTCTGGATGTTCATGAGGGCGAACTGCTTCCTGAGGTCCACGGCCTCGGCATTGTGGGGGTTGTAGAATTCCGACATCCACGTTTCGCTCGGTGCATACTTCCTGCGGAGCTCCCCGTTGTTGTAGATCATGGTGGGTATGTCGTTCTTCTTGAAGATGTCCTGGAGCCGGTACGCTATGGTGGATTTTCCCTGGGAGGGCAGGCCCACCATCACGATGTAGAGTTTCTCGTCCTTGATGGTCATGGACATAGAGATACCATCCGCACAGAGGCAAGACAAGGCATTTCACATGGATATCCACGCATGGAGAACAGGGGTGTTTTCCAAAAGCCAGATCCCTTGAAACCCGCACCAGTGCACCATCCAGTGGGTTTCCTGGCCGGAGAAAAACACCTTGACAAGCCCCTGATCTGCCGTTAGAAGAGCTAAGTACGCTGGGGGATCGTCCAATGGTAAGACAGCGGACTCTGACTCCGTTTATCTAGGTTCGAATCCTAGTCCCCCAGCCAATGACTATGGTCCCATCGTCTAGTGGCCTAGGACAACGGCCTCTCACGCCGTAAACAGGGGTTCGATTCCCCTTGGGACTACCAAATTATTTTGAGGGGTTATGGGATCTTCCTGTAACCCCTTTCTTGTATGCACTTCATCCCCCGCCGGTATACCCATCGACTCAAGTTATATCTTTCACGGTGGAAGTATACAATTCCCTCTTGGATACCATGGCCCGCGGATATGGACACTGATGGCATACACCCGGCGTGTGCTTTCTAACTCTGAGCGTCTTCGATCCGGGCAAAACCTCGACTAACGGCCTTGCCCCCGGAAGCTTTCTGCACCGAGAAGAAGAGATCCTTCCCGCCGGGATCCCGCCGTCTTTCGTTGAGCTGGACTACGATGTCTTCCCCTGGTAGCACCATACCGCTGAAGCGGCAAGACAGTGTCTTTAGGCATCGAGGATCGGCGGCAGCTTCCCGGTTGATGATCTCCCTCACCGCTAGCGCCAGAGTGGCCGTACCCTGAAGGATTATATTCGGTAGCCCTACGGCATGGGCAAACTGTACCGAGGTATGGATGGGGAAGAAGATATTCGTGCACCCGTCGTAGATAAAGGGGGTCAGTGGATCGATATGGACGCCCGCCTCCCATATGGCGGGCATGTCGGAATGCGGCTGCGGTACTACAGGAAGGTCCTGCTCCCCCTGTCCGGCGGAGCTACAGGTCACGCCACGGATCATACCTCCGTTGTGCTCGGTGAAGACAAGAGCGCCTGTGGAATCGAAGGCATCGAGGCGGATGACGACATGGGTGCCTGCCCGGTGGGGTAGAATGGCTGCGATTTTACCCTGTACCATGAGCTCATCCCCGGGCTTGAGGGGGCGATGGAAACAAAGGTGTTCCGTGTAGTGCACCTGTGTCAGCTGTGCATCCAGTTAGATCCCGTCTTCAGGGATGAAATCCTGGAAATGTTCAAAGCTGGGCCAGGTGATCGCTACGGCCTGCATAGGGTGGGCAATGATCCCGCCTGCGCGTT
>JALOOZ010000166.1 GCA_025454155.1 Thermodesulfobacteriota bacterium
GACGCAATCGTGATCGGGAACATGGATCACTTCGAGGGCATCAATTATGTGGACTGCTGGAGCGTCGACGGCTCCGGCGGTGTCATGAAGCCCATCTTCAAGCTGACCACCGGAGGGACGACGGGCTGCACCCTGGGTATCGGCGGATATCACATGGTCGCCTCCGGGCTTTTCGACAAGGTCCTCATCATCGGGTGGGAAAAGAACTCCGAATCGGACACGACCGGGGCCATCACCACCGCCTTCGACCCGGTATGGGACAGGCTCGTCTTTGCCGGCGCCATCTCCGGACTTGCGGCGGAGGCCCAGGGTTACATGGCCAAGTATGGTGCGACGGATCGCGACGGCGCAAGGGTTTCCGTCCGGGACAGAAAACATGCATGCAACAATCCGCATGCGCAGTTGCGCAAAGAGGTGTCCATAGAGGAAGTGCTGGCTTCCCCCATGCTCGCCGATCCCATCCACCTCCTGGATGTCTGTCCGCGCACGGACGGTGCCTGTGCGGTGATCATGGCCTGCGAGGGCGTGGCGGAAAAGATTGCGCCTGTTCCTGACTGGATATGGGGAACGTCGAACAGGCATACCTACACCTACCTGAACGATGCCAATTTCGGTGAGCTGGACAGCATGGCCGAAGCATCCAGGGAACTGTTCTCCAAGGCGGGCATCAAGGAACCGAGCAAGGAGATAAATGTCATCGAACTCTATCAGCCATATTCCTTTGCAGGGATCATCTGGATCGAGGACATGGGGATAGTGCCGCGCGGAAAAGGCGCAGAGTATATCTGGAGCGGGGCCACGGACATGGGCGGCGAGCTCCCCATCAATCCGTCGGGCGGGGTCATCGCCTGCAACCCCATCGGCGCCACCGGGCTCATCCGGTGCGCGGAGGTAGCCCTGCAGGTTATGGGCAAGGCGGAGGCGCGCCAGGTCCCCGATGTAAAGATGGGAGTAAGCACTGGTTTCGGCGGATGCTTTTGGACAGACATGATTCTTCATGGGAAGAACAAGCCCGCATTCTAGGAGGATGAGATGGCCGAAAGGGAACACATAATTGTAGAATCCGGGGACAAGGAACAGCCTTTTCATTATGCCGTCGGCATGTATGGAAGCAAGTTCTTCAAGGAGCTCAAGGAGCGAAGGGTGTTTCTGGGGACCAGGTGTCCCAAGTGCAGGAAGGTCTACATCCACCCTCGCAGGGTATGCGGAGAATGCTTCGTCGAGATGAAGGATTTCGTGGAGGTCGGACCCAAAGGCAGGATAGGGACCTTCACCATACTCCGCTATGCCTTCATCGATCCAGAGACAGGCGAACAGAAGCCCGTTCCCTACGGGTACGGCTACATCAAGCTCGATGGCGCGGACACGCTGTTCCAGCACTACATCAGCATAGACGACGAGAGCAAAGTGAAGATCGGCGCGCGCGTGGAGCCGGTCTTTTCAGAGGAAAAGAAGGGGACCCTCAAGGACATCCTCTACTTCAGGATCATCGACTGATCTCTCGGCATGCTGCGAGATCGAGGAGACTGACATTAACGAGGTGAGGATAAATCCCGATGCACGGATCATCGTCAAGGAAAACGAATGCGGAGCCTTGATCGTGACGGGTCATGAAAAGATAAGGAGCGGATACGGCAACGGCGATTGCTTGCTGTTGAACCTGAAGGATTCCTTTTTCGCGTTATCCGACAGCACGGAACGTTATTCACGGGCTTCACGCGACATACTCGAGAGGCTCGGTGAAGAGGTGGCAAGAGAGGGTGTGCCGGGACGGAAGGAAGAGTGGCTCGAACTGGTCAACAGGGTTTTTGCGGTTCAGAAATTTCAGCATAAGGCCACCTTCAGCCTGGCTGCCGTAAGACGGAATGCAGCGGGCGCTTCCCTATGCATCATCAATGGCGGGGACAGCACGGTATCGGTGGTGAACAGGTCAACGGGCAGGGTGGAATACCGGACCGAGCCGAACATGAATTTCGCAGGCAGGAGCAAGGGCATTTCAGGGGTTAAGGAGCTGACGTTGAAGGGTAAGGGGTACCGGCTCGTGATGGCATCAGACGGATTGTCGGATGTAGCACGGTTCTTCGGGAAGGATATGTCTGACATGATGGGCTCATTTCTCACCAGGGAACAGGTGCATCACATTCCAGGGAAACTCAGGGAGATGATTCGGTCGGCGGACGTAAAGGGGATAGCCGGGAACTATGACGATATCGGGATCATTGTCGTGGACCCCGCGATTCTTGCGTCGAGCCGCGATCCCCAGATCGTGATGGGCGGTACAAACCCCGTCGAGGAGCATGTATACCAGAAGAAGATGCGGGATTCCGGATCGAATGATGAGTGGATCTCGCTCAAGGATCTCCCTGAAAGGACCAGTTACGTGAATATGTGCGGGATCAGGGTGAAGGCTTAATTTTTTTCGCAACCGGTTGATTGGACGACCAATAAATGATGGCCATGAAGAAACAAGGCAAGGAAATGGAAGACAGAAAATCAAACGACATAAGTGAAATGAGACGGGCCCAGCTGATAAAGGCCGCGTACAAGGTTGTGAGCCGGAAGGGTTATTACAACTTCACCATCAAGGACATCGCGAAGGAGTCGGGACTGTCCTCCGGGCTCGTGCACTATTACTTCAAGGACAAGCAGGACCTGCTGCTCAACCTCCTGAAGGATATCAACCTGAACATCAAGTCATACCTGAACAAGGAGCTGATCCGGTCCCAGAGCCCCCTCAACAAGCTGATCGCATACATGGACCAGGCCTTCAACCTCGCGGAGAAGGAGAAGGAATACTTCTATGTACTGATAGATTTCTGGACACAGACAAAGCACAATCCCCGTATGCGCCAGGCAAACAACAGGCTTCTTCAGAGCTACCGTGATGAGTGCGCCGCCATCGTGAGAGAAGGTATCTCCACAGGGATCTTCAGAGAAGTGGATGTGGCCTTTACCGCCACGACCATCGTCTCTGTAATCCAGGGGACGATAGTGCAATACGTTCTGGATAATGAGGCGTTCAACTACGAAAAGTACACCACGATGATAAAGGATTACATCGCAACGATATTGCTGAAGGAAAAGAATACCTAAAAGGAGGGTATATGGAGTTTGGATTTTCAGAAGAACAACTGATGTTCAGGGAATCTGTGTATAAGTACGCCAAGAATGAGATCGTGCCGCTCTGCGAAGAGGCCGACCTGAAGGCTGAATTCAGCCCTGTGGTATGGAAGAAGCTCGGGGATATGGGGCTTCTCGGATTGCCGTTTCCTGAAGACTTCGGTGGGTCCGGGGCGGATGTCGTAACCTGCTGCCTCGCAGGAGAGGCCCTGGGGCATGCCGGGGTTGACAGCGGGCACCTGCTGGCGCTTGGAGCCCATACCTACCTCTGTACGGACACCTTGTTCAAGCACGCCAGCGAGGCTCAGCGCAAGCGGTACATCCCCAAGCTGGCTTCCGGCGAGTGGATCGGCTGCATGGGGTTGACGGAACCGAATGCCGGATCCGATGCAGCGTCCATGCAGACCACGGCGGTGAAGAAAGGAGACAGGTGGATTCTCAACGGCTCCAAGACGTTCATCACCAATGCACCTGTCGCCGATATCTGTGTGGTGTATGCGACGGTGGACAAGTCCCTGAAGCATGCGGGCATCACGGCCTTCATCGTGGAAAAGGGGTTCAAGGGCTATTCGACGGGAAAACCCTTCCACAAGATGGGGGTGCGGGCCTCCGCGACGTCCGAGGTGTTCCTGGAGGATTGCGAAATTCCCGAAGAGAACCTCCTGGGTGAGGTCGGACACGGCTTCAATTACACGCATGAAACGCTCTCGTGGGACAGGAGCGCTCTTTTGGCTCCTTTCGTGGGCGGCATGATGTTCATGATCGAGCAGTGCGCCCGCTACGCTACAGACCGCGTACAGTTCGGTAAGCCCATCAAGTCGTTCCAGGCGATCCAGCACAAGCTCGCAGACATCAAGGTGACCATGGAGGCCTCAAAGATGGCGGTCTACAGGGTGGCTTATGACAAGGATGCGGGTTTGCCTCTCAACCACATGCATACATCCATTGCCAAGGCATTCGTTGGCGACTGGGGTATGCAGGCAGCGCTCGAGTCCGTGCAGATATTTGGCGGATACGGATATATCCATGAGTATCCTGTTGAGAGATTGCTGCGGGATGCCAAGCTCGGTCAGATAGGCGGAGGCACCTCTGAAGTTCAGAGATTCATCATTTCACGTCTCATGAGCCTGTAGTGCCGGAAAGGAGAACAACGAGATGAACTATACCTTGAATGATGTACAGAAATCGATAAAGGACAATTTTTCCACCTTCTGCAACAAGGAACTTGCTCCCAGGGCGCCCCTGCTAGACGCGGCCTCCCACGAGGAGGTCCAGGTCCTCATAAGGGAGAACATCAAGAAGCTGGCCGCCATAGGGTATCTGGGCATGGCCCACGATGAGAAATACGGCGGATCGAATCTTGACCTGTTGAGCCAGGCCATAGCAGGGGAAGAGGTTGCCAGGACCTGTGCCTCCACCTTCCTTTCTGCAGGGGCGAGCAACGGCCTTTTCGGGGTGCCCCTGAAACTGTTCGGCACGGAGGAGCAGAAGAGCAAGTATCTCCCGGGGATCATAAAGGGCGACATCATCGGATCGTTCGGCCTCACCGAGCCGGAGGCAGGGTCCGACGCCGCGGCGATCAAGACCACGGCGGTACAGAAAGGGAACGAATGGATCATTAATGGGTCCAAGACCTTCATCACCAATGCCCCCATTGCGGATGTCTGCCTGATCATGGCATACAACGACAAGGCGGCTGGACCGGGATCCGGCGTAACGGCCTTCCTTGTGGAGAAAGACACCCCCGGGTATGTCGTGGGAAAACCCTTCGACAAGCTTGGGTTCCGTGGATCACCCACCGCCGAGATCTTTCTCGAGGACTGCAAGGTTCCGGGAAGCGCAGTGCTAGGACAGGTCGGGGCAGGTTTCATTCAGGCCATGCAGACCCTGGAATACGGGAGAATCGGTATGGCAACCGTGTCGCTGGGCATCGCCGTTGCATGCATGGATTATGCGAACTCGTACTCCAAGGAGCGCAAGACCTTTGGTAAACCGATCAACCGGTACCAGGACATTTCGTTCAAACTGGCGGACATGATGATCATGACCGATATTTCACGCATGCTCATACTGAAGGCAGCCTGGGCGAAAGAGGTGAATGATCCCGAGTCGGCCATTCTTGCTTCGTGCGCGAAGCTCTTTGCCAGCGAATCCGCAACGAAGATAGCCAGCATGGCCGTGCAGGTCCATGGCGGATATGGATATATAAAGGAGTACCCGGTGGAGCGGCTCTATCGCGATGCCAAGCTGGGCGAGATAGGGGAAGGCGCATCGGAGATTCAGCGGGTGCTCATTGCGAAGAGCATCCTGAGCAAAGTCCATTAATCCTGGAAGGAGGCAAGAATCATGTCGATTGACACGAAATTCATCGGCAAGACATGGCCGGCGCAGAGCTATGACGTGTGCAAGGAGAAGATCAAGGAGTACGCCAAGGCGATAAAGAATCCGGACCCCCACTATGTGGACGAGGAATTCGCGAAGAAGTCCAAGTACGGGTGCATCATCGCACCGCCCACCTTCTGCGTGGTGTTCGGGGCGTATCTCATCGAGCCGATCTTCTTCGACAACGAGCTGAAGCTGAACCGGAGATACCGTGACCACGACGGCCAGGATTAGCCATATACAGAACAAGGAGAAGCTGGACGTGATCTCGGTCGAGCTGTTGTCGAAGAACCAGAGCGGCAGGGATGTGTGCAAGGGAATCTATACCTTCGTGGTGAGGAAATGACTATGGATAAGGTGAAGATCGAAAAGGGCGTGACCTTCAGCAGCCAGGAGACCGTGGACAGGTACAGGGCCATCTACTATGCCGGGGCATCCGGGGACTTCAACCCCATCCACATCGACCCCGAATTCGGGAAGATGGTCGGGCTCGGCGGGGTGATACTCCATGGATTGTGCGCAGTGGGATTTGTGGTCAAGACCATCACCGACTGGCAGGGAGATCCCGGCAAGATCAAGAGATTCAAATGCAGATTCGCCTCGCCTGTCCATATCGACGATGTCATCACAACAAGCGGCGAGGTGACGGATGTGAAGGAAGGAAGAGCGACCATAGCACTCAAGGTCACCAATCAGAGCGGCCTCGAAGTGGAAACGAGCGTTTCAGCCGAGGTTGCGATATAGATCCCTTTGGTGTTCGAGCGGACCGATTACCCTCCCCGGGCGGGCACAGGCGGAAACGATGACCATCCATTGCGGAGTCATCGGAACCGCCGGTCCGCCCGGATGCTTCCCATGGCATACAGTCGGGAGCCACTTTGTTCTTGCGGCCGCAGCTGTTGTATGGAAAGATGAACGGTGATCAGCCTCATCTGCGGCGGTCATCTTCGTATCGACGGGCATGTCGAACAACAGGAGGTCTGCCATGATGTTCATCCACCACGGTCCCGGGAAAGCCTTCGTAAGAGCTGCTGTCAGGCTTTCATGGCCGATCATAGGTGCCGGCAAAAGGCTCAGCAATGTCCCCTTCTTCAAGTGGTTCATAAGGCCTTTCTTCATGAGGCCCTTCAACGAGGTCACATCGATCCCCATTCAGGTGACGGTGGATCGGCCTGAGAGTGTGGTGCTCCCCCGGCGCATCATTGAACGGCTCGTCGCCGATGTGGAAGAGAAATTCATCCTGGATGAATGCATATGCCGCAACCACAACAGAGTGGACACGCCTCCGCGGGACATCGGGTGCATGGCCCTGGGGCCTGCCATTCGCCGCATACACCCGAGCCACGGGCGGATGGTCTCCACCGAAGAGGCGATCCGTCACGTGCATCGCGCCGCTGATGCAGGCCTCATTGCGAACATCGCCCATGTGTGGATCGATCCGGTGGCCTTTGGAACGCGATTCCGCGACCTCATGTTCATCTGCTTCTGCGATGACAGGAACTGCATCTACCGCACCTACATGACAAACAGGGGGCCGACACTGGACCGGGCCTACAAAAGGCTTCCCGGCATCGTGCTCGGTGTGGATCCTGAAAAATGCCAGGGGTGCGGGCAATGTGCGGAGAACTGTTTCCTTGCCGCGATCTCATTTCTGCGCGGGAAGGCAAGCATAGGGCAAGCATGCGCAGGGTGCGGCCGGTGTGCTGAAATCTGTCCGAATGGAGCGATCAACCTCACCTTTGAAGGTGAGGAGCTGCTCTATAAAAACCTGCTCGGCCGGATTCAAGAGGTCTCAGAACTCCCCATCAAGGGCGCGTGAATGAAAACCGGGCCATCATCGAGATTATGATGGCCCGGCAGGAGTTACCTCGTCTTGACCATGATCAGGTATTGTAGCACCCGATCTGCCTCGAGATTACCAGACGCTGGATCTCGGAGGTCCCTTCACCGATGGTGAGCAGCTTGTAGTCCCTGTAGAAGCGCTCGATGTTGTATTCCTTCATGAGACCGTATCCGCCGTGAATCTGGACCGCCTGGTCCACGACCCTTCCCATGACCTCCGAGCAGTAGAGCTTGGACATGGCTGCCTGCGTACGGAACTGCTGCCCGGCATCCTTGAGATTGCATGCCTTGTAGAGCAGGTTTCTCGAAGCCTCGACCTCGGTGGCCATGTCGGCGAGCTTGAAGGCGTTCACCTGGAACGTGGATATCGGTGCACCGAACTGCTCCCTGGTCTTTGCGTATTTCAGGGCGAGTTCGAAGGCGCCCTGGGCACCGCCGAGGCCCATGGCAGCTATGGCGAGCCTGCCGTTGTCCAGTGTCGACAGCATCTGGTGGAAACCTTCCCCGCGTTCACCGAGCAGGTTTTCCTCGGGTACACGGCAGTCGTCGAAATAGAGCTCGCCGGTGTCGGAGGCCCGCCACATCATCTTCCCGGTCATCTTCTTTGTGACAAAACCCGGGGTCCCGTTGGGTACCAGGATGCAGGAGACCTCTTTCTTGCCGTCGGGTTTCTTCCCGGTGATGGCCTGCACGGTACAGATGGCCGCCATGGGCGACGTGGAGTTGGTGATGAATATCTTGCTGCCGTTGATCACCCACCTGCCGTTCTCCAGGCGCGCTGATGTCTTGCTTGCACCCGCATCGGAGCCGGCATTGGGCTCGGTCAGGCCGAAGGAGGA
>JALOOZ010000027.1 GCA_025454155.1 Thermodesulfobacteriota bacterium
GCCAGGGTGCCTTTGGTTACGAACGCATCCATCTCATGAAGGAGCTTCTCGAACTGGACCACCATGAAATCGCCCTTGTCCGTGAGGTGTGCCCCGGTTCTCCCGTGCCTACCCTTCTCGAGCAGATCAACGCCGAGTTTGTCCTCTGCCTGACGGACCTTGCCCCAGGCTGCACGGTAGGACATCTTGAGCTCCTTCGCAGCCTTGTGGAGTGAACCGGTCTGTTTCACCAGGGTGAGCAGCCGGAAGAGCCCCATGCCGAAGACCGCCTTGTCCCCCATCTCGAACCACATTTTATAAATGAACCGCATGAGGAAAAAATACCATGATGACACTCCACATGCAAGGGCAGTACATGAGGAATGGGGTTGATAGATGCTCGGCAAATGCGATATGACATCTTTCCAAGACACAAAAACAGCGGAGTCAACCATGAGCACATGTCTGATAGCGGACTTCCCCCGGCACACGGGTGAAACGGTGACCATCAGGGGATGGGTGGCAAACCGCAGATCGAGCGGAAAGGTATCCTTCCTCATCATCAGGGACGGATCCGGCGTCTGCCAGGCCATCGCCGAGCGCGAGGCCATGGGCGAACTCTACGAGGAGATCAGGAAGCTGCCCCTGGAGTCGTCCGTGACCGTGACCGGGAAGATAGTCGAAGAAGGCAGATCTCCCGGCGGTTATGAGCTGCATGTGACGGCCATGTCCATCCTGCAGAAATCCGAGGAGTTCCCCATCGGCAAGAAGGAGCACGGGCCCGACTTCCTGCTGGGCATCCGCCACCTGTGGCTGCGATCCCCCCGGCAGGTCGCAATCATGCGGGTGCGGGACGCCCTGGTCCGCTCCGTACGGGAGTTCTTCTACAAGAACGGCTTCACCCTCATCGACACCCCCATCTTCACCACCACCGTCGGGGAAGATTCAAGCAACCTCTTTTCCGTGGAATACTTCGACTTGGGCAAGACCTACCTGTCCCAGACGGGACAGCTCTACCTGGAGGCCGCCATCTACGGGCTGGGCAAGGTCTACTGCCTGGGTCCCACCTTCAGGGCCGAGCGATCCAAGACCAGGCGGCACCTCACCGAGTTCTGGATGGTGGAGGGCGAGATGGCCTTCTTCGAGCACAGGGACAACCTGGAACTCCAGGAGAACTTCGTGTCCTACATCGTGCAGAACACCATCCGGGAACGGGAAGAAGAGCTCAAGAGGCTCGAGCGCGACATCGAGCCGTTGAAAAAAGTCGTGCCACCCTTCCACCGGCTGAGTTATGACGAGGCCATCGAGATTCTCCGCAAAAACGGATCGGACATCGAGTGGGGCTCCGACCTGGGCGGCGACGACGAGACCATCATCACCCAGCTCTACGACAAGCCAGTGTTCATCGAGTGCTATCCCAAGAAGGTCAAGGCCTTTTACATGAAGCAGCACCCCGAGCGGCCTGATCTGGTCATGTGCGCAGACCTGCTCGCCCCCGAGGGCTACGGCGAGATCATCGGCGGCTCCCAGCGCGAGGACGACCCGGAGATCCTCCTGAAATCCATCCAGGACAACGGCCTCGACCCGGAGCGCTACGGCTGGTACTTCGACCTCAGAAAGTACGGCAGCGTTCCGCACTCGGGCTTCGGTCTGGGCATCGAACGGACGCTGGCATGGATCTGCGGGCTCAAGCACGTGCGAGAGACAATAGCCTTCCCGAGGATGCTCTACCGGGCGTATCCGTGATGTTTAAGGGAGTTGAGCAGGCCAAGGATTCCTCCTTTCATTGTCCCCTGGAGTCAAACCCCTTTTTTCTGGCAGGGCTTTCTGCATGAAACTCCACCCTCATCAGGATGGGTTGGAAAATGAAAGAGAAAAAGGACTGGAGCGGGAAACGGGATTCGAACCCGCGACTTTAACCTTGGCAAGGTTACACTCTACCACTGAGTTATTCCCGCGCCACCGCCTCTTATATGCAAGCGGATTTTGTTTGTCAAGGTGCAAATCCCCGGTGAAGAGGCTTTGCGCATCGGCCTGGAAAGGCCCGAAACGGCACTTCCTGGAGATTCTTTCCTTGAGAGCATTCGGCTCTCCATTGACAATAGGGAAGCTGACACTAATAAGAACAGAATAGTGGCTGTTATGTTTTATCCGCACCGCTCAAGTAGCAGTGCTTTGGGAACGAGGTGAATGATGGAAGAGAGCAAACCGGAAACAACACCGAACGCAGATTTCCTGCAGCCTTGGCTGAACATGATGAACCAGGTCTTCACCGGGGTATTTTCCGGGATCTCCGGCATGCAGGCCGGAAACACCGCTGGCGGCAGCGGGTCGACCGAAGGACCTGCCCGGCCCTCGCAGGAGGCCTTGATGTCCATCTTCAAGACCTGGGGAACGCTGTCGAGCGCCATGAGCGAGCCTTCGGCGGCCGGGACCATTGCCGGCGGCATGGCAACCCTTCCCGACATCATGAGCAAATTCTTCCAGACGGGCATGAAGGGCTTCCTCCAGGCCCAGGCCCAGGCTGCGGAGAAGATCAAGGCCCTGGGAAAACACACCGAGGCCTACCGCTTCGACAACCTCGACCAGGACGGCATCAAGGCATGGTCGGATTTCTACGACAAGGAGATCCGCCAGTACCTCAAGATACCCCAGCTCGGACTCGTGAGGTTCTACCAGGAACGCTTCAACATGGCCGTGGACAAGTACAACATCATGAACGCAAAGCTCGGGGACTTCCTGCAGATCCTCATGCTCCCCATGGAGAAGTCATTCAAGGTCCTCATCGAGAAGATCGAGGAGCAGGTCCGCCTCAAGAAGCTTCCCGAAGACCCACACGAGCATTACCGGATGTGGGTCAAGATCCTGGAAGGCCATTACATGTCCCTGTTCAAATCGAACGAGTACACAAGGGTCATGGCGGATACGCTGACCGCCTTCGAGGACTTCATCAGCGCCCGCAACCGCATCTTCACCGATGCCATGCAGTCGCTCCCCATACCTACGAACAAGGACCTGGACGATCTGTACGACGAGCTCTATCACCTGAAGAAACGGGTCAAGGAGATGGAAAGGGCGAACAAGGAACTCAGGAAGTCCACTGCATCAGGAGGCTGACACAATGGAAGAGACTCCCAAGATCCCGGTCGATATCATCCTGAAGCATCTGGCCGAAGATGCCGACCGGGCACAGGACCGGGCGACAAAGGCATCCGACATCCTGCTCGGGGCACTGGAGACGGACATCGCCACTACGCCGTACGAGGTCATCTACCAGGAGGACCGCGTCAAGCTGAAGCACTACCTGCCCATGCGCGAACCCTCCGGGGACATCAAGACCCCCCTGGTCGTGGTCTATGCCCTCATCAACCGCGAGACCATGCTCGACCTGCAGCCCGAGCGCAGCGTGGTGAGGAATTTCCTCCAGGCGGGCATCGACCTGTACATGATCGACTGGGGATATCCTTCCCGGAAAGACAAGTACCTCACCATCGACGACCACGTGAACGGCTACATGGACAACATCATCGACCACGTACGCGAGCGCGTTGGCGTGGACAAGGTCAATCTCATGGGCATCTGCATGGGCGGCACCTTCTGCGTGATCTACTCGGCCCTTCACCCGGACAAGGTGAAGAATCTGGTCACCACGGTGTGTCCCACCAACTTTGACACGGATCAGGGTCTGCTCCACATCTGGATGAAGGACGTGGACGCGGACAAGATGATCGAGGCCTACGGCAACATGCCGGGGGACCTCATGAACTTCGGGTTCCTCCTGTTGAATCCCGCCCGCCTCATGATCGACAAGTATGTGGGATTCCTGGAGAACATGGACGATAAAGCCTTCGTTGAGAACTTCATACGCATGGAGAAGTGGATCTTCGACAGCCCGGACGTCCCCGGCGAGACCTTCAGGCAGTTCGTGAAGGACTGCTATCAGAAAAACCTTCTCATCAAGAGCCAGCTGGTGGTCGGCGGCAAGCGCGTGAACCTGAAGAATCTCACCATGCCGCTGCTCAACATCTACGGCCAGTTCGACCACCTGGTTCCACCCGGTGCCGCGGACAAGCTCACCTCCGTCGTGGGGAGCACGGACAAGGAGGACTTGTGCCTTGACACCGGTCACATAGGCATCTACGTGAGCTCCAAGACCCAGCGGGAGTTCACCCCCAAGATCCTCCAGTGGCTCAAGGACCGGGATTCTCCGAAGACAGAAACCCGGGTCAAAAAGCAGCCTGCCAGGAAAACCGCCAGGAAAGCATCCAAAAGCTCCTGGACCGCCAGGACGAAGAATACAAAGCCTTCAAAGGAGATAACCAATGCCTGAGAAAAGCGACTACTTCAAGACCTTCTGCAAGGTGAGCAGGGCCTTCGGCACCACCCTGAAGAGGGAAAAGCTGCTCGACCTCATTGTGCAGAGCGCCATCGACACCATGAAGGGCAAGGCCGCGTGCCTCTTCTTCGAGGACGATCAGCAGCTCAGCGACGTCTTTGTCCCCATCGCGCAGAAGGGACTGTCCGAGAGTTATCTCCATGCCGAGCCAAGGGAGGCCAAGCGCGCCGCTGAAGAGATCATGAAGAAAGGGTATATCGCCATCCACGACGCCACCGCGGACCCGCGGGTCAAGACCCACGAGTTGAAAAAGAGGGAGGGCATCGCCTCCATCCTGGTGGTTCCGGTCATCGTGAAGGACAAGGTCAAGGGCGTGCTCACCCTCTATACCGCCAGCCCCCGGATCTTCTCCGAGGACGAGATCGGGTTCCTCACCGCCCTGGCCGAGCAGGGCGGTCTGGCCATCGAGCGTGCCCGCCTCGTCACGCAGATAACGCAGAACATCCGCATCTTCACCAGCATAGCCCAGGGTCTGAACGAGAGCCTCGACATCAAGGTGATCATGGAACGCCTTTCCGTGGACATGGCCGGGGCGCTCGGTGTCATGGCGGTATCGGTTCGGCTCATCGACAAGGAGAAGGGGGTGCTCGAACTCGTGGCAAGCCACGGTTTGAGCAAGAAGTACCTGAACAAGGGCCCGGTGAAGATCGAGAAGAGCGTCACCGAGGCGCTCCAGGGCAACACCGTGATCATCAAGGACGCCACCTCCAACAAGGAGGTGCAGTACAAGGACGAGAAGAAGAAGGAGGGCATCGCCTCCATCCTGACCGTGCCCATCAAGGTAAAGGACGAGGTCATCGGGGTCATGCGGTATTATTCGGAGACCGAGCGCGACTTCACCGAGGGCGAGGTCATGCTGGCCGAGGCCGTGGCAAGCCTCGGCGGGCTCGCCATTCACAACGCGTCCATGTACCTCATGCTGAAGCAGGACATGCAGTGCCTCAAGGAGGACATCTGGAGCCACCGTTCGTGGTTTTGAAGGAGAAGGAGGACAACCCATGCTGGGCAGATCGATCAATGAACTGAAGATAGGCGACTTTGCGGAGTTCTCGAAGACCGTCTCCGAGACGGACATCTACCTCTTTGCCGGCATCGTGGGCGACTTCAACCCGGCCCACCTGAACGAGGCCTATGCCAAGACCACCTTCTTCAAGACCCGCATCGCCCATGGCATGCTCGCTGCGGGCTTCGTCTCGTCTGTGATCGGCATGCAGCTTCCCGGCCCGGGCACGATCTACATCAGCCAGGAGCTGAAGTTCCTCGCCCCGGTCCGCATCGGCGACACGGTGACCGCCCACGTGGAGGTCTCCGAGATGAACGTGGAGAAGAACCGGGTGAGGCTCAAGACGTGGTGCGTGAACCAGGACGGGGTGAAAATCCTGGAGGGCGATGCCCTGGCGAGCCCGCCGAAAAAGGGTTGACCCCGCCCTCAGGCTATCTTTACGCGCTTCATCTCATGGGCCTGCGAGGCCATGATCTGATCTTCTTTACTTCCCAGCCTTCGCACCGCTGCGTGCAGGTTTCTTTGCCGCCTTGGGCTTCGCCTTTGCCGGCTCAGGGGTCTTCGGTTTTGCTGATGAAGTCTTGGACCGCTCGTCGAATACAGAGGTAACGCTCTTCATGAAGTCCTGGTACTGCCGCGCCTGATCATTGATGAGCTCCTGGAAGCCCTTGACCCCCTCGGCCGGGGATGCGACCTTGTCATCGAGCAGCGACCTGAAGTGCCTCACCGCCTCTTCGAGCTCGGCGTTGCGCTTTTTCAGGTCCTGGTTCTCCCGGTTAAGCGCTATGAAGTCCTTCCGGGGCACCAGGTCCATCAGGGCTACGAGTTCTCCATACGAGTCCTTGAACTCATTTATCGCCTTCTGCCAGAGCGCAAGGTAGTCGGGCGCATGCTCGCCTCCGGGCTCGATGCCGTACATCTTGCAGAACATGCCGGAGACGTCCTTGAAGTCCTTCACGTTCCCGGTCATCCACTTCATGATGTCTTCAAGCTGCTGCTGTCCTTTTGAAGCCGAGAGCATCATGTTGCCCCAAAATTCGAGAAACTGCTTATCCATGGGTCTCTTCCTTTCCGACCTCTTCGTCGAGGTCAAGCTGAAACCGCACCGGGCCGCGCATGCCGTTCGGCAGCCGCTTGTGGATGGCATACTCCGAATCGGATTGCGACCAGGTGGTGGCGATGGCGCCGTGGCCCTTGGGAAACACGGTCACTTCGGCGTCTATGTAGTCGATGGGCGCCAACGCCGAGTCCTTGTCAACCAGGTCGTCGCTCTGGGCGTAACAGATGAGAAAATGTATCCCCTTCTCATTGATCCGCTTGAGATTGAGCTTCTTCCCGAAAAGCTTCACGGGCATGGTGCCGTCTTCGGTGATGGGGATCGTGTATGAATCGAAGCTCATTTTGGTGATGGCCTCGGGAATGTCCTTGCGGTCGTATATGAGCCAGTGGTTCAAAGCGGCTGCGGTCCTGGTTATCTTCACGTCCTTGCCCGCGGGGTCGTCGAACATCATGAGGTCGCGGTAGAGGGTATAAATGGGAGCTTCCTTCTCCATGCTCTTGAGCTTGTACACCCAGCTCATGACCTTGCCGTCCACCACGCCGTTGCCGTTGGGCAGCTCCTTGACCGCATAGCCCAGGTCGCGGAAGCGGACCGGCAGATGCGCGAGGTATTCGATGAGCGCCTTGCTCCGGGTGCCGTCCATGGGCGCCACGCAGGTGATGAGCGCGTCCACCAGGCCGTCGAGCTCGCCGCTCAGGAGGTCCAGCAGGGCCACGAATCCGCCCTGGCAGAAGCCGTTGAGGGTCACGGGCAGACCATGCTTCTTCTTGATGACCTCGCAGAAATACCGGGTGTCCAGGGCATCGTCCTCTCCGGTCATGGTCTGTACTGCGGGCGTGGTCTCGATGTCCTTGAGGGCACGCACGTAGGTGGGGATACCCTGGTCGGCATAGGCATGTGCATAGCTCTTGCCGTCCGCGGGCAGGAACCCCAGAATGTTCAACCCCAGCACATAGGGCGGTATGATGAGGATGGGTTTGCGCCGCTGAATCGCCTTGGCTCCCTTGCGCGGGAGCACCTGGTAGACCGTGAAGCGTTCGGTCTCTGCTAGCTTTTCATAGCCGTCCTGCTCGAAGTGAAACCCGTACTCGGGCCCGATGTCGTCGATGGCCTTGGGGTACTCGTAGACCACCTTCTCCAGGAGCTTGGCCTGACGCTCCACAAAGCCCTGCATATCCTCTCCCTCTCCCTCGAACATGGTGTTGAGCCAGGCGGAAAAGGCCCGCGAAAGCTCGTTCAGGTGGAAGTCGCTCATGGCATTGAGGCTGCTGTTCATGCCCTTTTGCGCCACCTGGATGTTGAACAGGAGCAGCTCCAGATAGTCCCGCATGCTCTCTTCAGGGGTGTGGCGGAGAATCTTGTCGCGCTCTGTGGCGGAAAAAGAATTCAGGGCGATCCAGAACGGGGTCATGAATTCATTGATGTACTTGAAGACGCCGTTGAAGTAGATTTCATTCGCCTTTATCTTCTCCCGTGTTGCGCCTGCAAAAGTAAGGCTGAGACCCATGAGCCGCTCTAGGCCTTTGAGAATGTATCCGTACTGTTCGAAACCCGCATCAATGGTGTCCTTCATGTCGTCCATTCTCACCCCCGGTTTGTATCTGAGCCGTGGCCGGTTACTGCTGCTTGGTCTTGGTCTGGGGCTTGTCGGCCGTGGAGAAAAAGCCCTCCACACGCTTGAAGTTCTCGTCCACCGAGCTCTTGAACTCCTCGCGGCCCTTCTTGCAGGTTTCCACCCAGTCGCCCACGACCTTTCTGACGTCCTGCGGCACCCAGGTTGCCTGGCTGAGGAAGGTGTTCATCATCTTTTCGGTCTGGTCCTGGAGCATTACAACGGCGTTGAAGCTGTTGGTGAAGGTGCTCTTCTGGAAGTCGACAATCTGCTTGATAATATTCTGATCCATGGCGTTAACTCCTTTTCTTTCCTTTATTTCTTTATTGTTCTTGTCCCGCCTGCGTCATGATCCCTGGCCGAACTTGTTGAAATAGTCCTCTACCTTCTTGTACCCTTCGTCCATGGCCTTCTTGTAGTCATCGCGGCCCTTCTGGAAGACGCCGGTCCACTGGTTCAGGACCTTCCTGGCATCGTCGTTCATCCAGGGGGCCTGGTCCATGAAGGTCTTCATGAGCTTCTCAGCCTGCTCCTGGAGCATGACCATGGTGGAAAAACTGTTGTCAAAGGTCGTCTTGTAGAACTGGATAACCTGCTTTGCCATATCCTTCGGATAATTCATCGTTCGCACCTCCTTCCTGCGTAGTTTCCCGGGGTCTGCCGGGCCTTACTTCCCGATATAATCGTCAACCTTCTTATAGCCATCGTCCACCAGCTTCTTCAGGTCTTCCCGGCCCTTCTTGTAGGTGGTGATCAGATTGGAAAAGGCCTTCTTGCCCTCGGCGGGGAGCCACGGCGCCTGGTCCACAAAGGTGTTCACCATCTTCTCCATCTGGTCCTGCAGGGTCACGAGCATGTTGAAGCTGTTGTCAAAGGATGTCTTCTGCAGGTCCACCATCTGTTTCACGAGTTCCTTGTTTTCCATAACTACCTCCTTGGTTATTTCGTTCTGATCTTTCCTATAATAATGTCTCCCGCACAGATGTCAAGGGTAAAATGTTGCATTGCAGCAAATTAATTCTAGGCCTGGTTCTCCCGCGCTGCCTCATGGCCCTATTTAACTGTATGATTATTTTATTTTTATTAGCAACCTCCGGCATCCAGTGGCCGTGGTATCGGTTTGTTGTTATTGCAATGTAGCAGAAAGAATGCTAGAGAGAGGCATGAGCGAAACCGTTATCCTGAAAAAATATGCGAGCAGAAGGCTCTACAATCCAGAAGACAGCGCGTACGTCACGCTGAACCAGGTTTCCGACATCATCAGGGAAGGGAAAGATGTGCAGGTCCTCGACGCCAAGACGGGCGAAGACGTGACGGCCTTCATTCTCACCCAGATCGTCCTCGAAGAGGCCCGGAACAAGAACGCCCTGCTGCCCGCCCCCCTGCTGCACCTCATCATCCGGTCCGGAGGCACCGTTCTCCACGAGTTCTTTGAGAAGCACCTGCAGGACGCCATCAACTCCTACCTGCAGCTCAAGCAGACCTTTGACGCACAGTTCAGCAAGTGGCTGAACATGGGAATGAACTATTCAGACATGGCCCGCAAGGCCATGAAGGGCATGTCGGCATTCCCGGATGTCTTCTCCCAGACGGAGCCGACCACCCCTGAAAAGACCGCAAACAAGAAAAGGGGCAGGTGAGGCGCACCCTACCCTTCTTGAGGAACTCAGGGTACCGAACTCTTAACCTGCATCCGGCCTCGGTCCGGGGTCAGTCTTCCTCCTGGATGCGGTCCCATAGGTGAGAGACCCTGCAAGCCCCGCCTTTTCCATCGTGAACCGCAGCGCCGGTGGCCAGTGCTCCTTGAGCGCTGTGCGGCCCATGAACACGGATATGTGGCCTGCATCGGCCACCACGGTCTGGAAGATGTCCTCGGGCGGAGTCGAGATGTAGGAGCTCATGTTGAAGAGCTGTGGCGCCAGGGTGACGTCATCCTTCTCGCCGGCCAGCATGGCCACGGGGCAGGAGATGACGCCGAGATCCACCTTTTTCTTGAGAACCTTGAGCGTGCCGCCGATGAGCATGTTCTTCTTGAAAAGCTTGTCCACCGCCTGCAGATACCACTTGCCCGATATGTTCTGGGTGAACTCGTACCACGTCTGAAACTGCTTGGACCGCTCCAGGTACTTGTCGTCCCTCACGTTCACCCACAGATTGATGAAGTCGCTCACAAAACGCTCGTAGGGGTTCATGATCTTCCACCCCATGAGCATCATGTCTCCGAGCATGTTCCCGAAACCCATGGTGACGAGCCACCGGTAGAAATCGATGGGGATGGTCTGGACCACGTCCTGGAGCTTTCCTCCGCCCGCGGTGAAATCGATGGGGGCGGCCGCAAGCATGAGGGCTTTCACGTCCTGGGGATAGAGCGCTGCATAGATGCTGCAGAGCCATCCGCCCTGGCAGAGCCCGACGAGGATGACCGGTTCGCCGGCATCGTGCACGCTCAGCCGCAGCTGCAGGACCAGGTCGTCGATGGTCTCGTGCTGGCGGGTCGGCGTGCTGGGCTTCCATTCGAGCACGTAAACCGGCAGGGTCGTCTCCTTCAGGCACGTCTGGACCAGGCTCTGGTCCGGCGCATAATCGGCGATGCTCGAATGATGTCCCGCCTGGGGCGGCACGATGAGCAGCGGGTTACCTGTGCGGCCTTCGTCGAATCTCCTTAAAATCACAGCCCTGTCTTCATGAATGACCCGGTTGGGTGTTATGAACTCAGGTGCGCGCCGGTAGGTCGCTGTCTCCATGAACCTGGCGACATCCAGACACGGATCGAAAAACGGGTTCAACATTGTTCGCCTCCCTTCTTTCGTTGCAAGCCTTCACATAAGGTCACGGTTTTCCAATTTCAATGATGAGCATCCCGGGCCGTACTGTTGGACGAGGCGTGCCGCATGAGATAGATGCCCCCTGAAAGTCCCTCCACCATCTTTCATCGGCCGGAAACGGAAACCTATGAGACCCGGCCCTCTCCGCTTGATCTTTTCCCGTTATACCGTTACACTCGTTCCCTGCAATGCCTATCTTCAGAGGAGGAGCACCATGGACGCAATAAAGATCATGCCGTGCCTGGACATGAAGGAGGGCAGGGTGGTCAAGGGTGTGCACTTCGTGGACATCCGCGACGCGGGGGACCCGGTGGAGCACGCTCGGTTCTACCAGGAAGAAGGAGCGGACGAACTCGCCATGCTGGATATTGCTGCAACGCAGGAAAACCGCAAAACGAGGCTCGAGTGGGTGAACAAGGTCTCGTCGGTCATAAGCATCCCGCTCACCGTGGGCGGCGGCATCGGTTCTCTGAATGACATCGAGGCCGTTCTGGGTGCCGGGGCGGACAAGGTCTCCATCAACTCCGCCGCTGTGAGGAACCCCGACCTCATCAGAGAGGCCACAGAAGCCTTCGGCCCGGGCAAGATAACCGTGGCCATCGATGCACGGAGGAACAAGGCCATGGCCTCCGGATTCGAACTCGTCGTCTCGGGGGGCAACGTGCCCGTGGCCAAGGACGCTGTCGACTGGGCGCAGCGCTGCGAGCAGCTCGGCGCCGGAACCCTGCTGCCCACGAGCATGGACGGCGACGGGACGCTCTCAGGCTACGATATCCCCTTCACCCGGGCCATCGCGGACGCCGTGAAGCTCCCGGTGGTGGCCTCGGGAGGAGCCGGCAGGCTCGAGGACTTCGAGAAGGCCGTCACCGAAGGCCATGCGAGTATCGTTCTCGCCGCCTCGGTCTTCCACTTCCGGACCTTCAGCATCGCCGAGGTCAAGGCCTTCCTGCGCTCACGCGGCATAAAGGTTGTGGGGTAACACGGCCCGGAGAGGGCCTCTCCTTATCTGGTCAGGAGAGATGAAGAAGATCCGCTCCATTGCAGTCGTCCTTGTCTGCCTGGTGGTCGTGTTCACGATCACAGGGTTCTTCATCCTGCCCCCTGTCCTGACCTCGGTGGTGTCGAAGAATCTCGGCAAGGCTCTCCACCGGGACGTGACCATCCAAAGAATCAAGGTGAATCCCTATACCCTCGTGCTCGAAGTCCAGGGCCTGTCCATCAAAGACCATGCCCGCCCGGGGGCATTCGTCTCTCTGGGTTCGCTCACGGTCAACGTGGAATGGTTGTCCCTATTCAAGGGGGCCCCCATCGTACGGGAGCTGAAACTGGACAAGCCTTCCCTGAGGATCATCCGGTTCGAGGACAACACCTACAATTTCTCCGACCTCCTGAAGGGCGAAAAGAAAGGAGAGAAGCCGCAATCGTTTTCCATCTCGAACATCCAGATCACGGGCGGCAGCGTGGTGATGGAAGACCGGCCGATGCATAAGACCCACATGGTCCGGGGCATCGCGCTGACCATCCCGTTCTTTTCGAACATGCCGCACCTCACGGACATCTTCGTGCAGCCTTCCTTCCAGGCCGTGATCAATGGGACACCCCTCGCGCTCAAGGGGAGGTCGAAGCCTTTCGCCGAGTCCCTTGAGAGCTCTCTCTCCATCAACCTGAAACAGATCGACATACCCTATTACCTTGCCTACCTGCCGATGAAACCAGGGTTCGTCGTCAAGTCCGGCCTGCTTGACCTGAATGCCACGATCACCTTTCTGCAGTTCAAGGACAAGAGAAGACCCGAGTCCAACTCCACAGCCCATGCCGTCTGCAGGGGGCTTGCCGTGACTGACCTGGAAGGCAATGCGCTGCTTACCCTGCCCTCTCTCGACGTCACCCTTGGACGTTCACAGCTCCTCAAGAGGAAAATCCACATCCGGAAGATCGACATCTCCTCACCTGAGCTCTTCATGGGCAGGGATAGATCCGGCACCCTGAATCTGTCCCAGGTCCTGAAGAAGACCACCCCCGGAACGGCTCCGTCGGCAACCCCGAAGGCCCGGGCAGGGGGAGATCCGATGGTGCTCACCATCGATGAGCTCACCCTTGCCGGTGGGAAGATCGCCTTTACGGACAATTCAGGCAGCCTGCCGGTGAAGATCACCGCCGGCAACCTGTCCGTCTCGGCTCAGGGCCTCTCCACCGACAAGAAGGGGGGGGGCAAGGTTAGCATCGCCTGCACCGTCAACCAGACAGGCAGGCTCTCGCTGGGCACCTCGTTTACCCTCAAGCCGGTATCCGCGGACATGGACCTTGATCTCGACGGGTTCCAGCCGGCATGGATCCAGCCCTATTTCATCGAGAAATTGCCGGTCCTCGTCAGGCGGGGCACCCTGGCTGCAATAGGGCACGTACTGCTGGCCAGGAACGAAGGCCGTCCGCTCGAGCTGGCTTTCACCGGCGATGTGCGGATAGCCGACTTCGCATCCGTGGACAGGGCCAAGGCCGAGGACCTGCTCTCATGGAAAGACCTGTCCATCACAGGCATCGAATTTTCCCTGAACCCCGGCCGCCTCGCCGTCAGGGAGATCGCCCTGGCCTCACCGGCCTCATCGTATTTCATTAATCCGGATGGGACCAGCAACGTGTCGTCCGTTCTGGGTGTCAGGAAGGCAGAACCGGAACCCTCGAGAAAAAGCACCCTGGAGCGCATCTCCGTGGGCAGGGTGAGCGTGAAGAACGGCAGCTTCACCTTTACCGACCGCTCCGTTGTTCCGAAATTCACCTCGTCGCTCACCGCCGTCACCGGTTCCGTCACCGGACTTTCCACCGACGAGTTCAAGAAGGCTCAAATCAAGCTGCAGGCAAAACTGGACAATCAGGCCCCCATTTCCATCACCGGTTCCATCAACCCGCTGAAAAAGAACCTGTTCCTGGACCTCACGGCAAGCCTCCGGAATATGGAACTCAGCCCGGCCTCCCCCTACTCGGGCAAGTATGCAGGATATGCCATAGACAAGGGCAAGCTCTCCTTGAACCTGAAGTATTCCATTGATAAAAAAGAGCTTACCGCCCAGAACGACGTCATCATCGACCAGCTCACCTTCGGCGATTCGGTGGAGAGCAAGGAGGCAACAAGTCTCCCGGTCAGGCTCGCCGTGGCCCTGCTCAGGGACAGCAGCGGGAAGATCGACCTGCACCTGCCCGTCACCGGACGCACCGATGACCCCGAGTTCCACGTGGGAAAGGTCATCATACAGATCATCGTGAACCTCCTCGAAAAGGCCGCCACCTCGCCCTTCGCCCTGCTGGAGGCACTCTACCCCGGTGCCACCGAACTCAGTACCATCGAGTTCGAACCCGGGAGGTCCACCCTGACCGACGAGGGGAGGAACAAACTGACCGAGCTCGCAAAGATTATGAACGACCGGCCTTCGCTCACCCTCGAAATCAAGGGGTACGTTGATGCGGAAGGCGACAGAGCAGGGCTGGTGACAGCCCTGTTCGAGCGGAAACTCAAGGCCATCAAGCTCAAGGACCTCATCAAGGGCGGGAAGCAGGCATCGAATATCGACGAGATCATCATCGATCCCGCCGAATACAGTGCATACCTGAAAAAGGCCTACAGGGAAGAGTCCTTCAAGAAACCATCGAATATACTCGGCATCGCTGCATCGCTTCCCGATGATGAGATGAAACGCCTGATCATCGAGCACATCACGGTTGGAGATGAAGACCTGAAAGGCCTCGCCGCGGAGCGGTCGCAGAGGGTGAGGGACAACCTCGCGGAAGGGGGCATGATCGAGCCAGGCCGGATCTTCCTCGTGGAGGCAGACCCCTTCAAGCCGGAAAAGCTTGAACAGACCTCGAATTCCCGGGTGAGCCTCACCATCAAGTAAGGACACCTCCTTGAGCGCCCACCTATTGCGAGCGAGCGCTCACTTTATATTGGCAATTATTTCCCTGGTCCTGTACAGTGGTCGATGCATGGCACACCCATGCACCTGCTTGTATCCATTCATCTGCTCAAAGGAGGATCCGCTATGGGGTATGAAACCCTTCTCTTGGAGAAACAAGGCCGCGTCATGGTACTAACCTTCAACCGTCCACCCACCAATTCGGTCAGCTATGCCATGCTGGGCGAACTGGACAAGGCCCTCGACGAGGTGGCTCATGACAAGGATACACGTGTGCTGGTCTTCACCGGAGCCGGCGATCGGTGCTTCAGTGCCGGCATGGATGTGGCCGATGCCATGAACCACCCCGATATCGGAGAGGTTGGGCGGGCCCTGTGGACCAAGGTGGACCTCTTTGAAAAGCCCACCCTTGCGGCCATCAACGGCCATGCCCTGGGCGGCGGGTGCGAGCTTGCACTGGCCTGCCACTTCCGCTTCATGACGGACAACCCCAAGGCCTTGATGGGCTGCCCCGAGCTCAATCTCGGAATCATCCCGGGATGGGGCGGAACCCAGAGGATGACACGGCTTCTCGGCAGGACCAAGGCCCTGGACCTCATCCTGTTCAGCAAGAGGCTGTCACCGGCCGAAGCGCTGTCGGCCGGCCTTGTGGAAGGGGTCTATGCCCCTGAAGCACTCATGCCCAAGGTCATGGAGACGGCACAGGCTCTTTCGGAAAAGGCTCCGCTGGCGGTCCGAGCGGCCATCAAGGCAGTGACGACCCACCTATACAAGGGCATCGATGAAGGGCTCAAGGCTGAAACCGAGGGGAGCAAAACCTGCGCGACCTCCAAGGACGCCATCGAGGGCTTCACCGCATTCATGCAGAAGAGAAAGCCCGAATTCAAGGGTGAATGATTTCGAGGAGGATACTATGGACGTGAAGAAGATTGCAGTCATCGGTGCCGGTGCCATGGGCAACGGCATCGCCCAGGTGGGACTCATGGCGGGGTACACGGTGGCCATGCACGACGTGGAGCAGCGTTTTGTGGACAAGGGCGTGAGCACCATCAAGGAGAGCCTCGCCAAGTTCGCGGGCAAGGGCAAGATCACTGCCGAGCAGAACGACGACATGCTCAAGAGGCTCCTTCCCACCACGGATCTCAAGACGGCCGTGACTGATGCGGACCTGGTCATCGAGGCCGTGTTCGAGGACCTGGACCTGAAGAAGAAGATCTTCGCCGACCTGGATGCCTTTGCGCCGGCCAAGACAATCCTGGCCAGCAACACCTCCTCCATGAGCATCACAGAGATCGCCTCGGCCACCAAACGGCCGGGCCAGGTCGTGGGTATGCACTTCTTCAACCCCGCGGTGCTCCTGAAGCTCGTGGAGGTGATCTATGCAAAGCAGTCTACGGACCAGGCCATACAGACCACCTTTGACGTGTCCAAGAAGATGAACAAGGTGCCGGTCATAGTGAAGAAGGATTCCCCCGGCTTCATCTACAACCGGGTGAACGCACCCACGGCCCTGTTCCTCCAGCTCATCCTGGACAAGGGCAGCCCCACGCCCATGCAGTTCGACGCCGCCTTCAAGGCCCTCATGCCCATGACGCCCTTCGAACTGCTGGACTACGTGGGCCTGGACATCGTGCTGCACACCCAGAACTATTATTCGAAGACCCTGAGCAAGGATTACGCCCCGCGCAAGGCCCTGAAGGACCTGGTGAATGCGGGCACCCTGGGCAAGAAGACGGGAAAAGGACTCTACGACTGGTCCACGGGAAGGCCCACCATCGACACGTCGAACCCCACCACCGAGTATGACTTCACCTACATGGTGGCCCTGCAGGTGAACGAGGCAACCAAGTGCCTGGAAGAGGGTGTGACGAACGACCCCAAGGACATCGACCTGGCCATCGCCAACGGCGGGGGCGGCATGGGACCCTTCACGCTGGCCCAGAGCATCGGCTATGAAAAGCTCGTGGCCCGCTGCAACGAGCTGGCAGACAAGTTCGGCATCGAGACCTTCAGGCCCACCAAGACCATGAAGGACGGCAAGATCAAGGTTTAGGCATCGTCTGAACGAATGCTCTCGAGGAGGGGCTGCCCTGCCGGGCAGCCCCTTTCATTGACAGAAGAGAGGCCTTCAGTCAAAGGCCATAGTGGTCTTCCAGACCTCCCAGACCTTGCCCACGAGGTCAGGCCCGGGCTTGAGCGTCATCTTGCCAGGCTTCCAGCCCGAGGGCGTGGCCTCGGTGCCCTTGCTGTTCCGAACAAGCTGGAAGGCCTGGATCTGGCGGAGCGTCTCGCTCACGTTCCTGCCCACGGGCGGGGTGAGGACCTCGTAGCCCTGGATGACCCCGTCCGGGTCGATGAGGAACCGGCCTCGCATCTCCACACCGGCATCCGGATCGTAGACGCCGTACACGCTCCCCACCCGGCCGCCGCCGTCGGAGAGCATGGCAAAGGGCACGCCGCCCTTGACCATCTTGGAAAGCTCGTGGTCGTTCCACATCTTGTGCACGAACACGCTGTCCACGCTCATGGAGAAGACCTCCACCCCGAGCTTCTGGAACTCGCCATATTTCTCGGCAACTGCCGAGATCTCGGTGGCTCAGACAAAAGTGAAGTCACCCGGATAGAAACAAAGCACCACCCACTTGCCCAGGTTGTCAGAGAGCTTGGTCTGGACGAACTTGCCCTTCATGTACGCCGGGGCCGTGAAATCCGGGGCCTTGCCCCCCACCTTGATCATGACCTTCGCCTCCTTTCTCTCTCCCTCCTGTGCGGGAGGTGCTGCCGCGGGGCTTTCCCCCACTGGCCCACCCGTGGGCCTGGCGCACCCTGCCTTGATCTCTTCGGGCATAGCCATCCTCCTTCCCTGATTATCCCTACTCATGATACAGCCGTATGATTCATCTATTGAATAATTATAGCCCTGGCATAAAAGAAGGCAATAACCATACCCTGCATGAAATGATATTTTTTGATCTTAAATCAGGGATCACTTGACAGAATGATAAGAGATATATAGAATCAACTAAGAATAATTCTTGATTAGAATAGACACCATGGCCAAAGAATCACCCACAAAGCATCGCGAGCAGGTCGCCAGTCGCCTTGAGCAGATGATCTCCAGGCTCAGGGAGCGCAGCTACCGCCTGACCCCGCAGCGCATGGCCGTCCTCGAGATCATCGCATCCAGTGAGGGGCACCCGACCGTGGCCGAGGTCTATGAGAAGGTGAGAGCCACGTTCCCCACCACCAGTCTTGCAACGGTCTACAAGACAGTCATCCTTTTGAAGGAGCTTGGCGAAGTCCTTGAACTCGGCTTCCCAGACGGCAGCAACCGCTACGACGGGTCCAGGCCCTTTCCCCATCCGCACATCATCTGCACCAGATGCAGGCATATCATGGATCCTGAGCTCTCGAGCATCGACCACCTGAGCGAAGAGATAGTGGAAAAGACCGGCTACACTATTCAGCATCACCGCCTTGACTTTTTCGGTCTCTGCCCTTCATGTAGGGCCAGGGCGTAAAAATTTTTCAGCTTTACATAAGAATAATTATTTGTTAGTAAATATACTCTTAAAATATTGTTTATTTTTATATATCGGTTACTATAAGGAGACTATCTGCGAGATGGGAAAGGATGCACTTTATTATTGGTAGCACCACAAGGGGTAGAATCAGAAAACGAAAGGAGGTAACGTTATGACTGACGACAAAAAGGTACCTGGCGAAGGAAACAAACAACCAACCGGTAGAGGCACGTCGAACCACGAATGGTGGCCGAACCAGTTGAAGCTTGAGATTCTACACCAGCATTCCTCCAAGTCCAATCCGATGGGTGAGGATTTCAACTACGCGGAAGAGTTCAAGAGCCTCGACCTGGCGGCCGTGAAGAAAGACCTCGCTGCGCTGATGACCAACTCGCAGGACTGGTGGCCGGCTGACTTCGGCCACTACGGCCCTTTGTTCATCCGCATGGCATGGCACAGCGCCGGCACGTACCGCACTGGTGACGGCCGCGGTGGCGGCGGCAGGGGTCAGCAGCGCTTCGCACCGGTCAACAGCTGGCCCGACAACGTCAACCTGGACAAGGCGCGCCGCCTGCTCTGGCCGATCAAGCAGAAGTACGGCCGGAAGATTTCCTGGGCCGACCT